>DATBTJ010000092.1:0-21773 GCA_036559305.1 Jatrophihabitans sp.
GTCCGTGTGTCGCGACGTCATGTGCGCGCGACACACGGACAACTCGGGGGAGAGGACGTGAGGGGGGTCACTTGGAACGCCGCGTTACAGGTAGGTATCGTCCGGGTTATCACTTGCGCACAGCTTGTGAAACCCCACGGACGGAGAGCGCATGCTCGCCTGCGAGCGGCACGGATCGGGCGAGCCGCTGGTGCTCATCCACGGCCTCACCCATCGCCGGCAGGCGTGGTACCCCGTCCTCGACCAGCTCGCCGCGCATCGCGAGGTCATCCTCGTGGACCTCCCCGGCCACGGGCAGTCGCCGGACCTCGTCACCGACGCCCGGCCCGTCCCGGACGTGCTGCGTGATGAGTTCAAGCAGTTCCTCGACCGGGAGGGGCTGAACGGTGCGAACCTGCCGCACGTGGCAGGCAACTCCCTCGGCGCGCGCATCGCGCTCGAGGCCGCCGTCAACGGCCACGCGCGCAGCGTCACCGCCTTCTCACCGGCCGGGTTCTGGCGCACCGACGCGTCCTTCGTGCACACCCGGCGCATCTTCACCTCGGCGGCCTCGGTCGTCGAGCGGCTCGGCGCGCGCGCCGACCGGCTCGCCTTCAGCCGCACTGGCCGCCGGGTGGTCTACACCGCGCTGATGTCGCATCCGGCCCGGGTGCCGGCCGATGCGGCCCTTGGCGACGTGCGGGGGTTCCGCCGCTCGCTTCCGGCCCTGCGCGTGCTGCTGGACGCCGCGACCCCGTTCACCGGCGAGATCGCGCCCGACGTGCCAGTCACCATCGCCTGGGCGGCCCGTGACCTGATCCTGCCGCCCTGGCAGGCGGAGGTCGCCCGGGCCGTGCTGCCGCACGCCGAGCACGTCACCATGCGCGGGGTCGGCCACGTCCCGATGTGGGACGACCCCAAGCACGTCGCCCGGATCCTGCTGCGCGGCAGCGCCCCGTCCGCCCGGATCCCGCTCACGCTGGTCGGCGGCGTCGACACCGAGCAGGCCGCGAGCGCCTGAGCCATCTGCTCGCACTCCCTACACTGGACGCGTGCCGACCGGAAGCAAGCTGCTCATTGCTCCGCTGGGCCACGACTGCACTGAGGCGAGCTGAGCGTGTCTGGAATGACGCTGATCAACATCGGCATCGTGCTGTTGCTGATCATGATCGAGGCGCTGTTCGTCGCCGCCGAGATCGCGCTCGTCTCACTGCGCGAGGGGCAGGTCCGCGCTCTGGCCGAGTCCGGCCGGCGCGGCGCGATCGTCGCGCGGCTCGTCAGCGACCCGAACCGGTTCCTCGCCGCGGTGCAGATCGGCGTCACCACGACCGCCCTGCTGTCCAGCGCGTTCGGCGCGGTCACGCTGTCGGACGCAGCGAAGACCTTCCTCATCAGCCACGGCTGGAGCGACGGGCTGGCCGCCGCGACCGGCGTCGTGGGCGTCACGCTGCTGATCACGTTCGTCACCCTCGTCGTCGGCGAGCTCGCCCCGAAACGGCTCGCGCTGCAGCGCACCGAGGGCGCCGCCAAGCTGTTCGGGCCGCCGCTCAACCGCATCGCCGGGTTCTTCCGTCCGGTGATCTGGCTGCTGTCGCACTCGACCAACGTCCTGGTGCGGCTGCTCGGGGGCGACCCGAACGCGGGCCGCGAACCGATCACCCAGGACGAGCTGCGCGGCCTGGTCGCGGCGCACGAGTCGCTGTCCAGCGACGAGCGCCGCCTCATCGACGACGTCTTCGCCGCCGGCGAGCGCTCCATCGGCGAGATCATGGTGCCGCGGACGGACGTGGTGTTCCTCGAGGCCTCGATGACGGTCAGCAAGGCCACCAAGATCGCCACCGAGACCCCGCACGAGCGCTACCCCGTGGTCGGGCGCACCTACGACGAGGTGCAGGGCTACGTCCACATCCGCGATCTTCTGCTCGGCGACCCACGCTCCTCGCGCGACCGGACGGTCGGCAGCCTGGCCCGCGACGTGAAGGTCATGCCCGCCACCAAGCGGGTGCTCAACGCGCTGTCCGAGATGCGCCGCGAGGGGCGCCACCTCGCCGTCGTGGTCGACGAGTACGGCGGCACGGACGGCATCGTCACCCTCGAGGACCTCGTCGAAGAGGTCATCGGTGACATCCGCGACGAGGGCGGCGGGCCGGGCGCCGACGAGCCGCGCCGGCTCTCCGGTGGTGTCGTGGAGCTCGACGGCAAGGAGAACCTGGACGAGGTCGCCGAGATCACCGGCCTGGAGCTGCCCGAGGGGCCCTATGCCACGCTCGGCGGCTGGGTGATGGCCGAGCTCGGCCGGCTGCCGCAGGCGCACGACCGGGTCACGCACGAGGACTACCTGCTCGACGTCGTCGAGATCGACGGCCGCCGGGTGGCCCGGGTGCGGGTGACGCCGCCGCGGCCCGACCGCGGCGAAGCGCACGATCCGCCCGTGCGGTCGAACCCCGATCCGGAGGGTGCCACAATCGAGCATCATGGCTGAGTCCCTGCCGCGCGTGCTCTCGGGCATCCAGCCCACCGCCGATTCCTTCCACCTCGGGAACTACCTCGGCGCGATCAAGCAGTGGGTCGCCCTGCAGGACGACCACGACGCCTATTACTGCGTCGTCGACCTGCACGCGATCACCCTCGAGCCGCCACCGCCGGCCGAACTCACCCGCCGTACCCGGATCTCGGCCGCGCAGCTGCTCGCCGCCGGCCTCGATCCCGACCGGTGCGCCCTGTTCGTCCAGAGCCACGTGCCCGAGCACGCCCAGTTGTCCTGGGTGCTCGAGTGCCTGACCGGCTTCGGCGAGGCCAGCCGGATGACCCAGTTCAAGGACAAGTCGGCCCGCAGCGGCGCCGAGCACTACTCGGTGGGCCTGTTCACCTACCCGGTGCTGCAGGCCGCCGACATCCTGCTCTACCAGGCCCACCGGGTCCCGGTCGGTGAGGACCAGCGCCAGCACCTCGAGCTGACCCGCAATCTCGCGCAACGCTTCAACACCCGCTACGGCGACACCTTCACCGTGCCGGACGCGTTCATCCCGGCCGGGACGGCCAAGGTGCTCGACCTGCAGGAACCCACCGCGAAGATGTCGAAGTCGCTGGGCGATGCAGGCACGCTGAACCTGCTCGACGCGCCGTCCGCGCTCACCAAGAAGATCAAGCGGGCGGTCACCGACGCCGACACCGAGGTCCGCTACGACCCGGCGGCCAAGGCGGGCGTGTCGAACCTGCTGGCGATCCTCGCCGCGGTCACCGACCGGGCCCCCGAGGACGCCGCCAAGGACTTCGAGGGTCAGGGCTACGGCGCGCTCAAGGTCGCGGTCGCCGAGGCTGTCGTCGCCTTCGCCGAGCCCTTCGCCGCGCGCACCCGCGAGCTGCTCGACGACCCGGCCGAGCTGGACCGCATCCTCGCCGCGGGAGCCGAGCGGGCCCGCGAAGTCGCCAGCGGCACGCTCGCCGACACCTACGCCCGCGTCGGGTTCCTGCCCCCCGCGGCCCCATGACCGACGACCGGCTGCTGCTCGGGGTCGCGGTGGCGATCCCGCAGCCGCACGCGACCGTGCTGACCTCGTGGCGCCGGCGGGTGGGCGACCCGTCCGCCGACTCGGTGTTCCCGCACGTCACGCTGCTGCCGCCGACCGCGGTCGAGCACAGCGATCTGCCCGACGTCGAGAAACACCTCGCCGACGTCGCCGAGCACGCCCGGCCGTTCCTCATGCACCTCGCCGGCACCGGCACGTTCCGTCCCACCACGCCCGTCGTGTTCGTCCAGGTCGCGCGCGGAGTGGGCGACTGCGAGGAGCTGGAGGTCGCGATCCGCCGCGGCCCGCTCGAGCGCGAGCTCGACTACCCCTACCACCCGCACGTCACCGTCGCCCACGACGTCGACGACGCGGGCATGGACGCCGCCTACGACGGGCTGGCCGGGTTCATCGCGCGGTTCGAGGTGACCAGCTTCGTGCTGTTCTCCCGCGACGCCGATCACCGCTGGCACTGGCACCGCGAGTTCCCGCTGGGAGGGGGCGCGCACTGACCCGCGACCCGAATTGGGTACATCCCCAGGCATGAAACGTCCCTGGGTGAAGCTGTTCGTCGCTGCGTGGGAGCGGTTGCGGGTGACCAACGGCAACCTCTACGCGGCGGCGATCACCTACTTCAGCTTCCTCGCGCTGTTCCCGATGCTGCTGCTGGCCGTGGCGGTGCTCGGCTTCGTGCTGCACGCGCACCCGGACACGCTGCACAGCCTGTTCGACAAGATCACGGCCAACGCCCCCGGCCAGGTCGGGCAGACGTTGAAGGACTCGATCAACTCCGCGGTCGACGCGCGCGCCGCCGTCGGCCTGATCGGTCTGGGTGGCGTGCTGCTGACCGGACTCGGCTGGATCGCCAACCTGCGCGCGGCGCTCGACGCGATCTGGAAGCGGACGCCGCCGAAGCAGAATCCGGTCCGTCAACGGCTGGTGAACCTGGGCATCCTCGTCGGGTTGGGCGTGGCCGTTCTCGTCTCGCTCGGCATCACCGCCGGATGGGCCGCGTTCACCAGCGAGATCCTCACCGCGCTCGGCCTGGGCAACGTGCCGGGCATGGGCACGCTGCTCGGCATCGTCGGGATCGCCATTGCCCTCGTCGCCGACGCGGTGCTGTTCTTCTTCGTGCTGGTGCGGATGCCCAACGTCGATGTGCCGCCGCGCGTGGGGATACGCGGGTCGTTGCTCGCCGCGGTCGGGTTCGAGGTGTTGAAGATCGTCGGGACGTACACCGTGTCGTCGTTCGCGAGCAGCGCCACCGCCGGTCCCTTCGCCAGCCTGCTGGCGGTGCTGGTCTGGATCCAGTTGGTGAGCCGCTGGATGCTGTTCAGCGCTGCCTGGACGGCCGAGGCCACCCTCGTCCACGACCTGCCCGAGGCGTCGGTGCCGGTGCACCGCGAGCCTTCGCATGAGGACGCGGACCAGCCGGCACTCTCGCCCGCCACGGTCGGCGCCGCCCTGGTCGGGGCCGGCGCGGTCGCCGGAGCCGCCGCCACGGCCTACGGGTTGCGGCGCAAACGCACCGAGCACGCATCGTGACGCCGCCGCCGCACGGCCCGGCCGACCTCCGGCGCCTGCTGACCGAGGCCCGCGCCGTCGTCGCCGCGTTCGACGAGCTGGTGAGCATCGCCGGGAACGACCGGGACCGGTCATGGGCACAGCGGATGGGCCGTTCGGCGCACGAGACGTGGGACTGGCTGCTCGACGCGGCCCGCGCCGCTGATGCCCGCAAGTTCATCAGCCTCGTCAGAGACGTCATCGGGATCGCCGTACCGCTCGACGACGCGCCCGAGGGGTTGTGGGACCCGTCGCGCGAGGTCACGCACCGCCTGGACGTGCTGGCCGGCGACTACCAGCGCACCTTCTGGCCGATGCTGATGCCGCCGGACAATCACTACCCGCCCGGCGTGCTCGCCGAGATCAGCGCTGCGCTACACCAGGTCGCCGCCGAGTTCGACGATCAGCGGCCGACCGCGTAACCCTGCATGCCGCGCGGGTTGGCGCCCGCGCGCAGCGTGCCGTCGTCATCGCGACTCACCGCGCACATCCGGCCGAGCGACCAGGGCGCGCTCACGACCACCTCGTGACCGCGGCGGCGCAGGTCGGCGATGACGTCGGCACCGAAGCGCTCCTCGACGACCACCTGCCGCGGGTGCGACTCGCGCGGGTAGAACGAGCTCGGGAAGTGCGTGCTGTGGAAGGCCGGCGCGTCGATCGCCTCCTGCAGGTTCAGGCCGCCGAGCACGTGGTTGAGCAGGAAGCCCAGCTGCCACTGGTCCTGCTGGTCGCCGCCGGGCGTGCCGAAGGCGAGCGCCGGACGCCCCTCGCGCAGCGCCAGGCTCGGCGAGAGCGTCGTGCGCGGCCGGGCGCCGGGCCGCAGCGTGTTCGGCAGCCCCTCCTGCAGCCACGCCATCTGCACTCGGGTGCCCAGCGGGAATCCCAGCCCCGGGATGACCGGTGACGAGTGCAGCCAGCCACCGCTGGGCGTGGCGGCCACCAGGTTGCCGAACCGGTCGGCGACGCTCACGTGACAGGTGTCGCCGCGCGACTCGCCGGTGCGCGACACGGTCGGCTCGGACGTGGTCGGGTCGTACTCGTCCGGGCTGTCGGCGCGCTCGGCCGCCGACAGCACCAGGTCGGGCAGCATCGGGGTGCGCCCGAGCGGGGTGCCCGGACGCAGCGAGCCGTCCGCGGTGTTCCCGACGAGCTCGCGCCGCGCGGCGTTGTACGCGGCCGAGAGCAGCGCGTCGATCGGCACCTCCGGCGAGTCGCCGTACCAGGCTTCGCGGTCGGCGAAGGCGAGCTTCGCGCACTCGACGACGGTGTGGACGAACTCGGCGGTGCCCGGCGTGAGCTCGCCGAAGCCGTCGAGCAGCGCGAGCTGCTGCAGCAGCACCGGGCCCTGGCCCCACGGGCCGGTCTTGCAGACCGTCAGCCCGCCGAAGTCGTAGCCGACCGGGCGCTCGTAGCCCGGCGCCCAGCCGGCCAGATCGTCGGCGGTCAGCACGCCGGCGTGCCGCTCGCCGGAGGAGTCCCACAGCGGGGTACGGGCGAAGGCGTCGATCTCGGCCGCGACGAACCCGCGCTGCCACGAGTCGAGGGCATGCTGGATCTGGGCGTCCCGGTCACCGGTCGCACGCTCGGCCTCGTCGATCAGCCGGCGCAGCGTCGCCGCCCACGCCGCGTTGCGCAGCGGGCCGGTGCTGCCGAGGTACACCGCGGCCGAGGTGGGCCACTGGTCGCGGAACAGGTCGGCCACCCGGGCGATCGTCGCGGCGATCTGCGGCAACCGCGGGACGCCGGTCCGGGCGTAGTGGACGGCCGGCTCCAGCACGTCGCGCAGCCGGGCCGTGCCGTGGTCGCGCAGCAGGGTCAGCCACGCCGCGGTGCTGCCGGGGATCGCCGCCGCGAGCAGCCCGGAACCGGGAATGAGGTCGAGCCCGAGCCCGCGGAAGTGCGCGACGGTGGCGCCGGCCGGCGCCGGGCCCTGCCCGGACAGCACGGTGGGCGGCAGGTCGGGGCCGGCGAAGATCAGCGGGAGGTCGCCGCCGGGCCCGTTCAGGTGCGGTTCGGCGACCTGCAGGGTGAACCCGGCCGCGACGGCGGCGTCGAAGGCGTTGCCCCCCGCCTCCAGCCGGGCCATCCCCACCGCGGAGGCCAGCCAGTGGGTCGAGGACACCATTCCCACGCTGCCCTGCAATTCGGGCCGGGTCGTAAACACGATTTCGACGCTACCTCGCATTTCGGAACACCGGCTCGGCAACGAACGGGTCACGAGTTCCGGATCATGACGCCCCAACCCCTTGCGGGCGCCCCCGCCACCGATACCGTGTCGCAGATATGGCAGCCCGGCGGGTCGACGATGCCGGTTCTCGAAGGGATTTCTAACGTGCGTGGTCTGCGTACCAGCGCCGTGATCGCGGGGGTGGCAGCAGTCACGCTGGCCCTGTCCGCATGCGGCAGCAAGAGCAACGGCGGCGGCAACGCCGGGGGCGGCACCACTGGTTCATCAAGCCAGCCGTCCGGCGGCAACTCCAGTTCGGTGACGAGCTCGTCCTCGAACACCAGCACCGGCAAGACGATCAACGCCTGCATGGTGCTCGACACCGGTGGCGTCAACGACAAGTCGTTCAACCAGTCCTCGTGGGCCGGCATGCAGAACGCGGCCAAGGCGAACCCGAACATCAAGGTCTCCTACGTGCCGTCCAACTCCGGTAACGACTACACGCCGAACCTGCGCAACGAGACGAGCAAGGGTTGTAACCCCGTCATCGCCGTCGGCGGCCTGATGTTCGCCAACGTCAAGGCCATCGCCAAGGCCAACCCGAAGGTGCACTACGCCGAGGTGGACTTTGCCTCGCAGGGGCCGAACTCCTACGGCATCCAGTTCAACACCGCGCAGGGCGCCTTCCTCGGCGGCTACCTCGCCGCGGGCATGACCAAGACCGGCAAGGTCGCCACCTGGGGCGGGCTCAACATCCCGCCGGTGACGATCTACATGGACGGCTTCTGGGAAGGCGTCCAGTACTACAACCAGCAGAACAGCAAGAACGTCCAGGTCCTGGGCTGGAACGAGAAGAACCCCAAGGCGGGCACCTTCTCCCAGTCGTTCACCGACCAGAACAAGGGCAAGCAGATCAGCCAGACGTTCGTCAACCAGGGCGCCGACATCATCTTCCCGGTCGCCGGTGGCGCCGGCCTCGGTGCCGGTGCGGCCGCGCAGGCGAGCCAGGGCCACGCCAACGTCATCTGGGTCGACACCGACGGCTGCGTCTCGGCCGCGCAGTACTGCAAGTACTTCATCAGCAGCGTCACCAAGGGCCTGACCACCTCGGTGCAGACCTACTTGCACACGGTCGCGTCGGGCACGTTCCCGACCGGGTCCTACGTCGGCACGCTGAAAAACGGCGGCACGGGGCTCGCCCCGTTCCACGACTTCGAGTCGAAGGTGCCGAGTGACCTGAAGTCGCAGCTGGCCAAGGTGAAGGCCGGCATCGAGAGCGGCAGCATCAAGATCACCTCACCCAGTCAGCCCAAGGCCTGACGTTTCGCTGCACGGCGGCGGGTGAGACCCTCATCGGGTCTCACCCGCCCTGTGCGTTGCGCCCGTAAGCACGTGAAGGAACGACCGTTGTGAAACTCGAACTTCGGGGCATCACCAAGCGTTTCGGCCCGCTGACCGCCAACGACGCCGTCGACCTCGTCGTCGAGCCGGGCGAGATCCATGCCCTGCTCGGTGAGAACGGCGCCGGTAAGTCGACGCTGATGAACGTCCTCTACGGCCTCTACGAACCGGACGAGGGCGAGATCGTCGTCGACGACGCGCCGGTGCGCTTCCGCGGCCCCGGTGATGCGATGGCCGCCGGCATCGGCATGGTGCACCAGCACTTCATGCTCATCCCGGTCTTCACGGTGACCGAGAACGTGATGCTCGGCCACGAACGCAGCCGGCTCGGGTTCCTCGCCCGCCGCCGCGCGCGTCGCGAGGTCGCCGAGGTGTCGCGCCGCTACGGCCTGGACGTCCCGCCGGACGCGCTCGTGGCCGACCTGCCGGTCGGCGTCCAGCAGCGCGTCGAGATCCTCAAGGCGCTCACGCGCGACGCGAAGCTGCTGGTGCTCGACGAGCCGACCGCGGTCCTCACCCCCCGCGAGACCGAGGACCTGATCACCGTGATGAAGTCGCTCCGCGACGCCGGGACGTCCATCGTGTTCATCAGCCACAAGCTCAACGAGGTGCGCGCCGTCGCCGACCGCATCACCGTCATCCGCCGCGGCAAGGTCGTCGGCACCGCGGAACCGACCGCGTCGGCGTCCGAACTCGCCGCGATGATGGTCGGCCGGCCGGTGCAGCTGGTCATCGACAAGGAGGCTGCGAAGCCGGGCGACCCGGTGCTCGAGGTCGAGGGCCTGCGGGTCGTCGACACCTACGGCGTGGTGCTCGTCGACGACGTCAGCTTCACCGTCCGCGGCGGCGAGATCTACGCGATCGCGGGTGTGCAGGGCAACGGCCAGACCGAGCTCACCGAGTCGCTGGTCGGGCTCGAGACGCCGGCCGCCGGCACGATCCGGATCTCCGGACGGGCCGTGACGACCATGAGCACCGACGAGATCCTCGAGCTCGGCGTCGGCTACGTGCCGGAGGACCGGCTGCACGACGGCCTGATCGGCTCGTTCTCGGTCGCGCAGAATCTCGTGCTCGACATGCACGACAAGGCGCCGTTCGCCACGCGCGGCACGCTGGCGCTGGGCGCGATCGAGCGCAACGCCCAGCAGCGCGTCCAGGAGTTCGACGTGCGTCCCCCGGTGGTCGCGGCCCCTGCCGGCACGCTGTCCGGCGGCAACCAGCAGAAGGTCGTGCTGGCGCGCGAGCTGTCCCGTCCGCTGAAACTGTTGATCGTCGCCCAGCCGACCCGCGGGCTGGACGTCGGTTCGATGGAGTTCGTACACCGCCGCATCGTGGCCGAGCGCGACAAGGGCACCGCCGTCGTCCTCGTCTCGACCGAGCTGGACGAGGTTCTCGGGCTCGCCGACCGGATCGCGGTGATGTACCGGGGCCGGATCGCCGGGGAAGTGGGCGCCGACGCAGGCGCCGAGGAGCTGGGGCTGCTGATGGCGGGCGCGACCGACGACCGGACCGAGCCGCAGGGGGGCGCGGCATGAGCATCTCGCTGGGCAAGGACGACAAGGGCGCCGCCGAGCCGGACCGCGCGAACGGCGACGAGCAGCTGCCGCAGCGCCGGCCGGGAGTCGGGCGTCGCATGGTCGACGCCTACCTCTACGGCCAGACGTGGGTGGTCACGCTGCTCGCGTTCGTCTGCGCGCTGGTGTTCGGTGCGATCCTCATCGCCATCGCGGACGCGCCGACCCGTGCCGCCTCGCACTACTTCTTCCAGCACCCGACCGACACGCTCAGCGCCGCGTGGAAGGCGATCGCGGCGGCGTACTCGGCGTTGTTCCGCGGGGCGATCTTCAACACCAACTCGCTGTACTCCAACGGCGGCGTGCCGATCTTCCTGCCGATCTCGGACACGCTGGTCAACGCCGCGCCGCTGATCCTCGGCGGCCTGGCCGTGTCGGTCGCCTTCCGCGCCGGGCTGTTCAACATCGGCGTGCAGGGTCAGCTGATCATGGGCGCGATTGCCGCCGGCTACGTCGGCTTCGCCTGGCACCTGCCGATCGGCGTCCACGTGATCGTCGCGCTGCTGGCGGGCATCGTCGGCGGAGCGTTCTGGGGTGGCCTCGTCGGCTGGTTGAAGGCCCGCACCGGCGCGCACGAGGTGATCACGACGATCATGCTCAACTACGTGGCCTACTACTTCCTGGGCTACCTGCTCGGGGTCAGCGGATACCAGGCGCCGCATTCGACGCAGGCCACCTCGAGCTTCATCGACTCGTCCGCGCAGTTGCCGAACCTGTTCCAGGATCTGCACTCCGGCATCATCGTGGCGCTGCTGGCCGCGGCCGGATGCTGGTGGCTGCTCTCGCGCTCGACCCTGGGGTTCACGCTGAAGGCGGTCGGCGCGAACGCGTTCGCCGCGCGCACCGCCGGCATGAAGATCGAGCGCAGCTACCTCACCGTCATGCTCATCTCCGGCGCGCTCGCGGGCCTGGTCGGCGTCTCGCAGGTGCTCGGCACCCGCCACGTCGTCACGCAGGACGTCGACGGCGGTTTCGGCTTCGACGCGATCACCGTCGCGCTGCTCGGCCGCGGCACGCCGGTCGGGACGGTGCTCGCCGGCCTGCTGTTCGGCGCGTTCCGCGCCGGCGGGCTCGCGATCTCGAGCTACACGACCACGCCGCCGGACGTGGTGTCGGTGATCGAACCGGTGATGGTGCTGTTCATCGCAGCGCCGGCACTGGTGCGCGGGATCTTCCGGCTCAAGGGCCGCGGCGGCGGCAGTACGGTCGGCCAGCTCGCGAAGGGGTGGAACGGATGAGCGCCGCGGTCGCGGAGGAGGAAGACCTCGTCGTCACGCACGAAGTCGTCGAGCCGCCCGTTTCGAAGCGCCATCGCATCCTGCGCGGGGTCGGGCTGATCGTCACCGGCATCGTGATCTTCCTGGCCTGGGGGCTCGGCGCGAAGAACGGCGACGCGGCCTTCCAGGTCACGCAGGCCTTCGACAAGTACCAGCTGCCGGTGCTGCGCTTCCCCGGCGGCGGCGCAGCAATGGTCATGGGCGTGATCGTGGCAGCGCTCGGCGTCGGCGAGATTCTGGTCGGCTACCGGCGGACGTGGTGGCGCGTGGCGGTGTCGGTGTCGGCGCTGCTGTTCGTCCTGGCGTTCCTGTGCTGGATGGCCACCGGCAACCCGGACAACCCGCTCGGCCTCACCGGCATGGTGCAGCAGACGATCGTGTCGGCGATCCCGTTCATCCTCGGTGCGCTCGCCGGCATCGTCTGCGAGCGGTCGGGCGTCATCAATGTGGCGATCGAGGGCCAGATGCTGCTCGGCGCGTTCGCCGGCGCCCTGTTCGCCTCGTCCGCGAGCAATCTCGGTATCGGCGTGGTCGCCGCGATGCTCGGCGGCGCCGTGATCGCGGTGCTGCTGGCGGTCTTCGCGATCCGCTACCTGGTGAACCAGGTGGTGCTCGGCGTCGTCCTGAACGCGTTCGCGCTGGGCCTGACCAACCTCGGCTACCAGTCGATCATGCAGAGCGATCCGAACTCCTACAACGCGGGCAACACGCTGTCGCCGATCAAGATCCCGCTGCTCGGGGACATCCCGGTCATCGGGACGGCGCTGTTCGACGTCAACATCATCACCTACCTCACCTACGCGCTCGTGGTCATCGTCGACATCGGGCTGTTCCGCACCCGCTGGGGGCTGCGCACCCGCGCGGTCGGCGAGCACCCGCGGGCCGCGGACACCGTCGGCATCAAGGTGCGCGGCACCCGCTACCGCAACGTGATCATCGGCGGCCTGATCGCCGGTCTGGCCGGGGCGGCGCTCACCGTCGGCGGGTCAGGGGCGTTCAACGCCAACATCTCCTCGGGCAAGGGCTTCATCGCGCTGGCCGCGGTGATCTTCGGTCGATGGAGCCCGCGCGGGGCCATCGCGGCGGCGCTGCTGTTCGGGTTCACCGACGAGTTGCAGACCCTGGTCACCGCTGTCACGCCGCCGGTCACCATCCCGTCGGCGTTCCTGAGCATGGCCCCCTACGTGGTGACTGTGATCGCCGTGGCAGGCTTCGTCGGACGGGTGCAGGCCCCCGCTGCCGACGGCGAGCCGTACGTGAAGGGATAGCCAGACATGACGCGCGAGATCGATTGGCCGGCGCTGCGCCGGGCCGCACTGGAAGCCATGGGCAACGCCTATGCGCCGTATTCGCAATTCCCGGTCGGCGCCGCGGCGCTGGTCGACGACGGCCGGATCGTCGTCGGCTGCAACGTCGAGAACGCCTCCTACGGCGTCGGGCTGTGCGCCGAGTGCGGGCTGGTGTCGTCGCTGCACGCCACCGGCGGCGGCTCGCTGGTCGCCTTCGCGTGCGTCGACTTCCACGGCTCGGTGCTGATGCCCTGCGGGCGCTGCCGGCAGCTGCTGTGGGAACACGGCGGCCCCGACCTGCTGGTCGACACCGCCGAGGGCCCGATCACGATGCTCGAGGTGCTGCCGCTCGCCTTCGGCCGGGAACATCTCGGCTGACTCCTCCGGACGCGCGGCTGCTGCTGAGGAGGTAGGACATGGCTGAGCGGTTCTCTGCCGTCGACGTGATCGTCGCCAAGCGCGACGGTCATCGACTCAGCGACGCGCAGATCGAGTGGGTCATCGACGCCTACACCCGCGGCGTGGTCGCGGACGAGCAGATGTCGGCGCTGGCGATGGCCGTGCTGCTCAACGGCCTGTCCGAAGCTGAACTCGCCCGCTGGACGGCGGCGATGATCGACTCGGGGGAGCGGCTCGACCTCTCGGCGGTCTCCCGTCCCACCACCGACAAGCACTCCACCGGCGGCGTCGGCGACAAGATCACCCTGCCGCTCGCGCCGCTCGTCGCGGCCTGCGGAGCAGCCGTCCCGCAGCTGTCCGGCCGCGGGCTGGGACACACCGGCGGCACCCTGGACAAGCTCGAGGCGATTCCGGGCTGGCGCGCCTCGGTGTCCAACGCCGACTTCGTGCGCCAGCTCAACGAGGTCGGCGCCGTGGTGTGCGCCGCGGGCGACGAGCTCGCCCCGGCCGATCGCAAGCTGTACGCGCTGCGCGACGTGACCGGCACGGTCGAGTCGATCCCGCTGATCGCGAGCTCGATCATGAGCAAGAAGATCGCCGAGGGCTCGCACGCGCTGGTGCTCGACGTGAAGGTCGGCACCGGCGCGTTCATGAAGACCCCGGAGCGGGCGCGCGAGCTCGCCGCGACGATGGTGGCGATCGGCCGGGCCAACGGTGTCGACACCCGGGCGCTGATCACGGACATGAACACCCCGCTCGGACGGACCGCCGGCAATGCCCTCGAGGTCGCCGAGTCGGTCGAAGTGCTCGCGGGCGGCGGCCCGTCCGATGTCGTCGAGCTGACCCTGGCGCTCGCCCGCGAGATGCTCGACGCGGCCGGCATCGATGTCGATCCGGCCGACGCGTTGGCCGACGGCCGGGCGATGGACGTGTGGCGGCGCATGATCACGGCCCAGGGCGGCGACCCGTCCGCCCCGCTGCCGACGGCGCGCGAGGCGCACGTCGTGGCCGCTCCGGCGTCCGGCGTGCTGACCCGGCTCGACGCGCTCGCCGTCGGGACGGCCGCGTGGCGCCTCGGCGCCGGCCGGGCGCGCAAGGAGGATCCGGTGTCGTTCGGGGCGGGCGTGGTCATGCTCGCCAAGCCCGGTGACACCGTTCGCGAGGGCGAGCCGCTGTTCGAACTGCACGCCGACGACCCGGCGCTGTTCGACCGCGCGCTCGACGCGCTCGAGGGCGCCGCCGAGGTCGGCGCGGTCCACGAGCCCGTCCCGCTGATCCTCGACGCACTGAGCTAGCCGCTGTCGCTAGCGTGGGTGGTATGCCCACACCGCTCGACGAGGACTCGATCCGCCGCGCCCCGAAGGTGCTCCTGCACGACCACCTGGACGGTGGTGTCCGCCCGGCGACGGTGCTCGAGCTCTCCCGCGCGATCGGGCACGAGTTGCCGGCCACGGACGAGGCGGGCCTGTCGCAATGGTTCCGCGAGGCGTCCAGTTCGGGGTCGCTGGAGCGCTACCTCGAGACGTTCGTGCACACCGTCGCCGTGATGCAGACCGTCGACGGGCTCACCCGGGTGGCCCGCGAGGCGGCCGAGGATCTCGCGGCCGACGGGGTCGTCTACGCCGAGGTGCGCTGGGCGCCGGAACAGCACACCGAGAACGGGCTCAGCCTGGCGCAGGTCGTCGACGCCGTGCTCGCCGGGTTCCGCGAGGGCGAGGCGCGGGCGGCCGCGGCCGGGCACCGGATCCGGATCGGTGCGATCGCGACGGCGATGCGGCACGCGGCGCGCTCGCGCGAGATCGCCGAGCTCGCCGTCGCCTACCGCGACCGCGGCGTCGTCGGGTTCGACATCGCCGGCGCCGAGGCCGGGTTCCCACCCACCCGGCACCTGGACGCCTTCGAGTACCTGCGCCGGGAGAACTTCCACTTCACCATCCACGCCGGCGAGGCGTTCGGGCTGCCCTCGATCTGGGAGGCGATCCAGTGGTGCGGCACCGACCGGCTCGGCCACGGGGTGCGCATCGTCGACGACATCGACAACGACGGGACGTTCGGCCGGCTTGCCCAGTACGTCCGTGACAAGCGGATCCCGCTGGAGATGTGCCCGTCCTCGAACGTGCAGACCGGGGCGGCGCCGTCGATCGCCGAGCACCCGATCGGGGAGCTGCGCGCGGCGCACTTCCGGGTCACCGTGAACACCGACAACCGGCTGATGAGCGCCACGTCGATGACCCGCGAGATGCTGCTGCTCGTCGAGGCGTTCGGCTACGACTGGGCCGATCTGCAGTGGTTCACGGTGAACGCGATGAAGAGCGCATTCATCTCCTTCGACGAGCGGCTGACGCTGATCAACGACGTCATCAAGCCCGGGTATGCCGAGCTGATGGCGTAACGGCGGCTCCGGTTGTGCGTTATCCGGGTATGGGGGGATTCGAGGCGCAGACGTTGTGGTCCGAGCTCGGCTCGACGATGCGGCGGATGCGCGGCGCGGCCGGGGTGTCGCTGCGTGAGTTGGAGGACCGCGGTACGTGGCGCCGCAGCACCATCTCGCAGGTCGAGAACGGCAAGGCCAGACCCAGCCGGCAGCTGGTCGAGTGGTTCGACCACGAACTCGGTTCGGACGGGCTGTTGCTCTCGATCTACGCCGAGGCGCAGGCCCACCAGCTGCGCGCAGTACCGGCCGGGGACGCCCCCGACGCCGCGACCGTCCTGGGCGTCGACCCGCCGGCCGGGCTGCTGGTGAACCGCAGCGCGCGGCTGCAGGCGCGGATCACGCTGGTCAACAGCGGTGCGGTGCGCTGGACCGGCCGTCGACTGCGCCGGATGGGCGCCTACGCCGGCAGGCGCCTGATCGGCAGCCCACCGGACGCCCCGGTCGCCGACCTGGCGCCCGGTGACCACACCGATGTCGTCGTCGAGCTCGAGGCGCCGGAGCTGCCCGGCTCGGCCATCGCCTACTGGCAGCTGGTCGGCGCGCCCGGGCGGCCGTCGGCCGGTGCGTCGCCGCTGGTCGCGGTGTCGCTGGTCGTCGAGTAGGCCCCGTCCGGACGGGCGAGAGCCGGCGTCAAGCGCGCAGCAGCCCGTGCGCCTGCTTCGTCCTGAGCACGACCAGGGCGGCGGCGTCCACCAGCTTGCGGAACCCGGCGTCGGAGCGCGCGCGGGCCAGCAGCTGCGCCGCCATCGGCGCCACCGTGCCCGGCGCGACGGTCAGCACCATGGTGCCGCCGGCCTCGATGAAGCGCACCGCGCGCAGGCCCGGGGCAACGCTCGCGACCTGCCGGGCGGCGCCGATGTCGTCGGTGATGATCACTCCGTGGAAGCCCAGCTCGCCGCGCAGCATGTCCGTGACGATCGTCCGGGAGAAGATCGCGGGCGTGTGCGGGTCGATGCGCGCGTAGTCGGCCGTCGAGACCATCACGAACGGCACGTGCGCGCCGACGGCCGCCCTGAACGGGTGCAGGTACGGGTCGTGCCGGGTCGTGACGGTGTCGGTCACGCCGCGGGCCGTGTCGGTGTTGCCGGTGACCCGGCCGAGGCCGGGGAAGTGTTTGGCGGTCGGCGCGATCCCGGCGGCGGCGAGGCCGCGGGCGGCGGCGACGCCGTGGCTCGCGACGGCCGCCGGCGTGCGGCCGTACTCACGGTCCAGGTCGCCGATCGGCGGGTTCGGCCGGTTGCCGGGCGGGACCGTGTCGAACACCGGGGCGAGATCGACGTTCACCCCGGCCGCGCGCAATGCCGCGCCCCACCTCGTCCAGTCCGCATAGACGACCGACGCCGGCTCCGCGCCCTGCTGCACCGCGCTCGGGATCGTCTCGAAGCCCGGCCCGCGCAGCCGCTGCACGTACCCGCCCTCCTGATCGGTCGCGATGAACAGCCGCACTCGCGACGGCGCCAGGCTCTGCAGCCGCCTCGTGATGATCCGGGTGCGGCCGACGCCGAGCGAGCTGTTGCCGTCCAGGATCACCGAGCCGGCATGCCAGCGCGTGACGGCTACCTGGGTACTGGCGGACACCCCCGAACTCGGGCAGTCGACCATCAGCAGCTGGCCCACCCGCTGGGCCAGGCTCATCGAGTCGAACACCCGTCGGGCCAGGCCGACGCTGTGCGGGGCGGCGGTCCGTGACGGCAGCGACGACGTCGTCGCGGCCGACCGGTTCGCGGACGACCGTCGCGCGGGCGCGGTCGAGGAGGACGAGGGGTTTGCGGGTGGCGTGGACATGACTCTCCCCGCCCTCGGATGCCGCGACGGCGCATCGGGCGCTGCCGCCGACGTGCACGCTCCCGCAACGACCAGCGCAGTCAGACAGCCGACGACGGTCGGGACGAGGCGCACCATGCCATCCTGACGTATCGCGGGCGTTGCCGCGTTGCGCACCGCTCAGGACGGGATCAGCTCGCGCACCAGTTCGGTCGAGCGCAGCCGGTCCGCCGGGTCGTGCACCAGCGTCGTGATCATCAGTTCGTCGGCCTTGGTGGCCTCGAGCACCTCGGCCAGTTCCTTCTCGACGGTCTGCGGGCCGCCGATCGCCTGGCCGTGGCGGCGGGAGGCCACGAAGTCCTGCTCGACGTCCGTCCACGGGTGCGCGGCGGCGGCCTCCGGCGAGGGCAGCTTGCCCGGCCGGCCCTGCCGCAACCGCAGGAACGACAGGGCGGACGGCAGCGCGATCCGCTCCGCCTCGGCGTCGGTCGGCGCGCAGATGACGTTGACGGTGACCATGGCGTGCGGCGCGTCCAGCCGGCCGGCGGGACGGAACGAGTCGCGGTAGCGCGCCAGCGCCGGCAGCGTGTTGGCGGCGCTGAAGTGGTGGGCGAAGGCGAACGGCATGCCCAGCAGGCCCGCCAGCTCCGCGCTGTAGAGCGAGGAGCCGAGCAACCAGATCACCGGCGGCTCGGCGGCGTGCGGCACCGCAGTGATGCGCGCGTACGGGTGCCCCTCGGGCCACTCGCCGGTGAGGAAGCACCCCAGCTCGCCGAGCTGGTCGGGGAAGTCGTCGGCGCTCGGGGTGGCATCGCGGCGCAGCGCCTGGGCGGTGAAAGGATCGGTCCCCGGCGCACGTCCCAGCCCCAGGTCGATGCGTCCCGGGTACAGCGCGGCGAGGGTGCCGAACTGCTCGGCCACCACCAGTGGCGGGTGGTTGGGCAGCATCACCCCACCGGAGCCGACCCGGATCCGCTCGGTCGCCGCGGCGATCGCCGCGATCATCACCACGGGCGCGGAGCTCGCGATGCCGGGCATGTTGTGGTGCTCGGCGAGCCAGTAGCGGCTGAAGCCCAGCTCGTCGGCGCGCTGGGCGTGCGCGATGCTTGCCGCCACCGAATCGGCCGGGTCGACCCCCTCGCCGACCGGCACCAGATCGAGCACGGACACGGGCAGGGCGGGAAGCAGGCTCACCTCACGAACAACCGCGGCAGGCGGGGAATGTTTCCCGCCGGTAGCGCTGACGATCCCGGCGTGGTGTGATCTGCGTTAAGACGCTGTCGCCCCAGTCGGCGTCGCCAACCCCCCCTTGGAGTTCCTCGTGAACACTCGTGCCCGCACGCTTGCGCTCGTCGCGGCGGCAGCCGTCAGCACCACCGCGATCGGTGCCGTACCGGCGTCGGCAGCGACCCCCGCCGCGAAGATCACCGGCGGCAACGTGCAGATCGCGCTGAACAGCAAGACGCTCAAGGCGGTGCGCGGGCACGGCATCGCCTTCGCGCCGCTCGGCAAGGCGACGCTGCGCAACGGCACCCTGAAGTTCCCGATCACGGGTGGCACCGTGACGGGGCCCAACTACAGGACCAAGCTCGACGGCGGTTTCAAGTACAGCAAGAACGGCCACTGGATCACCGTCACGCACATCGTCATGGACACCGCGACGCACAAGGCGAACGCCGACGTCACCGGCCACGGCAACATCGACGTGTTCATCCTGGGCGACCCGCAGTCCGGCAGCGGCGGTCCCGGCAAGGTGTCCTACGGCGGCTACCCGGTCAAGCTCACCGGCGTGCTCACCCGCGCGGTCGACAAGGCGCTGAGCACCTCGGTCGTCGCCAACAACCCGGCATTCGGGATCGGCGAAACCACCGTCACGTTCTAAGACGTGGCGGCGGCATCGTCCGGGTCGTGCCGGTAGGTCGACCCGGGCGTGCCGTCGCCGCGCGTCCACTGCACGATCAGCTCGTCCTTCGTGCCGAACCGGACGAGGTGCCGGCCCAGGACGTCCTCGAAGCGGGCGAGGTCCGCCTCGTCCGCCTCGATGCTCAGGTCCAACGAGCCGTCGGCCGCGACCAGTTCGGCCCGGCCGGTGCCGAGCGTCACCCATCCGCGCCCGGCGGTCTCGTCCCATCCGGTCTCGGTGCGGCGGGACAGGTGGCTGGCCAGCTGCTTGGCATAGCGGCCGGGACGGTCGGTGGCGACGGACGCGCTGCTGGTCGACATGATTACAAGATTACGCCCAATCGAAGGTGCGGGTGACGGCCTTCTTCCAGTCCGCGTAGAGCGCCTCGCGCTCGTCCGCACCGAGCTGCGGGTCCCACTGCTTGTCGGCGGCCCAGTTCGAACGGATCTCGTCGGTCGACGACCAGAACCCGACGGCGAGACCGGCGGCGTAGGCGGCGCCGAGCGCGGTCGTCTCGGCGATCACCGGACGGACCACCGGCACGTCGAGGATGTCGGCCTGGAACTGCATCAGCAGCTCGTTGACGACCATCCCGCCGTCCACCTTCAGCGAGCGCAGCGGCACGCCGGAATCGGCATTCATCGCCTCGACCACCTCGCGGGTCTGGAACGCGGTCGCCTCGAGCGCCGCGCGGGCCAGGTGACCGCGCTCGACGAAACGGGTCAGCCCGGCGATCACGCCGCGGGCATCCGAGCGCCAGTGCGGCGCGAACAGACCCGAGAACGCCGGGACGATGAACGCGCCGCCGTTGTCGTCGACCGTGCGCGCCAGCGCCTCGATCTCGGACGCGTCGTCGATCATGCGCAGGTTGTCGCGCAGCCACTGCACCAGCGACCCGGTGACCGCGATCGAACCTTCCAACGCGTACACGGTGTCCTCGCCCGGCAGCGTGTAACAGACGGTGGTCAGCAGCCCGTTGTTGCTCATCACCTTCTCGGTGCCGGTGTTGAGCAACAAGAAGTTGCCGGTGCCGTAGGTGTTCTTGGCCTCGCCCCGCTCGAGACACGCCTGCCCGAACATCGCCGCCTGCTGGTCACCGAGGATGCCGGCGATCGGCACCCCGCCCAGGGCGCCGCGCTCGCGCGCCTTGGCATACACCTCCGACGACGAACGGATCTCCGGCAGCATCGCGAGCGGCACGCCCATCTCGTCGGCGATCTCGGGGATCCACTGCAGGCGCTCGAGATCCATCAGCAGCGTGCGGCTGGCGTTGGTGGCGTCGGTGACGTGGATACCGCCGTCCGCGCCGCCGGACAGGTTCCAGACCAGCCAGCTGTCGATCGTCCCGCAGGCCAGCTCGCCACTCTCGGCGCGGGCTCGCGCACCCTCGACGTTGTCGAGGATCCAGCGCACCTTCGGGCCGGCGAAGTAGGTGGCGAGCGGCAACCCGGTGCGCTCGCGGTAGCGCTCGGCGCCGCCGCCGAGACCGCCGAGCTCGTCGCAGATCGCCTGGGTCCGGGTGTCCTGCCAGACGATCGCCGGGCCGACCGGTTCGCCGGTGCTGCGGTCCCACACGACCGCGGTCTCGCGCTGGTTGGTGATGCCGATGGCCGCGATGTCGCTGCTCTTCACCTCGGCGCGGGCGATGGCGCCACCGAGCACACGACGGGTGTTCGTCCAGATCTCGCTCGCGTCGTGCTCGACCCACCCGCGTTTCGGCAGGATCTGTCGATGTTCGACCTGCTCACTCGCCACGATCCGCGCGTCGTGGTCGAACAGGATGCAGCGGGTCGAGGTGGTGCCCTGATCGATCGCGGCGACTACCGAGCTCATTGCAGTAGCGTCGCATTCGTGGACAACCCCACCATGCCCAAGGGCGGTGCGGCCTCCCGGCTCGACACCGCCTATCGGGAGGCCGCTTGGCACCGGCTGGGAACGGACGAGTTCGACGTCGTCGTCATCGGCGCCGGGGTCGTCGGCGCCGGAGCGGCTCTGGACGCCGCCACGCGAGGGCTGTCGGTCGCGCTCGTGGACGCACGCGACTTCGCCTCCGGAACCTCGAGCCGGTCGTCCAAGCTGTTCCACGGCGGGCTGCGCTACCTCGAGCAGCTCGAGTTCGGCCTGGTGCGCGAGGCGCTGCGCGAGCGTGAGCTGATGACCACCCGGCTCGCGCCGCACCTGGTCAAGCCGGTGCCGTTCCTCTACCCGCTGACCCATCGACTCTGGGAACGTCCCTACGTCGCGGCCGGGCTCACGCTCTACGACACGATGGGCGGGCACAGCAGCCTGCCCGGTCAGAAGCACCTCTCGCGGCGCGCCGCGCTGCGGACCTTCCCGGGCCTTCGCGCCGACGCGCTCGTCGGCGCGGTGCGCTACTACGACGCGCAGGCCGACGACGCCCGGCACACGCTGACCGTCGCCCGTACGGCGGCCCGCTACGGGGCCGTGGTGCGTGCCTCGACGCGGGTCACCGGATTCGTCCGCGAATCGGACCGGGTCGTCGGCGTGCAGGTG
>DATBTJ010000093.1:0-4584 GCA_036559305.1 Jatrophihabitans sp.
GTCCATCTGCTTGGACATCGCCCGGATCAGCAGATCGGAGAGCTCGACCGGCACGTCCACCCCGGACAGCGGGTGTACCGGGTCCCGCAGGATCCGAAGGATCACCGACGCCGGCGACTCCCCCTCGTAGGCGCGAAAGGCCGACCTGCCCGCGATCAGCTGGTACAGCGACGAGGCGAGCTCGTAGACGTCGGTGGCCGCCGACGTCCCGCCGCCCTCGAGCAGCTCCGGGGCGGCGTGCAGGGTGGTGAAGTCGAACAGCCCGGCAGTGGTCTGGGTCGCCGACTGCAGCATGGCGACGCCGAAGTCGGCCAGGGCCGGCTCGCCGAACTCGGTCACCAGGATGTTCTGCGGCTTCACGTCGCGGTGCAGGATCCCGGCACGGTGCGCGGTCTCGAGCGCGCCGGCGATCTTGATGCCGATCGAGACCGCCTCGGTCACCGGCACGCCGGCCCCGCTGTGGAGGCGATCGGCGACCGCGCCGGTGCACAGCTCCAGGACCAGCACCGGACGGCCGTCCGACGTCCGGAACGTGCGGTACAGCGTGACGATGTTGGGGTGCGAGCTCAGCGCACCGAGCGCGATCGACTCGCGCTCGAAGGACTCGATCGACTGCGGCGAGGCGTCCCGCACGTTCAGCAGCTTGAGCGCGACCTGACGATTGGTGCCCTGCTCACGGGCGCGGAAGACGACCGCAAGGCTGCCGACCCCGATCTCGACGATGTCGGTGAAGCCGGGGAACAAGTCGTGCCCGCGAGCACCGCGGGCACCTTTGCGCCGAAGCGCCACGGGCTACCTCCGCGGGGATCATGATGCTCGGCGCGAGCGTATCAACGCCGTCAGGTTTGCCGGGTTGCCGCCAGGGTGAGGGCGTCTTTGGCGAGCCGCGGCCGGCCGAAGCGTTCGCACCAGGCGGGGAAGTCGTCGGTCGGGCCGGTCCAGCGCCAGTCGTCGACCGTGCCGACGTCGGCGTCCCTGCGCAGGGTGGCGAGGACTTTGAACAGATCGGCGTCCGCGCGCCCGTCGACCAGCGTGGCGGCCAACTTGGCCGCGCCACGCACCGTGACGTCCCAGTCGTCTGCGGCCGCCGGAATGTCCTCCAGATGCCGGTACCGGGCGAGCAGGGCCGCGACCGACTTCGCGCCGAACCCCGGCAGGCCCGGGAAGCCGTCGGCACTGTCACCGACGAGGGCCAGCCAGTCGGGGATCGACTCGGCTGCGACACCGAACTTCTCGACGACGCCGTCCGCGTCGATCAGCTTGTCCTGACGCCGATCCAGCTGGACGACCTTGCCCCCGACACACTGCCCGAGGTCCTTGTCGGGCGTGCAGATGATCACCTGCTCGACCCGCGGATCGGCCCCGGCGACGGCCGCGGCGCTGGCCAGCCCGTCGTCGGCCTCGACGTCGATCATCGGCCAAACCGTCACCCCGAGTGCGCGCAGCGCATCCTCCAGCCAGTCGAACTGCGCCAGCAACAGCGGGTCCATGCCGGCGCTCGACTTGTAGGGCGGCCACAGGTCGTTGCGGAACGATTCGATCACGTGGTCGGTCGCGACGCCGACGTGCGTGGCGCCGTCCTGCAGCATCGTGAAGACCGACTGGACGACACCACGGGTCGCGCCGATCTCGATGCCGTCACCGTCCAGATGCCCTGGTCGCGGCGCATAGTACTGCCGGAAGATCTCATACGTGCCGTCGATGAGATGAACCATCACCCCCGGAGCGTGGCACAGTCGCGGCGTGAAGACCGACCGGCTCGAGGCGTTCAGCGACGGCGTGCTCGCCGTCATCATCACGATCATGGTGCTGGAGCTGAAGGTTCCGGAGGGAAACACCCTGCACGACGCGGTGACCACCACGGGACGGAGCCTGCTGACCTACCTGCTCAGCTTCGTCTACATCGGCATCTACTGGAACAACCATCACCACATGTTCCAGCTGATCCGGCGGGTGGACGGCAGGACGCTGTGGGCCAACCTGCACCTGCTCTTCTGGCTCTCGCTGGTCCCGTTCAGCACGGCCTGGATGGACCAGTCGCACTTCGCCCGCACGCCGGTCATGACCTACGGCGTGAACCTGCTGGCTGCCGCCATCGCCTACTTCGTCCTGCAGACCGCGGCCACAGCGGCCGAGGGCCCGGATTCCCCGCTGCGACGCGCACTGGGCACAGACGTCAAAGGCAGGGTGTCGCCGGTGGTCTACGTGGTCGGCATCGCCGCCGCGGCGGTCAATGTCTGGGTGGGCATCGGCCTGTTCACCGCAGTCGCGATCATGTGGCTGGTTCCTGACAGACGCATGGAACGCTTCGTCGGTGAGGACGGCGTGAGCGAATAACCGTCCTCGGCCTGCCGGCAATGCGTATCAGCGCGCGGCGACCCGCTCTCCCTGTCACAGTGTTGTCCATGAGAGGGCAGTCGCAGCGCAGCGGACGGTCGACCGCCCGCGCTCTCGCCGTGCTGCTCGCCGGGGCCGGGACCTCCCACTTCCTGATGCCGAAGATCTACGACGCGATGATCCCGGCGCACCTGCCCGGGTCGCCGCGGGTGTGGACCTACGGCTCGGGCGCCGCCGAGGTCGGCGTCGCCGTGGCGCTCGCCGTGCCGCCGCTGCGGCGCGTCGGCGGGCTGGCCGCCGCCGGGTTGTTCGTCGGGGTGCTGCCGGGAAACGTCCAGATGGCCGTCGACGCGCAGCGCGGCAACAGCCGGCCGGTGCAGCTGGGCACGCTGCTGCGCCTGCCTATGCAGCTGCCGCTGATCGTCGCCGC
This sequence comes from Jatrophihabitans sp., assembly GCA_036559305.1. Taxonomy (GTDB): domain Bacteria; phylum Actinomycetota; class Actinomycetes; order Mycobacteriales; family Jatrophihabitantaceae; genus RYN-133. The sequence continues at coordinate 2,768 of DATBTJ010000093.1, forward strand.
GTGGCGGGTGTACCGGCGCGCGTGACGCCGCCGCGCGACTAGTTCTCGTTGCCGAGCACGGCGCCGACCGGCAGCTCCTCCTCGCGCTCGACGCTGTCGAGCTCGTCGACCTCGGGCTGGGCGATCGCGCCGTTGTCGGCTGCGGCGAGCGCGCGGTGCACGGTCGAGAGCAGCACCGCGGCGAGCACCACGGTGGCCGCGCCGATGACGAACGGGACGTGCGCGTTGTAGTGCTCGACGAGCTTGCCCGCTGCGAACGGGGCGAGGCCGCCACCGATGAAGCGCACGAAGCCGTAGGTCGCCGACGCCACCGACCGCTCGACCGGGGCGACGCTCATGACCGCGGTGGTGACCAGCGTGTTGTTCACGCCGATGAAGGCACCGGCGACGATGACGGCCGCGATGACCGTGGCCTTCGAGTGCGGCCAGATGCCGATGACGGCGAGGTCGATGCCCATCAGCACGAAGTTGCCGTAGAGCGTGCGGGCAGTGCCGAAGCGGGCCTTGAGCCACGGCGCACCCCAGACCGCGAAGACCGCGACTAGCACGCCCCAGCCGCAGAACACCAGGCCGAGTTGCTGCGGTGAGATCGGCTGCATGAGGAACGGCGAGTAGCCGAGCAGGGTGAAGAAGGCCCAGTTGTAGAGCAGGCCGACACCGCTGGTGGTGGCCAGCGTGCGGTGCCTGAGCGCCTTGAGCGGCTCGCTGAGCTTCTCGCGATGCCCGGACGGCGGGGTCTTGGGCAGCAGCACGAGCGTCGCGATCAGCGCGATGGCCATCAGCACCGAGACGCCGTAGAACGGGCCGCGCCAGCTGATCGAGCCGAGCTCGCCACCGAGCAGCGGGCCCATCGCGATGCCGACACCGAGCGCCGTCTCGTACAAGATGATCGCCCCGGCGAAGCCACCGCTCGCCGAGCGCACGATGACCGCGAGCGAGGTGGCGATGAACAGCGCGTTACCCAGGCCCCAGCCGGCGCGGAACCCGACGATGCCGCCGATGCTGCCCGACGAGCCGGCCAGTGCCGCGAAGACGACGATCAGGACGAGACCGGTGATCAGCGTGCGCTTGGCGCCGATCCGGCTGGACACCCAGCCGGTGACGAGCATGGCCACGGCCGTGACGACGAGGTAGCTGGTGAACAGCAGCTCGACCTGGCTGGGCGTCGCGTGCAGCTGCGAGCTCAGCGAGGCGAGGATCGGGTCGACCAGCCCGATGCCCATGAAGCTGATGACGCAGGCGAAGGCGACGGCCCAGACCGCCTTCGGCTGCTTGAACGGTGACTGGACGGGGGTGTGGGAACTCAAAGCGAGGCGCTCTCTCTCATCGTGATCAGTCGGCGTAGTGCGGGGACGGCGGCGGTGAGCGCGGCCCGCTCGGTGTCGTCGAGACGATCGAGTTCGCGTCCGAGCACCAGGGCGCGGGCGGCGTGGCGCTGGGTGAGCAGGGCTAGTCCCGCATCGGTGATGCGCACCAGCGCGGCGCGGCCGTCGGTCGGGTCGGACACGCGTTCGGCCTGCCCGGCCGCCTCGAGCCGGTTGACCAGGCTGGTCATGCCGGGCTGGCTGATCGCCTCGCGCTCGGCGAGGTCGGAGATGCGCGACGGGCCGTTCGCGGCCAGCGAGTCCAGCGTGGTGATGGTGCTCGAACTGACCGCCGTCGGCACCTGCCGCCGCAGCCACATCGTCAGTCGGTCGATCACGTCCGCGAGGTCCGCGGTGTCGTCCTGGATCCGTCCCATAATCCAACTATATAACTGCCTTATCTAAATCTCCACGCCCGCCGCCCCCGTCTCCCGAGTTGTCCGGGTGTCGCGG
>DATBTJ010000094.1:0-27458 GCA_036559305.1 Jatrophihabitans sp.
GGGCAGCGCCGCGGCGAAGGCCACGGCCGCCCGCCAGTCGGCGAGCTGGGCGCGCACCCGCTGCACCAGGCGGGGCCGCCCGCCGCTCTCGCCGAGGCGGCGGTAGTCGAACGCGAGCACCGTGAAGCCGGCGCGGTGGAACGCTGCTGCGAACCGGTCGGTGCCGGGCTCCTTGGGGACGCCGAACCCGCCGGCCATCACGACGCAGGCGCCATTCGTGCCGCGATAGAGCCAAGCGGCGCACTCGTCGCGACCGCTCGCGAACCGCACCTGCTCCCGCACCGGCCTCGTGGACCGACCGAGTGGATCCGCGTGCAGTGCGCTCATGACACCAAGTGAACCAGACGGTTCACTTGGTGTCGAGCCGGTGCTCCGCCGCGGTCTCCTCACGGTCGAGCGCTCGCTGCAGTGCCCGGAACCCCGCCTCGATCCCCGCCTCGTCGTGGCTGGTGCGCAACTCGAGCAGGAAGCCGCGCAACGCGCCCAGAACCAGCTCGGACATCTCGAGCTTGCGCTCGTCCGGCCACGACGGCGGGCAGAGCTCGACGAGTCGGGGCAGGTACTCCGCGGAGGCCGAGCGGGCGAGCAGGGCGTAGTTGGCGCTGTCGTACATCGCCAGCCCCACCGCTTGATCGAGTACCCAGGACTCCGGTCCGGTCAGCACGGGCCACAGGGCCCGCACCCGATCGGCGAACGAGCTCGACGGCAGCGACCGGACGGCGTCGAGACCGCGTTCGATCCGTCGCGTGCGCAGCGCGAGCACCGCCTGGGTGAGCAGATCCTCGGCGCTGTCGAAGTGATAGAGCAGCACCTTGTGTGTTGTCCCGGCCGCGTGGGCCGCACGGCGCAGCGAGAAGCCCACCAGGCCGTTGGCCGCCAGATCGTCGGTCACGCTCTGCAGCAGCTCGCGACGACGGGCCTCGCCCCGCGGCGAACCCTTGGAGCGCTCGTAACCGGGAGAGGTAGGGCGTTGCACGGCCGGCACCGCCACACGATTGCACACGCGTCCGCTCAGGGCGTCTCGACGCGGGCCGGCAGCGGCGCCCTCGCGTCGCGACCGAGCAGGGCGAGCGCGGTCAGCCAGAGATCATCGGTGTCCGGCGACCGCGTGGGCGCGAAGGCGGCGCCCGGCTTCGTCCGCGCCGCGCCCGACGGCACGCGGTCGGCGATGCCCGCGACGATCTCGACCAGCTCGGGGTCCGGGCGGTAGTAGACCCCGAGGGCGCTCGCCAGATCCCAGGTGTGCACCACGGTGTCGAGCAGCTGCATGCGCAGCGCCCGCTCGACCGTGACCGGTGCCCTGGGATCGATCTCGACGAGACGCACCAGCGACCCGCCCTTGGCATCGGCGAACGCCTGCCGCAGCTGCGCCGCGGAGCGCCGCCACCGGGCGGGTGCGTCGTCGACGCCGGGCATGGCGACGAGGTAGGCGCTGGCGGGGGCGTCACCGGACGCAACCGCGCGCGCGAAACCGTGGTTCTGCCCGATCATGTGGGTCACCAGCGCAGCGACGTCCCACCGCTCGCAGGGCGTCGGCGCGGCCCATCGGTCACGATCGACCATTGCGACGTGGGCATCGGCGTCGCCGAGCGCACGGTGGTACGGGATCAAGAGATCTGCGACTGGGTCCATACGTCCGATCATCCACATAATTAGATGATAGGCACCTGCGTACGAAATATCTCGTGGGCTGTGAGCGGCCGCCTACGGGGTCAGCACGACCTTGCCGCGCAGCCCGCCGCTCTCGGCGAGCTCATGGGCGCGACGCGCCTGCGCGAGCGGCAGCGTCTCTGCCACGCGGGGCGTGAGCTGCCCGGCGTCGACCAGCGCCGCCAGATCGGCGAGCCGAGCTCCGTCGGCAAACACCTCCTGCACCACGACCCGGGTGGCGCGAATGGGTGGCGGCGCGAACGGCGCGACCAGAGCGACGAAGGTGCCTTCGCCCCGCAGCGCCTCGTGCGCGCCGATGCCCATCACTGCGGCGTCGACGACCGCGTCGACGCCGCCGGGGACGATCTCACGCGTCGCGGCGCCGAGCCCGGCCGAGTCGACGGCAAGCGCCTCCACGCCTGCGCCGGGGATCGCCTCCGCGCTGCCGGGCCGGGTATACGCGAGTGTGCGGATTCCCTGCCGCGCAGCGAGTTCCACGACGAAGCCGCCGACGGCACCGGCTGCGCCGGTGACCAGCAGGGTGTCTCCGCGGCGGAGGCCGGTGAGGGCGAGCGCGCGATCCGCGGTCAACGCGTTGAGCGGGATCGTGGCGGCGAGTTCGGCGCTCACCGACGCCGGCGCCGGTGCGACCGCAGACTCGTGCAGCGTGACGTATTCCGCGTGAGCGCCACCGGCGAACAGCAGGTCGCGCAGGCCGATCACGCGGCGGCCCACCTCGAACCGGTCGCTGCGCGCGCCTACCGCGTCGACCACACCGCTGACGTCCCAGCCGAGACCGAGCACCGCCTGCGCGGTCATCAGTCCGGCCGCCGTGAGACGGCCGGCGCGGACGGACAGGTCGATCGGGTTGACACACGAGGCGACGACCCGGATCCGGACGTGCTCATCGGGAACACCGGGCACCGGCAGATCGTCGAACTCTAGGACATCGGGGGCGCCGAAGTGGCGTACGGTGACTGCCTTCATGGCCAAGATCGTCGCCGGTGCGCGACGCCTGCAGAAGACGGCACTTCGAGGTGCCCAGGGAACCCGGGAGGTCGTCGGTGGGGACGCAGACGGCGCAGCAGCGGCGCGAGGCCGAACGCAGCGTCTACAACGCGAACCTGCGCGAGTGCCCGGGGCACGCCGTGCTCGCGACCTTGAGCGACAAGTGGGCGACCCTCGTGCTCAGCGCGCTCGGTGACGGCCCGCTGCGCCAGGCGGCGCTGGCCCGGATCGTTGCCGGCGCGAGCCAGAAGATGTTGACCCAGACGTTGCGCAAGCTCGAGCGCGACGGGCTGGTCGAGCGCACCGTCGTCGCTGCCGTCCCACCCCGCGTCACCTACGAGCTGACGCCGCTGGGGCAGAGCATCCTGCCGGTGCAGCGGGCGATCAAGCAGTGGGCCGAGACGCACATCGGCGAGGTGCAGTTGGCGCAAGGGCGCTACGACGAACGCATCCGCGGCAGCTGACGCGCGCACGCGATTACTGCGAAACGCCCTCGCTGAGGGCGATCAGTCCGGACACCAACGCCGCCCGGGTTGCGCTGTCGAGCGCGGTGAGCGCGCGCCGCTCCATCGCCCGGATGTCGCGGCGGCACGCCGACAACCGCTGCCTCCCGTCGGCGGTCAGCGACACCACCCGGTTGCGCCGATCGTCCGGGTCAGGGAAGCGGTCGATCAACCCGAGGTCCTGCAGCTCGTCGAGGATGCCGATGAGCCGTGTCTTGTCGTGACCGATGCGGGCGGCGAGGCCCGCCTGCGTCCCCGCCGGGCCGGAGGCGAGCGTGTCGAGCACCATGTACTGCCACAGCGACAGGTCGTGAGCAGCGAGGATCGGCTCCTCGCGTCGGCCGAACTCCTTGGCGAGGCGATGCAACATGGCAGCGAGATCGGGTCGCGGTTGCGCACTCACGTGACGAACCCTAGGGCCCGGTGGCAATGTGCTGTTGGAAATACTTCGCAGCGCCTGGCGCGCTCGCGCCAGGACTGGTGCACTGCCCGGCATGACCACCGCCGTGCTCGAGATCCGCACCTACCGTTTGCACCCCGGCTGCCTGACCGCGTTCGACGAGACGATGCGCACCGCGAGCCTGCCACTGCTGCGCCGCTTCGATATCGATGTCGTGCACGCGGCGCCGTCCGAGTCGCCGGAGGACGGGTCGACCGACTACGTGTTGATCCGCTCCTACCCCACGCACGAGGAGCGGGACCGGCTGGAAGCCGCCTTCTACTCCTCCACGGAGTGGAAGGCCGGCCCGGCCGCAGCGATCCTGGGTGCGATCGAGTCGTATCACACGATCACGATGACGGTGGACATCGCGACCCTCGACGCCCTGCGCTGGGACGGTGCCTCGCGCCCCTGACCCGGAGCTACGCACCGAGCCGAACCGCCTGCCCGATCGCAGCCAGCGCCCGCTCGTCGCCGGTCCGTCCGAACGTCTCGAGGGCGGTGTCCGCGAACTTGATCATGTGCTCGCTGGCGTGCTCGACGGTGGTCCGGAAGGCCTCGTCGGCCGCCGGGCCCGGACGCGCGGGTGCGTCCGTCCCCGGCCGGTAGGCCGCGACCACGGCTGCCGAGGCCGACCAGGCCGCGGCGAACGATGCCCGCCACAGCTGGGTCGGCAGGCTGGGCAGGGTACGAAGCACCGCGTTCGGCGCGGTCGCCGCGTGCACCAGCATCGTCGGGCTGCCCGGGGCCCAGCCGGCATAGCCGAGCACGACGGCGTCGATGAGGTCCGTGAGCGCTTGCGGCACCTGATCGGCCGGCGCCAGCGACTCGGCGGTCTCCACGAAACCGGTGGTGTCGAGAAGTTGCGCCAGGCGCGGCCGGATCCCGCCGGACTGGGACGCGATGGTGGGCAGCCGAGCGAGCACGTCCGCGGCGTCGGCCCGACCGCGCGGTTCGATGGCCGGGACGCGCTGCCAGCGCATCGCCCAGTAGGCGAGGGCATGCCCGAGTTCGCGAACCCGCGGTTCGGTCGGCCCCCGGCGCAGCGCGAGGACGGCGTGCCCGGTCCGGATCACCCCGTGCGTCGCGCCGGCCGCGATGCCCGGCAGCAACCTCGGCCACCAGGCCGCGAGAACATCCGGCCAGTCGGACTCGGCGAGTTCCACCTCGAAGGTGGCCAGCCATTCCCCGGCCAGTTTCGGATTCCCCATGGCGTGGTCGAACTCGTCGGCCGTCAGCGGACGTGCCGGGCCCGGCCCCTCGTCGAGGCGCTTGACGTACTGATCGGTCCAGCGGTCGACGGCGTCGGCACGCCCGTGGCGGATCATCGCCTCGACCGCCATCGGCCCGTGGTTGCTCAACCAGCCGTCGAACTCCGGCCCGTACTCGTGCAGCCTGATGAGCGTCTCGTCCAGCGTCGATGCAGCCGTCATGAGTTCCAGCCAACCATCGATCGGTCGATCGCCGCGCACATCTTCGACCGGCCTCGAAGGGCCGGACCCGACAGCGTTTGGAAGGTTCTCGAATGTGCGGTGCCGCGCCGGCCGGACGATCGCAGACTCGGGGTCGTGGCCACACCGACCGTTCCGCCGCTGCACCCGTTGCTGGCCGCGCGCGTGAGTCCGTCCCGGTTCGACGCGCGACGGGCCGGTTCGCAGGAGCTGATGAGGTCGTTGCTCGAGGCGGCCCGGTGGGCGCCGTCCGCGGGCAACTCACAGCCGTGGGCGTTCATCCCGGCCCTGCGCGGCGAGCCGACCCACCGCCGACTGACCGCGCATCTTGCCCGGAGCGCACGAGCCTGGGCCGGCGACGCGGCGCTGCTCGTGGCCAACCTGTGTCATGTGCGCGTCGAGGACACCGAGTGGGAGTACTCGGACTTCGCGATGTACGACCTCGGTCAGGCGGTTTCGCACATGGTCGTCCAGGCGCAGGCGCTGGGCTGGTCGGCCAGGCAGTTCCGGGCCTTCGACCGCGACGGCGTCGAGGCCGAATTCGACGTCCCCCCGCACTGGGCGGTCGTGTCGATGACCGCGTTCGGTGCCGGCGAAGGTGCAGCGGGCGCGACCCGTGAACGCCGGTCGATCGACGATCTCGTCTGGCCGGCGGGTGCGTTCGCGCCGTGCCCTACGACAGCAGGTCGACCAGGGCATCACCTGCACGCGTCCGCATGACCCAGACCAGTGATCCGCGCCGCTCGCGCGCGATCAGGGCCGCCGCCTCCAAGAGGTCGCAGTGGTAGGTCGCCGTACTCGGTGCACAGTGGATCTCGGCGGCGAGCGCCTGCATCGTGAGCGGCTGCACCAGGTGCCGCAACGCCGAGGCCCGCAACTGCCCGACCACCAGCTCGAGGCGGTCCTCGTCGTTGCCGGCGGCCCGGGTCTGGCCGAGCACCGGATAGGCGATGTAGGCCAGGTCGGAACGTTCGAAGCTCACGGCGACGTGGTGCACGGGCGCGAGGATCGGGACGAGGACCAGACGGCGGCCGTCGAGCGGCACCGCGGTCGGGCAGCTGTTGCGGAAGCGCAGCATGCCGTCGCGGTAGTGCAGCCGGGGATGCAGCGAGTTGAGCAGGGCGGGCACCGAACCGGTCATCGCGGCCGTGCCGATCCTGGTGATCTCACGGTCGACGGCAAAGCGGCTGCGTTCCCAGTAGCGACGCCCCGCCGACCAGGCCGCCCGGACGGCCCGCACGAAGTCGTCGCGCCAGTCGGCCGGCCGGTCGACCGCCGCCCGCCACGGTGCGGGCAACGTCACGGGCCAGGCGGACACCTCGGCCGCGAGCGAGTCCGGCAAGGCGTCCATCAACGCGGTGACGTTCTCGGCGACCGTCGAGTCGTGGCGCGGCGCGAGCGGCACGAGGAATTCCGGGAGCTGGGCCAATGCCGGCATACCCAGCGCCGTCACGACCTGGGCCGACCGGGGTGGGCTGGCCAGGGCGATCGACGACGCGAACGCCGACTGGGCGCCGCGTGGGCCGCCGGCCGCGACCAGCCACTGGATCACGGACAGGTGCGGGGCGCGCACCGCCCCGAGCCGGATGTCGTCGGCGTCTCCGACGACCAGTCCGTGCTCGCTTGCTGCCTCGGCGGCTGCGGTCATCCGGCCCTCCTCCCAGGGTTGTCGAACAGATTCATGTCAGAGCAAGTGCGAACGGCGCCCATTCGATGTCCACTTCGGGAAACTTCGAAGTGGACATCGGTCAGGGACGCTCCGACATCGGCCCGAGCCCGAGGGTCTCGAGCAGGTGATCTGCGATGGCCCGGTGGCCGGCCGCATTGGGATGGGTGTGGTCGTCGAGCCACGCGATCGGCTCGAGTTCGCCGAAGTGCTCGGCCCAGCAGGCCCCGTGGTCGACGAGCACCGTCCCCTCGCGCTCGGCGATCGACCGGATCGCAGCGGCGTAGTGCGGCAGGTGCTCGAAGCGTGCGGGGGTGCCACGCGTGACGAGAGTCGGGGTCTGCAGCACGACCTGCGCACCGGCGGCGAGCGCTCGCTGCACCAGCTCGGTCATGGCGCGAGTGAAGCCGTCGAGCCCGGCTTCCATCCCCAGCGCGTCGTTGGTGCCGAAGGCATAGCCCACCACCTGCGGCTCGTAGCGGCCCACCAGCCGGTGCCAGTCGGCGACCAGCTGCGGCGCCGTCCACCCGGACACGCCGGAGTTGATCACGACGTCGTCGAGCCGGTCGAGCTCCCACCGCACATGCTCGTGGACCAGCTCGACCCAGGACCGGGCGCCATGGGTGTGATAGACGCCGTGCGTGATGCTGTCGCCGCCGAACACCCAGGTCGACCCCATCGGTGGTACCTCGAATTCGGTCATTGCCGGCGCACCTTCCGTCGATTCCCATCGCATTGATCATCACGTCGCGGCGCCCTGTTTCGCCGTCACGACCTGGCGCGTCGCGCGCGAGGCGGCCGCGCCGGTCCACCGCCGATCGCCGCGTCATGGCAGGGCGAGCTTGTCGGGATTCAGGACGACGAAGATCCCGCGGATCCCGTCGGCGGCGTAGTCGAGAGCGACGACCTGTCGCATCCCGCTGCTGCCGGTGCGCAGACCGGGCTGCCCGTTGACGAGCACCCGATCGGTCGTCCCGAGCCCGTACTTCGCCAGTAGGCCGCGCAGGAAGGCGATCACCTGCGACCGGCCACGTACCGGTCGCAGCGCAGCGCGGACCTTGCCGCCGCCGTCGTTCCACGCGACGACCTCGGCACTCAGCAGCGAGTTCAGCGACGAGAGATCACCGCTCTCGACCGCGGCGAGGAAGCCGTCCAGCAGCTCACGCTGCTCGGCGGCTGTCGCGGGCCGGGTCGGCCGCGCGGCATGCAGGCTCTTGCGCGCACGCGACAGCAGCTGTCGGCAGTTCGCCTCGGTCGTGCCCACCACGTCGGCGATGTCGGCGTACGGCAGGACGAACGCCTCACGCAGCAGGAAGACCGCGCGCTCCGGGGGCGTGAGGGTCTGCAGCAGGTGCAGGGTCGCGTAGGCGAGCGTGTCCCGCAGTTCACTGGTCTGTTCGGGTCCACGCTCGTCGGACACGACAGGCTCGGGCAGCCAGGGTCCGACGTAGCGCTCACGCACGTGCCCCGACGACTTCAGCTTGTCCAGGCACAGCCGGGACACGACGGTGATCAGGAACGCCTTGGGCTCGCGGACGGTCGTCAGGTCGATCGCGCACCATCTGACGAACGCGTCCTGCACCATGTCCTCGGCGTCCCAGATGCTGCCGAGCATCCGGTAGGCGAGCCCGATCAGTACCGGACGGTGCGGCTCGAACGTGTCCAGCCGCGCCGCGTCGATCGTCACAGCGCGCCGAGGCGGCGGTGTTCCTCCGCGAAGCCGGCGCGCCACGACGAGTACCGCGGCTTCCAGTCCAGCTCGATCTTGGCGCGTTCGTTGGACGCACCGAGCAGTTGAGTCATGTAGGCGGCCCCCCACGCGCCGACAGCAAGGCGCGCGACCCAGGTCGGGATGCTCTTGGGCTTGCGGGCGCCCAGCAGGCTCGCGAACTCGACCAGCCACTCGGACATGGGGGCCGGCTCGTCGTCGACGATGTTGAGCGCCCCGGTGACCGGCTTGTCCAGCGCGGCGAGAACCGCGGTGGCGGCGTCACGGGTGTGGACGAAGGAGAACGTCGACGCGCCACCACCCACCAGCGGGACCTTACCGGCGCGCACCTGCGCGGTGAAGGATCCGTCGGGGGCGTAAAAAGTTCCGGGTCCGTAGAGGTGGCCGAAGCGCAGCACGAGACCGTTGGCCGCCCGGGTGATCGACTCCAGTTCGATGAGCGCCGCCGCCGTTGTGCGGAACTGGGCGGGCGGCTCGGCCCACAGCGGGGCATCCTCGGTCGCGATGCCCCCGGTCGCCGGGTCGTAGGCGTAGGCGAGCCCCTGGACGACCAGCCGCGCCGGCGACACGTCCTCTGCCGCATTCACCAGGTTGCGCAGCCCCTCGGTGCGCAACCGGTTCGTGACGGCGAACTGCTCGGGCTGCCGCTTCGGGTTGAGCTCGCGGGGAATCGCGGTGGCCATGTGGACGATCGCCTCGGGCTGGGCCTGCCGCACGATGCCGGTGACCACGGCCGGGTCCAGCAGGTCACCGATGACAGGGCGGGCACCGAGGGCGGCGAGGTGGTCCACCCGATCCTGGTCGCCACGGGTGAGGACGAACAGTTCGTGCCCGACCGCCGTCAGGAGCGGGACGAGCTGCTTGCCGATCACGCCGGTGCCGCCAGCAAGAAGTACGCGCATGGGAATTTCACCTTCCGGGATGGGGCCGCGGAACGCGGCACAATGAGGACGAGCGAGGCGTCACCGCTGTGACAGTGGCGCGTGCGACCTGACTCAGACCTCGATGGTCTCGCCCGGCGCCAATGCGGCGACCCGGTACGACTCCCCCGCCGCAGCCTCGACGAACCGCTCGAGCTCGCGCGGTGTCGTCTCGTAGAGGGCCGCACTCGATCACTCACGCCACCTGCGGGTCGCCGAGCGTGTCGACCGCCGGCACCCCCGAGACGGTGAACGGTCCGACCGTCATCGTCTGCCAGGGTTCGACGGGCTGCCTCGCGAGCTGGTAGCCGTCGCGCTCGGCGTCGGCCTCGAGCAGCCACAGATTCTCCTGCTCGTCACCGCCGAACCCATGTGGGTGGTACACCGGAGAACCCGGCGCGGGCGTCTCGCTCAGCGCGCGGGCATCGGTGTGGTCACGATGCAGGTGCGTGCACAGCCCGGCCCGCGATCGTGCCCTTGCCCGCGGGCTCTCGGCGCCGGCCCAGCCCAACCAACGAACCCGCATGTCCACCCTGTCCTCGTGCCGTGTCGTGCGAGTCGGAGACCACGGTGCATCCGATCATCGTCGATCATCTGGCGAGCGGCCCGCCACCGGTTTCGAGAGCGGTCGATGCGCCTGCCGATCTTTCGACGTTTGTCGAATTCCCCGTGCCGCCCGGCACCCGCGTGATTGACTCTCGCCGTCCAGCCGGCACTCGCATCATCTGCGCCTGATTCAGCTTCGAGGTACGTCGATCATGCAGACCGATCGGCCGGCCGACTTCATCGCCTACGTCGCAGACAATCAGGCGAAACTGCGACGGTTCGCCGTCGAACTCTGCCGTGATCCCCACGAGGCCGAGGACATCGTTTCCGAGGTGTTCCTTCGCGCGTGGGCCCGATGGGAACACCTCGGCGCGGTCGGCAACGTGCACGCCTACGTGCGTCGCATGATCGTCAACGAGTTCATCACGCGCTACCGGCGCCGGCACCGGGTGACTCTGGTCGACGCAGTCGACGAACTGCTCGAACCGGTCCCGGACCACGCACCGGAGTGGGACGACCGCGCGACGTTCGCCGCGCACATCGCGGCATTGCCACCGTGCCAGCGCGCCAGCGTCTACCTGCGCTACTACGCGGATTCCAGCGACCACGACATCGCCGCAGCCCTCGACTGCTCGGTGGGCACGGTCCGGAGCAACATCTCTCGTGGCATGCGAAATCTTCGACTCGCGCTCGCCCAGGATCGGAGTGCCGTCGTGCGGTCCGACATCCTGCGGGTGCGGCATCCGGCCGCCTAGCTCGGCGACCGGGCGCGCTGTAACTGACATGTCAGCGAGCGTACTCGGGAAATTGACGTGTCAGCTACTATCAGAGGGTGGCCGAAGCGGACTGGCTCACCGACGAGCAGCAACGAGCCTGGCGGCACTACCGGCGGATGCGCACGCTGCTCGATCTCGAGATCAGCCGGGATCTCCGGCACGACTCGCACCTGTCCGACACCGATTACGACGTGCTCTCGACGCTGTCGGAGTCGGCCGACGGGTCGTGGCGCGCCCGCGAGCTCGCCGACCGGCTGCTGTGGTCCACCAGCCGGCTGGCACATCAGGTCGGCCGGATGGAACAGCGCGGCCTGGTCCAGCGATTCGGCACCGACGCGGACGGTCGCGGTGCCATCGTCGAACTCACGACCGAGGGACGCGCGGTCCTGGCCGCCGCCGCGCCATCGCACGTGGGATCGGTGCGGCGCAACCTGATCGATCTGCTGACCCCGGCCGAGGTGCGTGCCCTCGACCGGATCGCCCGCAAGGTCGTCGACCATCTGCAGACCGGGTGATCCCGCTCCCCTGTCTGCAACGATGACGCCGTGGATCTGGACCCGTACCGGGGCGAGCTGACCGCGTTCTGCTACCGGATGTCCGGCTCTTTCCACGACGCGGAGGATCTGGTCCAAGAGACGATGCTGCGGGCCTGGCGCGCGCGGGACCGCTTCGACCCGACCCGGGCAACGCTTCGCACGTGGCTGTACCGGATCGCGACGAACGCCTGCCTCTCCTCCCTCGAGGGCCGCTCGCGGCGCCCGCTGCCGTCCGGTCTCGGCGTCCCGAGCACCGACCCGGGCGCGGCGTTGACCCCGTCGCTCGATGTCCCTTGGCTGGAGCCGTTCCCCGACGCCCGCGTGCAACTCGCGCGACGGACCGACCTGCGGCTGGCGTTCGTCGCGGCGATCCAGTTCCTGCCGCCCCGCCAACGAGCCGTCCTGCTGCTGCGCGAGGTGTTGGGCTTCAGCGCGGCCGAGGTCGCCCAGCAACTACGGACCACGGTCGCCGCGGTCAACAGCGGCCTGCAACGCGCCCGCGCCACCATGGCCGATGCGCCGGAGGCAGGCGACGTGCACGAATCGGAGGATCCACGGGTGCGCGTCGTCGTCGACCGCTACCTGCGGGCCTTCGAGGCGGCGGACGTGCCCGGGCTGGTGCGCCTGCTGACCGAGGACGCCGTTCTCGAGATGCCGCCCGTGCCGCTCTGGTATCGCGGGCGGCCCGACTACGCGGCCTTCATGCGCAGGATCTTCGACCTGCGCGGCGCCGGCTGGACGACGCGGCCGCTGACCGCGAACGGCCAACCGGCCTTCGCCGCATACGCACCGGACAGCGCCGGGCTGCGGACGGTCCACACCCTGCAGGTGCTGACGGTCCGCGACGGGCGCGTGGCGCGCAACGTGGTGTTCGCCGACCCGCGCGTCTTCGACCTGTTCGGCCTGCCGCCGACCGACCCCTGGACGCGATCCGTCGATCAGCGATGAGTTCCGGCGGTGCCGCCGGTACGTACCGGTGAGCATCGACCCGAAGGAGATCATCGTGAGTGTCATCGTCATCGAGTTCGTCACGCTGGACGGCATCGCCGAAGACCCGGACGGCTCGGGGGGAACCACGCACGGCGGGTGGGCGTTCCGGCACGGCCCGGCGGCGGTGGCCGGCGACAAGTTCCGGCTCGGCGCCACCCTGGACGGCGGCGTCCTGCTGCTGGGCCGCAGGACCTGGCAGCTGTTCTCCGGACTGTTCCCCGCCCGCGACGACCCGTTCTCGCAGCGCATGAACGCCGCGACGAAGCTCGTCGCCTCACGCACGCTGACCGATGTGTCGGCGTGGTCGAACTCCGCGGTCGTCGACGGCGAGGTGAACGACGTGGTGAAACACGAGCAGCGCGACGTGATCGTCGCCGGCAGCCTCAGCGTCGTGCACGCACTCGACGCCGACCTCGTCGACGAGTACCGGTTGTTGATCTTTCCCGAGACGATCGGCAGCGGCCGGCGGTTGTTCCCGCCGGACCGGCCTACCTCGTTGCGGGCGGTGTCGGCCGAGCTCGCCGGCGCCGCCGTGCTGGCGACCTACCGGCGACCGGCCGGCTAGCCGTTGCGTTGCCCGGCCTGCTGCCCGGCCCGCTGCGCACCGCGGGAGGCGCGGTGTTCGGCTGCGACCAGCACGATCGGGGTCAGGGCCAGCACCAGAATGGCTGCTCCGATCAGGTTGCTCGTCCCGCTCGCCGCGCCGGCCAGGTCGGCGATCTCGCCGATGCAGCTCACCACGACCAGGATCGACAGCGGCCACACGAGCAGCGCCGGCCGGCCCTCGCGCGCCAGGCCCAGGGCACCACCGACGAACAGGCCTGCGCCGGCCAGCAGCACCAGCGACAGCACCACGGCGCCGCGGGCGGCGATGTCGTCGAGGTGGTCGTGACCGATCGCGCCGACCCCGGCGAACAGCTCGTAGAGCACGCCGATGGCGACGGCGATCAGGACCAACGCATAGCCGACGGCCAGCGTCGCCGCCGTCGTCACCCGCCACGATCGCGGGGCATCGTGGCTGGTGGTCATACGCCCAACCTTCTTCCCGGCCGCCGGCGGGGTGCCCGGCGGAGCCGGGCGGCGACCCGTACCGCGTAGTTACCCACGGCAGGGACGAGGATCACCGCGGCGGGTACGACCAGGAACGGGCCGGCCGCAAGTGCCATCACCACGCTGCCGAGCGAGGCCGCTGCCTCGACCAGCCCACCTCGGCCGTCCTGACGCGCCATCACCCAGGCCGCGTACACGCACGCGGCGCACACCACCGCGAGCAGCGCGCTGGTCGCCGAGACCAGCATCAGAAGATCGAGACGAGCGGCCGCAGCGAGGAGGATGCCGGCGGTGGACAGGCCGGCCAGCGTGAGCACCGACCTGCGCCGGCGCGTCCGCTCGTCATCGGCACTGGCCAGCCAGCGCGGCAGACCGCCCGCCGAGGCGAGGCGCGCGGTCAGGTGGGCCGCACCGGCGAAGTAGGCGTTCATGACCCCTGCGGTCAGCGCCACCGCGACAGCCGCAGCGACGGCGTGCGCCGCGTTGCGGGCCATCGCCTGCTGCAGCAGCCCGGCCAAGGGAGCCTGCTCGGTCCCGGCAGCGGGCCCCAGCACCGACGTCACGGCAAGCGCGACGCCGGCGTACAGCACGCCGATCACGATCACCGCACGGCGAGCGGCCACGACGATGTCGCGAGCGCGGTCGCGGAACTCGCCGGACAGCGAGGCGACGGCCTCCCAGCCGGCGAAGCCCCAGACCAGCACTCCGACGGCGCGGACGACCCCGCCCACTCCGTGCGGTGCGAACGGCTGCAGGTTCGCGGCGTTCGCCTCGGACAGCGAGCCAGCGGTGCAGAGCACCAGGAACACCGCGAGGACGCCGGACAGCACGAGTTGCAGGCGCGCCGTGGTCGCGACGCGTCCCAGATTGACCGCCGCCACAACCACGGTGAGGCCGATGCCCATCACGGCCGACGCGACCCGTCCGCTGCCGGTCACGGCACCCACGTAGCCGCCGGCCATCAGCGCGGCGGCCGGCGTGCCGACCGGGATCGCGAACCAGAAGCACCGGCCCACGCCGACGGCGAACCGCCTGCCGAACACCGCTGCGCAGTAGTCGAGCACGCCGGAGGCGCCCGGTCGCCGCACGCCGAGCCGCGCGAAGGTGGCCGCGATCGGCCAGGACAGCGCGATCAGCGCGGCCCAGGCCAGCAGCGCCGACGAGCCGGCCACCCGTTCGGCAAGGCCGGGCAGCGTCAGCACTCCCGGGCCGAGCACGGCCGCGACGTACATCGCCGTCCCGCTCGCCCGGCCCAGACCCGGCGCGGCGGTGCCCGGTCGACCGACTCGCGAGATCATCGCGGAACTCCTCTGGACATCGGCCGAGCGCCCGGGCAAGTGTCGGTGGCACCCCTCGTCACGTCCCGACGTTTCGAGGAATTCTGAAGCTGGTTCGCCTTTCACCGAACCATTCGCTGCCTAGGGTGGCTGCCGTGGATGTTCTCGACGACCCCGCCTTCGTCGTCCCGCCCGTGCCGGACGCACCGACCGGGGTGGCGTGGCTGCGCTCGCACGTCGCTCGCTTCAGCGAGGGCGACGATCACCGCCGCCGCCGCGCGCTCGCCGAGAGCTTGCTCGGCAGGGTTCGACCCGACGACCTGAGACGCCCCGGCGACCCGACCGCGACCTTGGCCGCGGCGTTCGGCCTGCCGCAAGACGTGGTTGGTGACGTCGCCCTCGTGGGCGCGAGCTACCAGCCGCACCTCGCCGTGACTGCCGAGGCCGATGCCGCCGTGGGTCGGCTCGTTTCGGCGGCCGGCGGACAGTGGGACGAGGCGAGCGCGGCCCTGATCGGTCTACTCGTCCAGGCGCACGAGGCCACCCGGGCGTTGATCGCGGGACGCACGCCGCCGGTGCCGTTCACCCGCCGGATCTCACCGTCCGGGGACGAGGTGCAGGTGGATCTGAGCGACCACCCGTTCGGTGCCGGACGGCATGCCTGCCCGGGGCGGGAGCACGCCCTGGCACTCGCAGAGGCGGCGCAGTGCCCTCAGGACTGAGCGGCAACGGCCGCCGGCTGAGGCAACAACCCCGGTGGATGCGGTGCGCACGTGACCGCCCCTGGGCCGCACCGAGCTGGGGATCAGTTGAACCGCGCGCAGCGGTGGCCGCTGCCCGAGCCCGACGCCGAACTGATGCACGCCGGCCGCCGGGAGCGGGCCGGGCGGCTCGCCGGCGGCGGCCTGCGACTGATCGCGTCGTTCGCGTGGTCCGCGCTTCGCGCGTCCGTGGACGCACTGCCGGCTTCTGGCGGCACCGGTGACGTGCCGAGAACCGGCTACTACGTCCCGGGAGATCCGTATCAGCGACTGGAGCGGATCCAGCGACGGGCGGCCCGCACGAACCGGTTCACCCTCACCTCGGCGAGCACCTTCCTACCGGTCGAGGTCCGCACCCGCGCGCGTGACCTGCCGAACTATCACCGCATCGAGAAGGGCGTTCACGTCGGGCCGGACGGCATCGCGGTGCGCGGGCTGCCGCAGGCCGGTTCGACGAGGGTGTACCGGTTGCCGATCGAGTCGATGCGCCCCCGGGACGGTCGGCTGTACGCGGATCGGGAGGGACGCAGGTACCGACGGCGCAGGATCCTCTGGCTGGACACGCTGCGCGGGTCGGACGTGATCAGTGTCGGCGGCGTGCTCGAAGATCTGGCTCTGCTCGGCGCGCTCGCAGGCTGGCCCCCACCGGTCAACCTGCCCAGCTCGCTGGACGGTCTGCCGTCAGGCAGGGAGCAGGCGGGTGGGTAGCGCACGCTCGGTGACCGAGCCGCCGACGGTGCGCTCGAGATGCCAGGCGTTCGCGCCTGCGGTGTCGCAGACCGCCTCGTGCAGCGCCGTCCCGAAGAAGGTCAGCGCGGCACCGTTGTCCGTGGCGTAGCAAGCCGGAAGGGCATCCTGCTCGAGCAACCGCGTGATGGTCGGCCGGCGCAACTCCTCGGCGTTGTGATGCGGGCTGTTGGAGTAGGGAAGCAGACCGAGCCCGTCGGTCACCGGGCGCAGCGGTTGTCCGAAGGAGTCGGTGGTGCCGCCGGCGAACCAGCACACCGATCCCGCCGAAACACCCGACAGCACCACGCCGTCCTCCCAGCAGCGGCGGAAGATCGGGGCCAGCTCGTGGATGCGCCACAGCGCGAGCAGGTTCGCGACGCTGCCGCCGGCGACCCAGATGATGTCCTGGTCGAGGAGCAGGCCTTCGATGTCGGCGGTATTCGGCTGCGGGAACAGCGCGAGGTGGCTGACCCGGAAGCCGGCCCGTCCGAACGCCGCGTACATGGCCGTCAGGTAGGTGGGGTGGTCGCCGAGTGCAGTGGCCACGATGCACAGCCGCGGCGCGGGACCGGCATGGGCGAGTTCGGCGAGGTAGCGATAGACCGGACCCGGTGTCCAGTCCCACTCGCTCAGGCCGAGCCCCCGGAAGCCGATGCTCGTCGCGACGATGGTCGGTTGATCAGCAGCCACCCGCCGAGACTGCCACGCGGGCGCGCGTGTGACGCACCGTTCGACGTTGTTCGAACTGTTTCGAAAGGTCTTGCGTAGTCTCCGCGATCGGGTGATCGTAGGTCGGCTCGGGCGCCGCAACGCGTTGCGGATTTCAGGAGAGGTCGTCGTCAGGTGCGCGCTGAGATCGAGCGACCGGCGCGAACCCGCGACCGGTCCCAGGCGGATGTCGGCACGCTCGGCGGCGGCCACCGTCGTCCGTTGGGATCCGGCGCGACGCCGCGGGGTGTCGTTCTGGCGGGCGTCGCCTTCGGTGTTGCGCTGATCGCAATGAGCGGCCGTTACGGGTATCACCGCGACGAGCTGTACTTCCGGGTCATCGGCGCGCATCCGGCCTTCGGCTACGACGACCAGCCGCCGCTCGTTCCCCTGCTTGATCACCTGCTCGATACGGTCGGCGGAAAGTCCCTCGTCGTCCTCAGGCTGCCGGCTGCGTGCGCCGGCGTCGCGATCATCCTGATCACCGCCGCGCTGTGCCGGCGCCTCGGCGGCGACACCCGCGCCCAGACGCTGGCCGCGATCACCGCGGCGGTATCGGCCTACCTCGTCTCTGTCGGCCACCTGTCCACCACGACGATCTACGACTGCCTGATGTGGGCGCTCGTGTCGCTGCTGGTGGTCAAGGCACTGTCCGGCAACGACCGGGCCTGGATCGGTGCGGGAGCGGTCATCGGCCTCGCCGGCGAGGTCAAGACCCTCGCGCTCGTCTTCGCGGCCGTCCTGGTGCTGTGGGTGCTCGCCGCGCGGGGTCGCACGCTGCTGCGCTGCCCGCAGTTCTGGATCGGTGCGCTGCTCGCCGCCGCACTCGCTGCGCCCGACCTGCTCTGGCAGCAGGCGCACGGGTGGCCACAATTCGCGCTGTCCCGATCGATCGCGTCCGGCTCGTCCGGCTCGAGCCAATCGCCCTGGATCTTCCTGCCGTTCCAACTCCTGCTCGTCAGCCCCGTGCTCGCGCCCGTCTGGCTGCTCGGGTTGTGGCGGCTGGCTCGCGACCGGCACCTACGCCCGTACCGGCCGTTCGCGCTCACCTACCTCACGCTCGCCGTGGTGTTCATGTTCACGCACGGCAAGCCGTACTACGTCGCGGGACTCTTCCCGATCCTGATCGCTGCGGGCGCCCCCGCTGTCATCGGCTGGATGCGCAGCGGGCGGGCGCGGCTCCGGACCGGCTCCGTCGGCGCAGCGGTGGCGCTTTCCGGCGTCGTGTCCGCGGTCCTCATGCTTCCCGTGCTCCCGGTCGCGGTGCTGCCCGACACCCCGGTCACGGCGATCAACTACGACGCCGGCGAGCAGGTCGGCTGGCCGACGTTCGCCCATGTGGTCGCGCAGGTCCGCGCCGGCCTGCCGGCCACCGAGCGTTCGCATGCGATCGTGCTCGCCGCGAACTACGGCGAGGCCGGCGCGCTGGCTCGATATCAGCCCGAGGTTCCGACCTATGGCGCGCAGAACAGCCTGTGGGACCTCGGACAACCCCCGGCGGACACGACCGCCGCGGTGGTCGTCGGCTTCCGGCAGGAGCAGTTGCACCAGTGGTTCGTTTCGGTCCGCGGTGTGCGGGACGCGCGCAATCCCTACGGCGTCGACAACGACGAGCAGGGGCGCGTCATCTACCTCTGCGCACGGCCGCGCCTGCCGTGGTCGCGCATCTGGCTGTCGGCGCGACACCTCGGATAGGCGGTCGGATCGTATGATCACCTTCGGAGCAGACATGAAACAGCAGCAACCGCTAGTGCGCAGAGCCACCCCGATACCTGTCTGCCTGGGCTACGCCGTCGAGATGGGCGATACGCGCGACATCCCGGTGACGGTGGAACGCTCGCCGTACACGACGGTGCTCGAGTCGCTTCTTCACGCCGCACGTGGTGTGCCGCATGCCGCCGGCCCCGCGATCTCGCGCGCCCTGACGCCGGCGACCCGAACCGCGATGCACGCCCTGCGGAGTTCGGTCGCCACGCGGCGCCTGCCGGACATCGCCACGGCCGGCGGCTCGACGATCGCCGAATCGGTCCCCGATCACATCGCGCGCCTCGGCGACCTGCGCGCCAGCGACATCGCGGAGTCGCTGGAAGACTTCTGGGACGACGACATGCCGGAGGCCTGGCGGCACGCGCACGAGAGCCCCCACCAGTGGAGCCGCTCGATGCAGGCAGCGGCTACCGACGCGTGGAGCGTGACCCGGTCGCGTTGGGCCGGTGCCGAGGGCGCGCTCGATCGAGAGGCCCGGCGCATCGGTCTGGCCGTGGTCACTGGCGGCATGGACGCCGTGCTCAACAGCATCCATCCGCGGCTGCGCTTCGAGGACGGCACGCTGGCGTTCCGGCACTCCTACGAGCGCGTCCACAAGCGGGGTGACCGCCGGCTGGTGTTGGTGCCGATGCTGGCCGGTCCCGATCAGATCATCGTCAACTTCGAACTCTCCGATGTCATCTACATCGCCTACCCGTTGACCGACGTGCGTCCTGGACAGGAATCGGCGCCGGACAGCCTTGCGCTCCTGCTCGGGCCGATCCGGGCCGCAGCGGTGCGGTTGCTGACCAGGCCCATGACCATGACCCAGCTCGCCAAGCAGCTCCACTGCGCTCCGTCCACCGCGACCTACCACTGCGACAGCCTGGAGGCGAGCGGGCTGACGGTGCGTAGCCGGCGCGGCCAAGGGGTCTGGGTGACCCGTACGCCACGGGCCGAGATGCTCATCGATCTGCTGAGTTCCCGCGCGATCTGATCGGGCGACGAGACGGTTCGGTATCTGTCGAAACGCCCTGCCGGCCCGCTCGAACTGCAGGAAACTTGGCGCCGATCGCTGTCGCGTCGAGCGATCTGATCCGACAGAGCGGAGATCGATGTGCCCACGCGTCTCGGAGTGATCGAGCTTCGGCAGTACCGCCTGCAACCGGGAGTGCGCGAGCGGTTCGTCGCCCTCTTCGACAGTGAGCTGGCCCAGCCGCAGGAAGCCGCCGGGATCCGGCTGCTCGGCCGGTTCCAGGACCTGGATCGTCCCGACGCCTTCGTGTGGCTGCGCGGCTTCCGCGACATGGCCTCGCGAGCGGGCGCGCTGCACGAGTTCTACTTCGGGTCGGTGTGGGCGCAGCACCGCCAGACCGCGAACGCGATGATGCGCGATTCCGACGACGTATTGCTGCTCGAGCCGTGCGAGCGCGGGCCGGTGGGCGTTGCCGACCACGCCGGGCCGGGAGCTCTGTACGTCGAGATCTGCGAGCTCGCGCCCGCCGCGAGCGAGGACTACCTCGAGCGGTACCAGCACGCGGTCGCGCCGGTGCTGGCTGCGGCCGGGGCGCACCCCGTGGGCGCCCTGCAGACCCTGCACGCGGTGAACACCTTCCCCCGCCTGCCGGTTCGCGAGAGCGTGAACGTCGCGGTCACCCTGACCTGCTACTCGAGCACGTCCCGTGCGGCCACCGTGTCGCGCCGGCCCGAGGTCGTCGCGGCAAGCGCCGCGCTGGCCGCAGCGGCGGGTGTCACGCCCCAACGGTTGCGGCTGGTTCCCACGCCGGCGTCGGCGCCGGCCCGGCTCGCGGAAGCCATGCACGATGTCTTCGCCTGACGACGACGGGCGGCACGACTTCGACTTCATCCACGGCAGCTGGACGGTCCGGAACCGGAAGTTGGCGGACATGACCGACCCGAGCTGCACCAGCTGGGTCGAGTTCGCCACCACCTCGTCCGCGCAGCCGATCTTCGGCGGGCTGTCCCACCTGGACCGCATCATCGCCGGCCCGGACGCCCCCGGCGGACCGTGGGAAGGACTCACCCTGCGGCAGTTCGACCCGGCGGACCGGATGTGGCGGATCTGGTGGGCGTCCAGCCGCAATCCGGGCCGGCTCGACCCGCCGCTCGCGGGCAGCTTCCGGGACGGCGTCGGGACCTTCGACGGCGAGGACGACCTCATCGGCCGGGCGATCCGGATCAGGTTCCGGTGGACGAACCCGGGCGCCGACCAGGCCGAGTGGAGCCAGGAGTTCTCCTACGACGACGGCACGACCTGGTACCTGACCTGGACGATGAGCTTCACCAGGCGTGCCGACGACAGGATCAGTGCAGCTTGACCCGAGGATCGAGCAGCGCGTAGAGCACGTCGACGACGATGTTCGCCAGCACGACCGCGGCGGACGCCACGATGACGACCCCGAGGATCACCGGCAGATCCTGGTTGTTGATCGCCTGGACGGACTCCCGGCCGAGACCGGGCAGCCCGAACACGCTCTCGGTCAGGATCGCGCCACCCAGCGCGATCGCCACGTCCACCCCGAACTGCGTGAGCACCGGGGTGAGCGCGCTGCGCAGTGCATGCCGGGTCAGCACCCGCCACTCGCGCAGCCCCTTGGCGCGCGCGGTCCGGATGTAGTCCTCGCCGAGCACCTCGAGCATGGCCGTCCGGCTCAGCCGGGTGTAGGTCGCAGCCGAGATCAGCGCGATGGTGAGCCACGGCAGGATCAGATGGCGCGCCCATTCGAAGGGACTCTGCGTGATCGGCACGTAGCCGCCGGCCGGGAACCAGGCCAGCCCGTGGACGGTCAGTTGGTAGAAGAGCAGGTTGATCAACGTGAGCCCGAGCAGGAACGCCGGGACGGACTGGAACAGCAGCGCCAGCCCGGTCGAGGTGCGGTCGGCGATGCTGCGCGGCCGAACGGCCGAGAGCACTCCACTCGCCACGCCGATCACCAGCCACAGCACCGCTCCCCCGACGACCAGCGAGATCGTCACCGGCGCATCCTGCTTGAGCAGCGTCGTCACCGGCACGCCGTGGTAGTAGTCGGTACCGAGATCGCCGCGCGTGACGATGCCTTTGACGAAGGTCGAGAACTGCTCCAGGAGCGGCCGGTCCAGACCCAGGTCGTGGAAGACCCGCTGGACCTGGTCCTGGGTCGCCTGCCGGCCGGCCAGACGACGCGCGACGCTCTCCGGTGAGCCACCGAAGAACAGCATGAACACACCGAACAGCACGAAGAACATGACGACGACACCGTGCGTGAGCCGTCGCGCGACGAACCGGATCACTTTGCCTTCTTCCGCATGGGGATCAGTCGGTCGCTGCGCGGGTCGAACGCGTCGCGGACGCCGTCGCCGAGGATGTTGAAGGCCAACGTTGTCGCGAGCAGCGCCAGGCCCGGGAAGAGCAGGTACCACCAGGCCTGCCCCTCGGCGACCAGGGGCGCAGAGTCGCTGATCATCTCGCCCCAGTCCGAGGTCGGCGGTTGCACGCCGATGCCGAGGAACGACAGCGCCGCCTCGGTCACGACCGACACCGGTATCAGCAGCGTCGAAAACACGATCGCCGGCGCAACGACGTTCGGCAGCAGGTCGACGAACATGATGCGCAGCTGACCTGCGCCCAGCGATCGCGCGGCTTCGACGAATTCCCGCTCCTTGAGCGAGATCACCTGTCCGCGGATGATCCGCGCGACCGAAGCCCAGCCGAACGATGCGATGACGATGATGAGCATGCCGAGGCCGATGTTGCCGAGCACGCCGACCAGCGCGATGGCGAACAACAGGAACGGCACGGCGAGGACGACGTCGATGAGCCGCGCGATCATGGTGTCGACGATGCCGCCGAAGTAACCCGCGGCGAGTCCGGCCACCAGCCCGACGACGATGGTCAGCACGGTGGCGCCGATGCCCACGACGAGCGAGACGCGCGCCCCGTAGGCCACGCGCACCAGCACGTCTCGACCTGCGGTGTCCGTGCCGAACCAGAAGTGCGAGTTCGGTCCGACCGGCAGGCCCAGCGGCGTCCTGGCGTCCGCGCCGTAGTACTGCGCGTTCGGGTCGTGACCGGTCAGCCACGCGAACACGGGCGCGAAGATCGCGACGAGCACGACGAACCCGATGACGCCGAGGGAGATCATCGAGCCCCGGTCGCGCCGGAGCCTGGTCCACGCGAGCTTGATCGGGCCCCGCCCCTCGATGCGCGCGGTGCCGGGCCCGGCCTGCTGCTCGAGCGCCGTGGCGGCGTCGGGCACTACGTTCTCGATGCTCTGCGTCACGGGGTCACCGTCCCTTCGCCGGCGAGC
Source organism: Jatrophihabitans sp. (assembly GCA_036559305.1). Taxonomy (GTDB): domain Bacteria; phylum Actinomycetota; class Actinomycetes; order Mycobacteriales; family Jatrophihabitantaceae; genus RYN-133. Next base: position 22,793 of record DATBTJ010000094.1, read on the forward strand.
GCCGGTGCGGCCTGGGCGAGTTCCTCGCCGTCGGCGAGGGCGTGCCGGCATGCCACCAGCCCGCTGCGCTTCCCGCTTGCGGCCGCCGCGAGCTGCGGCACGCGGTCGGTGCAGTCGTCCAGGCGTTTGGGGCAGCGTGGGTGGAACGAGCACCCGGCCGGCAGATGGATCGGCGAGGGCGGATCACCGCCGAGCACGATCCGGCGGCGGCTGAGCGCGTGGTCGGGGTCCGGAACGTGTGCCGCGGACAGCAATGCCGCGGTGTAGGGATGCCGGGGGTTCGCGAACAGGTCCTCCGGCTCGGCCACCTCGACGATCCGGCCGAGGTACATGACCGCGATGCGAGTGCTGAGGTGGCGCACCACGGACAGGTCGTGGGCGATGAACAGATACGTCAGACCGAACTCCTTCTGCAGGTCCGACAGCAGATTGAGGATCTGCGCCTGGATCGACACGTCGAGTGCCGAGACCGGTTCGTCGCAGATGATCAGCTCGGGGCGCAGCACCAGCGCACGCGCGATCCCGATCCGCTGCCGTTGACCACCGGAGAACTCCGCCGGGAACCGGTTGTAATGCTCGGGGTTCAGCCCGACCAGTTCCATGGCTTCCTGGACGGCCCGCTTCTGGTCCCTGCGATCCACCGAGTCGTGGATGCGCAGCGGATCGGCGATGATCGAGCCGACCCGGCGCTTCGGATTGAGCGAGCCATAGGGGTCCTGGAAGATCATCTGGATCCGTCGGCGGATCGGCCGCAGGTTGCGAGCACTCAGGTTGCTGATGTCCTGCCTGTCGAACGAGATCGATCCACCGTCGATGTCGTAGAGCCGGCTCGCGCACCGCGCCAGCGTCGACTTGCCACAACCCGTCTCGCCCACCAGGCCGAGCGTCTCGCCATGTCTGATGTCAAGCGACACGCCTTCGACCGCGTGCACGACGTCGCGCCTGCGCCGCAGCAGGGACGACGTGGCGACCGGGAATCGCTTCACCACGCCGTCGAGCCGCAGCAGCGGTTCTTCCGACGCCTCATGCCGTTCACCGGCGCGGTGCAACGTGTCCATCGACGTCTCCTCGGATTTCGGCACGATCTACGGGCAGCCAACAGGCAGAGCGATGCTCGCTCGCGCCGGACACCGCACTCAGTTGCGGGCGCTCGTGCGCGCATCGCGGCATCCTGTGCTCGCAACGCGGCGCGAACGAACAGCCCGAGGGCAGGTCGAGCATGCTCGGCGGTTGCCCGGCGATCGAGTGCAGTCGCTGGCCGACCGTGGCCGCGGACGGGATCGACCGGAGCAGTCCTTGCGTGTAGGGATGGTGATTGGCGTGGAACGCGTCGTGCAGGCCGGCCTGCTCGACGATGCGTCCGGCGTACATCACGCAGACGCGGTCGGCGATCTCGGCCACCACGCCCAGGTCGTGCGTGATCATGATGATCGCCGTTCCGAACTCTTTCTGGATCTGTTCCATGACGGCCAGCACCTGTGCCTGCACGGTGACGTCGAGTGCAGTCGTCGGCTCGTCCGCGATGAGCAGACGCGGGTTGAGCGACATCGCCATCGCGATCATGGCGCGTTGCCGCATGCCCCCCGAGAACTGATGGGGGTAGTCATCGACGCGGCGCTCGGGTTGCGGTATGCCGACCAGGCGCAACAGGTCGACCGCGCGCTTGCGTGCCGCGGCGCGGCTGACCTGCTCGTGGGCGCGGATCTGCTCGACGATCTGCCACCCGACCCGGTAGTACGGGTGCAGGCTCGTCAGCGGATCCTGGAAGATCATGCCGATCCGCGACCCGCGGATCGCGCGCAGCTTGTCCGGTGGCAGCGCGAGCAGATCCGAGCCCTCGAAGGTCGATCGGCCGGTGATTCGCGCGCCTTGGAGCAGGCCGGCGACGGCCTGCGTGCTCACGCTCTTCCCCGACCCCGACTCACCGACGATGCCCAACGTCTCGCCGGCGTCGACGCCGAACGACACGTCGCGGACGGCCCACACTTCGCCGTCCGGAGTGTCAAAGCGGACGTCGAGGTTCGTTACCTCAAGCAGCATCGCAGTCCCCTAACAGATCGCCGCGGCGGCGCACAGCTCGTGCGCCGCCGCGGTCGGCTTGTCGGCCGATCAGGAATTCGACAGCCAGACGTTGGCCGGGTCGATCTGTTGGAGGGACGGGATGAACACCGTGTTGTGCGTTCGGCTGGCGTGGTAGGTCGGCTGGTTGTTCGACGTGATCGGGAAGATCACCGCGTCGTCCATGACCTGCTTGTCCGCCTTGGCCCAGAGCGCGTTCGCCGCGTTGGCGTCGGCGCTGTGCGTGGCCTGGTCGACGAGGCTGTTGACGGCCGGGCTGTTGTAGAAGCCGAAGTCACTTCCGTTCGGCGGGTACGCCGACCCGGTCTTGCCGTCGTTGCCGTAGAACAGCGGTGAGAACCACGCCGACGCGCCGTCGACGTACCAGTCCGATCCCCAGCCGGCCAGCGACATGTCCCAGGAGCCGCTCTTGGCCTCGGTCGGGGCGAACAGGTACTTGGTGTAGAAGTCCGCGTCCGGGACGCCGACTCCGACCACCTTGATGCCGATCTTGCTCAGGTCCTGCTGCACGGTGAGGAACATCGCCTTCGCCAGCGACTTGCTCGGCCGGTAGAGGAACTTCAGCGTCAGGTGTGACACGCCGGCCGCTGCCAGGTCCTTCTTGGCCTTGGCCAGGTCGTACGGGTAGTACGACGGCGAGGTGTTGCTCTTGGTACCGCTGATGCCGGCCGGCAGGATGTGCGTCAACGGCGGCGAGACCTGCGGGCCGTTGTCGTCCTGGATCAGGTGAGCCCGGTCGATCGCCTCGAAAATTGCCCGGCGCACCGCCACCTTGGCCAGCGCGTTCGCGTTGTTCGGCGACACCGTGTTCATCACCAGGTACGGGTTCGACGAGTAGGTCGGCTGGAGGTTGAAGTTCGGGTCCTTCGAGGTCAGCAGCTCGGGTACCGCACTGACCGGCGGGAAGTTGTCCCACTCCATGTCGGCGCCCTGGGCATTCGCCTTCAGCTGCTGCTGGATCGCGTCCTGATCACCGTTCTCGGAGATGTCGACGGCGTCCACGTAGGCCTTGCGGATCGGGTCCGTCTTCGGATCCCACGACGAGTTCCGGACGAAGTCGAGCTCCTTCGTCGGCTTGTAGTTCGAGACCTTGTACGGGCCGTCCGAGATGGTGTGCTGCGCCAGCTCGAAGCTGCCCGGGATGTACTTGTCGTACTCCACCGGCGACGGCGAGAACGCCCCGAGTGCGAGCATCGGCAGGAAGTACGACGCCGGGTGCGTGAGCTTGAAGACGACGGTCAGCGGGTTCGACGGGTCGACCGCCACGCCGGCGATGTCGTGCGAGTTCTGGTAGCCCGCGATCGCGCTCGCCGACTTCGGGTCGACCTTGGCGAATCCGCCGCAATAGTCGGCCATTCCCGCGATCAAGGTCTCGAAGTCGGGCATACCGCCGAACGGCGCAGCCGGGTTGCAGGTGCGTTTGAGTCCGCGCACGACGTCAGCCGCAGTGACCTGGCGTTCCGGAGTGGTGTTCCACTTGACCCCGGTGCGCAGGGTCATCTTGTAGGTGAGCGAATCTGCGCTGATCCCCCCGTTGGCCTTCGTCGGCATCCCGGTGATCAGGTCGGGCACCGCGTCGGTCACATGCCCGACCTTCGCCGGGTAGGTGAGCAGCTGTCGGCTCCAAAGCCGCAGGGCGAGGTAGCCGGCGGAGTAGTACGAGACGTTCGGGTCCATGTAGTCGACGTCGCCGGTGCCCAGCATGTGCAGCGTGCCGCCGCTCACGGGCGACCCGCTTCCCGCGTTCAGGTTGGCCGGCAGCGCACCGTCGTTGTTGTTGGTCGCGGTGCCCCCGCCGCTCGAACTCGAGCAGGCGGCCAGTAGCGCCGCGACCATTCCGGCCGCGAGCACGCCGGCAGAGCGGCTTCTTCGCATCGATGACTCTCCTAGGTAAGGCGTTCAGTCAGCTCAACCTGCTGACCCGAGCCCTGCCGGACAACGGCCTTCGATGCAATTGAAAATATCTATCGCGTAACGCGATCGCGTTCCAAGATCGCCCGCACCGGCCGCTTGGAAGTTCGTCGAACTCCTTGGCCGAACCGCTGCGGCCGATGCAACATCGATCTCGAGGCGGCTCGCGCCGGTGCAACCCCTGAGTACGAGACTAGTGACCTCCTGATCAGAGCCAGCGCCGGCGCGGGTGGCCTGCTTTTCGGTCGTCATGACGGCACGAGCGGCGACCGAGCAGAGGTATCCACAGCCCACACGTCGCGAGCCGAAACTGCGGCCACGGATTCGAGCCAACTCATCCCGCCGACGGCGGACACCCTCGCCCGCGTCCAAACGGCTGCCGGCCCAATGCTCGATCAGCACCCTGCCGATATGGCGAGGCTCGGCAGGATGATCGCGAACAGTTTCATGCCGCACCGGCGCGGTGACAGAGCAGGTGCGTAACCCCGTTGCTGTGTAACGCCCGGCCGTCCATCAAGCGTCATTCCAGTGCAGACACAGGACCGATCAAGGCGGTGTGGATGACCGATCGAGAGGCAGCGTTCGTAGCCTTCGCCGGCGACACGAGTCGGCAGATGTTCAGGGTTGCGCTGCTGCTCACCGGTGATTGGCACGCCGCCCAGGATCTGGTGCAGGA
>DATBTJ010000095.1:0-61690 GCA_036559305.1 Jatrophihabitans sp.
CGCGCGGCGCGATCGGCCAGCTGGTCGCCGAACATCGCCTGCAACCGGCCGACCCGGTAGTGGACGGTCTGCCGATGCGCCTGCAGGGTCGCGGCGAGGTCGGCCTGGCTGCCGCCGTGTTCGAGCCAGGTGGCGAGCAGCCGGGCGAACTTGAGCCGCCGGGCCAGAGGCATCGCAGCGAACGGCGCGAGCCGCCGCTCGACCAGCACCTCGGCGAGCTCGGGCTCGGCGTGCAGCAGCAGGGTCGGCACGTGCTCGTCGCAGCTGACCACGGTGGCGGCAGGCAGCACGCCGACATCGGCCAGGCGGCGGGCGAGGCGCGCCCAGCGCAGCGACTTCGCGGCGTCCGCCAGAACGACGGTGCAGCCCACGACCGCGCGGCCCGGGCGCCCGGCCAGCGCCGCTCGCACCGAGGCGAGATCGACGGGCGCAGGCAGCACGATCAGGGTGTCCGGCTGCTCGGCGTCGACCAGCGCGCCGGGGCCGAGCGCGCCCAGCGCCTGCGGGTCGGCGCGGCCGTCGGTCTCGATCACGACGATCCGCTCCGGCACCGGCCACGCCGCACGCACCGCGAGCTCGGCGATCGACTCCGACGACAGCCCCGGCTGACCGACGATCATGCGCACCAACCGGGCCCGCAGCCGCGCGTAGCCGTCCACCTCCTCGGCGTGCGCTTGGGCGAATCCCTCGGCGGCCAGCTGCGCCAGGCGGTCGGCGAAGCTGAAGACCAGATCGGCGAGCCGGGCGACGGTGTCACTCGGCAGCGGGTCGCGCTCGGCCGCGGCGGCGATGCGCCGCCAGGCGATCAGCGCGCCCATCCGGAACGCCGTGTGCAGCGACTCGAGATGCCGCCCGGCGACCGCCTCGAGCCGGCCCAGCCCGCGGAAGAAGTCCTCGGTGTCCTCGGTGAGCCGGCCGGTGCGAAAGATCTGCGTGACGAAGCTCAGCAGCGCCTTCTCGGTGCCTTCCCGGATCGCGCGCACCTGCTCGCCGTCGGCCGGCCAGCGGAACTCGGCGATCTCGGCCCGTACCCGGATGCCGATGTCGCGCGCCATCAGCGGGAGCTCGCCGGGCAGCACGCTGTCGAGCCAGCGCCGCGGCAGCCGCAGGTCGGGGCCGGACTGCGCGGGCTTCATCGACGCCGCGGCTGCCACCGCCGCCGGGGTCGGCGAGGGCTGGGGCGTGCTGGGCCGCGTGGACGCATGCGGACGCGGCGTGCGGGGCGATCTGGTCGGGGTCATAACGTCCTGCGCAGCGTCGGTCTCGAGCGAATTGCCCGCCGTGTCCGATCAGGTTTGGACGGGCGTCCAAGACTAACCGAGCGGGTTGCCGTCCGGTGACCGAATCGTGTCCCGGTTCGCTTGTTCGGCCGTCCGCAATTCTTTAGTGTTCCGCTGCGGTGGACCAGCTTTGTGATCTTCGCGCGCGAGCGCTCGCGCGGCGTGCTGCCCGCACACCGGCGGGCCCGCGGTGAGCCTGACCGAGATCCTCGAGCGCGAGCGCGAGCCCGGCCCGTCGGCCTCGTCGGTTCCCGCCGAGGTCCCCTACGACCGGCCCGGCCTGGTCACCCGCACCCTCACGCACATCGGCAAGCTGTTCGCCCTCGGCCTCGAAGTGGTCCGGCTGACCTTCCGCCGGCCCTTTCAGGTGCGCGAGCTGATCGAGCAGTTCTGGTTCATCGCCGGGGTGTCGGTGCTGCCGGCGGCGCTGGTCGCGATCCCGTTCGGCGCGGTGATCGCGCTGCAGCTCGGCTCGCTGACCGTCCAGATCGGCGCGCAGTCGTTCACCGGCGCGGCCAGCGTGCTCGCGGTGATCCAGCAGGCCAGCCCCATCGTCACCGCACTGATGATCTCCGGAGCGGCGGGGTCGGCGATCTGCGCCGACCTCGGCGCCCGCACCATCCGCGACGAGATCGACGCGATGGCCGTGCTCGGCATCTCGCCCATCCAGCGGCTGGTCGTCCCGCGGGTGCTCGCATCGATGCTCGTCGCCGTGCTGCTCAACGGCATGGTGTCGGTCGTCGGCGTGGTCGGCGGTTACGGGTTCAACGTGGTGCTGCAGGGCGGCACGCCGGGGGCCTACCTCGCCAGCTTCGCCGCTCTCGCCCAACCCTCGGACCTGTGGGTCGGTGAGATCAAGGCCCTCATCTTCGGCTTCGTCGCCGCGGTCGTGGCCGCCTACCGCGGCCTGCACCCCGCGCCCGGGCCCAAGGGCGTCGGCGACGCGGTCAACCAGTCGGTCGTCATCACCTTCGTGCTCACCTTCCTGATCAACCTGGTGATCACCTCGATCTACCTGCAGCTGTTCCCCGGCAAGGGCGTCTGATGGCGAGCACCCAACGGCTGAACCGGGCGATCTCGCGCCGCGCCGAGGTCGTCGCCGACCTGGGCAAGCAGCTGATCTTCCACGGCAATGCGCTGCGCGAGATCCCGCGCGCGAGCGTGCGCTACCGCCGTGAGGTCATCCGGCTGCTGTCCGAGGTCAGCTTCGGCTCCGGCGCGCTCGCGGTGGTCGGCGGGACGATCGGCGTGATGGTGGCGCTGAGCCTGTTCACCGGCAGCGTCGTCGGGCTGCAGGGCTACGCGGCGCTGGACCAGCTCGGGACGTCCGCGCTCACCGGCTTCATCTCGGCCTACTTCAACACCCGCGAGATCGCCCCGCTGGTCGGCAGCCTGGCCCTCGCCGCGACCGTCGGCGCCGGATTCACCGCGCAGCTCGGCGCGATGCGCATCAACGAGGAGGTCGACGCGCTCGAGGTGATGGGCGTGCGCAGCGTCCCCTACCTCGTCAGCTGCCGCGTGATCGCCGGATTGGTCGCGGTGATCCCGCTCTACGCGATCGGGCTGCTGACCTCCTACGTCGGGTCGCGGCTGGTCGTCGTGTACTTCCAAGGTCAGTCGGCCGGCACCTACGACCACTACTTCGCGCTGTTCCTGCCACCGGTCGATGTGTTCCTGTCGTTCCTCAAGGTGCTCGGCTTCGCGATCGTGATCATCCTGATCCACTGCTACTACGGCTACACCGCCTCGGGCGGCCCGGCCGGCGTCGGCCAGGCGGTGGGACGTGCGGTGCGGCTGTCGATCGTCGCGATCAACGTCCTCGACTTCTTCCTGTCCCTCGCGATCTGGGGGACGACGACCACGGTGCGGATCGCCGGATGAGGCAGCACTTCGCCCGGGACTTCGCGGTCGGCTGCGCCTACCTGGTGCTGATCGCCGCGCTCATCGCGGTGTCGATCATGGCCTACCGCAAGGACTTCACGTCCAGCATGGACGTCAGCCTGCAGGTTCCGGACGCCGGCACGCAGCTGCAGACCGGCGCCGACGTCGAGGTCCGCGGCGTGGTCGTCGGGTCGGTCGACTCGATCAGCTCGACCGGTTCCGGCGCCCGGATCGCTCTCGCCCTCGACCCCGGCCACGGCGACCGACTGCCCGCCAACGTCACCGCGCAACTGCTGCCCAAGACGCTGTTCGGCCAGCGCTACGTCGCGCTCGTGCTGCCCGCTTCCCCCAGCCCGGAACACCTGCACGACGGTGCCACGATCGAGGCCGACACCTCGGCCACCGGCGCGGAACTGCAGGACGTCTTCGCCCACCTGTTGCGCGTGCTGCAGGCGGTGCGTCCGGCCCAGCTGGCGCAGACCCTCGGCGCGTTCGCGGCCGCCCTGCGCAACGAGGGCGACGCGATCGGCGCGACCATCGACGAGCTGGCCCGCTACCTGCGCAAGTTCGCCCCCAGGGTGCCGCAGCTGACCGACGACATCACGCGCTTCGCGTCGGTGGCGCACACCTATTCGCAGGCGGCGCCCGACCTGCTGCAGGCGCTGCGCAACTTCACCGTCACGAACCGCACCCTGGTGGCCGAACGCGGGCAGTTCGTCGACCTGCTGAACTCGGTCACCGATTCGTCCAACCGCCTCACCGACTTCACCGCGGCGAACTCCGCGAATCTCATCGAGCTGTCGCGCTCGAGCCGGCCGACCCTGCAGGTGCTCGCCCGGTACTCGAGCGAGTTCCCGTGCCTGAGCCGGTCGCTGGTCGACTTCATCCCGGTCATGGACCGCGCCCTCGGTGCCGGGACGGACGAGCCCGGCCTGCACGTGACCTTGCAGGTCGTGCCCGGGCGTCAGCCGTACACGGGCGCGGCAACGCGGGCCGCCGATGCACCGCCGCGCTGCCCGCAGCTGTCGGTCGCCGCCGCGAACAGTCCGGCCGTCGGAGCGGCGCTGGCGCGCGGGGCCGGCATCGGCACCGACAACTCGCCGCAGGAGAACCAGGTCATCGCCGAGTTGGTGGCACCGGGCACCGGGCGGCGCCCCGACCAGTTCCCGAAGTGGGGCAGTCTGCTGCTCGGCCCGGCGTTGCGCGGCGCGCAGGTGAGCGTCAAGTGAGCCGGTCGTTGCAGGGCGTGACGGCACCGTTGGTCAAGAGCCTCGCCTTCGTCGTCGTCACCGTCTTCGCCACCGGCCTGCTGCTCGCCACGATCACCAATCAGGCCGGCGGCGGCACCCAAGAGACCTACCATGCGGTCTTCGCCGACGTCACCGCACTGAACACCGGTGACGACGTGCGCATGGCCGGCGTGCGCATCGGCACAGTCACCGGCATCGGGGTGACCGACCACCGGCGCGCCGAGGTCAGCTTCGAGGTCTCCGGCGGCGTGCGCCTCGCCTCGAGCGTGCACGCCAGCATCCGGTTCCGGAACCTCGTCGGGCAGCGCTACATCGAACTCGACCAGGGCGCGGGATCGCCCGATGCCACCTGGCCCGCCTCGCGCCCGCTCGGCCTCGACCACACCTCCCCCGCGCTCGACCTCACCGAGCTGTTCAACGGCTTCCAGCCGCTGTTCGCCGCACTCGACCCGAAGCAGATCAACGCGCTCTCCTACGAGATCATCCAGATCTTCCAGGGTCAGGGCGGGACGGTGACCGACCTGGTCGCCCACACCGCCTCGCTCACCAACGCCCTCGCCGACCGCGACCACGTGATCGGCGCGGTGATCGACAACCTGAATCGTGTGCTCCGATCCGTGAACGCACGGCGGGCCGGCCTGTCGTCCATCCTCGTCACGCTGCAGCAGCTGGTCAGCGGGCTGGCCCAGGACCGGTACGCGCTGGGGTCGGCCGTCACGAGCCTGGGTGGGCTGACCACGAGCGTCGCGGGCCTGTTGCGCGCCGGGCGGCCCGGGCTGCGGCAGTCGATCGTGTCGCTCGGGCAGCTGTCGCGAAACCTCGCCGACAACTCCCCCGCCGTCGACCGCGCGCTGCGCACGTTGCCCACCAAGCTCGACCGGATCGGCCGGCTGGCGTCCTACGGCTCGTGGGTGAACAGCTACCTCTGCTCGATCACCGGACGCATCCCCGTCCCGGCCGGCTACTTCGGCGGGGTCGGCGTGCAGCCGGTCGAAGCGAGGTGTCACAACTGATGGCGCGCTCGTTCACCGAACGCAATCCCGTGGTCATCGCGGTCGTCGGATTGCTCGCCGCGATCACGGTCGTGCTCACCGCGTTCTACTGGAAGAAACTCCCCCTCGTGAACAACACGACGAGCTACCACGCGCTGTTCACCGAGGCGGCCGGGCTGCGCAGCGGCGACGACGTACTGGTCGCGGGCGTCTCGGTCGGCAAGGTCTCGGACGTGGCGCTCGAGGGCAACCACGTCCGGGTCGACTTCGACGTCGACGGCACCTGGATCGGCGACCGGAGCACCGCCGCCATCAAGATCAAGACACTGCTCGGCCGCAAGTTCCTGTCGGTCGACCCGCTCGGCAACAAGGCGCTCGACCCCGGCGCCGCGATCCCGATCGCCCGCACCACCGCCCCGTACGACGTCACCACCGCCCTCGAAGGACTCGGCGGCACGCTCGGGCAGATCCGCACCACCCAGCTGGCCCGCAGCTTCACCGCCATCGCCGACGCTTTCCGCAACACGCCCTCGGTCGTGCGGGCGAGCCTTTCCGGGCTGTCGCGCCTGTCGCAGACCATCGCCTCCCGCGACAACGCGCTGGGCCTGCTGGTGCAGAACACCAGCCGGATCACCGCGGTGCTGGCCCGCAACGACCCGCACGTCGCGGCCCTGGTGCGCGACGGCAACCTGCTGCTGCGCGAGCTGCAGGGGCGCAGTGCTGCGATCACGGCGCTGCTGCACGGCACCCGCGAGCTCAGCACGCAGTTGACCGGGCTGGTGCACGACAACGACGCGACGCTCGGCCCCGCGCTGGCGCAGCTGTCGCGCATCACCACGGTCCTGGAACGCAACCAGGGCAACCTCGACAACGCGCTGCGGCTGATCGGCCCGTACTACACCGTCCTCAACGACGCGGTCGGCAACGGCCCGTGGCTGGACGTCTACCTGTGCGGGCTGTTCGCCCCGAACGGCGACCCGCAGCTCAACGCGACCGCGCAGCGCAACTGCGCGCCGCAGGCGGGTGGGTGACCCGGTGACCGACTTCGTCCGTGACCGGCTGCCCGGCAAGGTCGTGCTGCTCGCCGTCCTCGGCGCGCTGCTCGTCGTCACCGCGATGGGCGGCGGCTACTGGTGGTACGTCAGCGGTCGCGCCGACCAGACACATTTCACCGCGCTGTTCACCGAGTCGGTCGGTGTCTACCCCGGCTCGGACGTGCGCGTGCTCGGCGTGCCCGTGGGCGGGGTCGACTCGGTCACGCCGCACGGTGGCGACGTCGTGGTGTCGATGCATCTCGACTCGGGGGTGTCGGTCGCCGCGAACACCCGGGCGGTGATCATCTCGCCGAGCCTGGTGAGCGACCGCTACGTGCAGCTGACCGGGGTGTACACGTCCGGCCCGAAGCTCGCCGACGGCACCCAGATCGGCCTCGACCGCACCGCGACCTCGGTCGAGATCGACCAGCTCACCACCTCGCTGATCCGGCTCACCAAGGCGCTCGGGCCGAACGGGGCGAACCGCACCGGCGCGTTCGCCGACCTGATCAAGGTGGGCGCGGCGAACCTGAAGGGCAACGGCGCGGCGCTGCGCCGCACGATCCGGCAGCTCGGCAGTGCGGCGGGCACGCTGAGCAACCACCGGGGCGACCTGTTCAAAACGATCAACAACCTTGCCACGTTCACCCGCACCCTGGCCGGCAACGACCGGAGCATGCGCGGTCTGAACACCTCGCTCGCGGCGGTGTCCGGCGTGCTCGCCCGCGACCGGCAGTCATTCGCGCTCGCGCTGCGCGAGCTCAGCGGCGCGCTGGCCTCGGTGCGGCAGTTCATCGTGCATCACCGCAGTGCGCTCACCGCCGACGTCCGCAAGCTCGCCGTGATCACGCAGGTGTTGCAGACCGAACGCGATTCGCTCGCCAAGGCGCTGCAGGCCGCCCCACAGGCGGTCGACAACGTGATCAACACCTACGACCCGGTGCACAACACCCTGACCGGACGCGGTGATCTGAACGAGCTCGAACTGTGGAAGACCGTCAACGGGGCCGGGCGATGAGAACCGGAATCAGGCTGCTCATTGCACCGCAGGGCCACGTCAATGGTCACGAGGCCGGGCGATGAGGCGCGTCCTCGCCGCGGTCGCGGCAGCGGCGACGCTGACCGCCTGCACCGGCAACGGGGTGTACGACCTGAACCTGCCCGGCGGCGCCGACCTCGGCAGCCACCCGTACACCGTCACGGCACAGTTCCGCGACGCGCTCGATCTCGTGCGGCAGTCGGCGGTGAAGGTCGACAACGTCGCCGTCGGGCAGGTCGACGGCATCCGGCTCGCGCCGACCGGCCGGTACGCGATCGTCACCCTCGAGATCAACGGTGACGTGCGGTTGCCGGCCAACGCGACCGCGACCATCGAGCAGACCAGCCTGCTCGGCGAGAAGTACGTCGCACTCGCGCGTCCCGCCGAACCGGCAGGAAACCTGAACAACGGCGCGACGATCACCCTGGCGTCCACCACCCAGGCGGTGCAGATCGAGCAGGTGCTCGGCGCGCTGTCGCTGCTGCTCAACGGCGGCGGGATCGGGCAGTTGCACGACATCGTCGTCGAGCTCAACCGCGCGGCAGGCGGGCGCGGACCGGAGATCCACCGCTTGCTCACCAGCGCCGACCGGGTGATCGCCACGATCGACGCGCGCCGGTCCGGCATCCTCGAGGCGCTGCGGCAGGTCGACACCCTGGCCCGGACCCTGCGCGCGAACAACGCGAACATCTCGATCGCGCTGCGTGACCTTCCGGCGGGACTGAAGGTGCTCGCCGGCCAGCGCCGGCAGCTGGTGACGATGATCAACGCGCTCGGGCGGCTGGGCCGCGTCGCGACGCACACCGTGCAGGCCAGCAGGCAGAGTTTCGTCGCCGATCTGCGCGCGCTGCACCCGGTCCTGAGCCGGCTCGCCCAGGCGGGGTCGGCGCTGCCGCGCTCGCTGCAGGTGCTGCTCACCTACCCGTTCCCCGACTCGGTGCTCAACACGATCCGCGGCGACTACCTGAACACCTTCGTCACGACGAACCTGAACACCCCCGGCGGACGGACCGTCCGCGTCGCACCGAACCTGCCGACGCTGCTGCCGCAGCCGGGGGGTGGTCATTGATGCTCACCCACCGGATCCGCACCCAGGTCGTCGTCTTCGTCGTGATCGGGCTGCTCGCCGTGAGCTACATCGCGGTGCGCTACGTGGGTCTGCTGCGCGTCTTCGGGGTCGGCGTCTACGGCGTCCAGGTCGACCTCGCCGAGGCCGGCGGCATCTTCCCCAACGCCGAGGTCGACTACCGCGGCGTGCCGGTGGGCCGGGTCACCACCGTCCGGCTCACCGCGACCGGCGTCGCGGCGGACCTGCAGCTGAACTCGTCCGCACCGTCCATCCCCGAGGACGTGCGCGCGGTCGTCACCGACCGCTCGGTGATCGGTGAGCAGTTCATCGACCTGCGCCCGCGGACGGCGGACGGCCCGTACCTGCACGACGGTTCGGTGATCCCGCAGGAGCGCACGATCGTCCCGCCCACGACGAACTCGTTGCTCACCAGCGCCGACGACCTGCTGCGCTCGCTGCCGGTGCGCTCGCTGCAAACCCTGGTCACCGAGTCGGGGACGGCGTTCGCCGGTTCGGCGAACAGCCTGCGGACGCTGATCAGCGCGAGCCGGACGTTCTTCCGCGCCGCGGACCAGAACTTCCCGGCCACCTCGATCCTGCTCGACTCGTCGGCGACGGTGTTGCGAACCCAGCAGCAGGTGTCGTCGAGCATCCGCTCGTTCAGCCGCAGCCTGAACCTGCTCTCGGGCCGGCTGGCCGCATCCGACTCCGATGTGCGCGCGCTGCTGCGCACCACGCCGCCGGCCGCCCGCTCGGCAATCAGCCTGATCCGCAGCGTCGGGACACCGCTGGGTGTGCTGGTGAGCAACCTGACCACGACCGCGCAGGTGTTCGTCGCGAACGTCGGCGGCGTGCGCGAGTTGCTGGTGCAGCTGCCGCGCGCGGTCGACATCGGCACCGCTGTGGTCGGGCCGCAGGGAGCGAAGGTCGGGCTCACCCTGACGTTCTTCAACCCGCTGCCGTGCACGCAGGGTTACCAGGGCACGGTGCGCCGGTCCGGGCTCACCACCTCCCCCGGCGCCCCGTTCAACACCTCGGCCGGCTGTGCGGACACCAGTGGGACGCGCGATGTCCGCGGATCACAGCACGTACCCTTCCCGGCAGGACTCGCGACCAGTTCCGGCACCGCGGCGCGCTCGGTGCACTCGCTGGCCGGCCTGATGGGGTCGTGAGCCGTGCCGATGCCGTCGACGACCCGCAGGTGACATGACCGACGACCCCGACGCCGAGCCGACCCCGGCGCAGCGTGCGGCGCTGGACGCCGCCAAGGCCGCGAAGAAGGCACGCAAGGCGCAGGAGAAGGCCGATCGGCTCGCCGCCGAGTACCGCCGGCTCAGCAGCGACACGGACGACCCGCCCGCGGACACCCCGGCGGTGACCGTCGCAGCCGACCCGACTCCGTCCCCCGCTACGCGTACGCCGTTGCTGGCCGCCGCGGCGCTGCTCGTCGCCTGCCTGGCGTTCCTCGTCGTCGCGATCGTCGTGCACGCGCGCGGCGGGTCGGACTCGTCCGCGCAGGTCACCCCGACGTTGCGCGACCAGGTGCTGCTCGCCGCCCGGCAGGACGTCGTCGTGCTCAACTCCCTCGACTACCGCGCCATCGACCGCGGCCTGACCCGCTGGCGCGACGCGTCGACCGGGCAGTTGCGGTCGTCCTTCGACCACGTGACCCCCGCCGACCGCACGCGCATCGCAGGCGCCAAGGCGGTGACCACCGCGCGGATCCTCGAGGCGGCCGTCGTCTCGCTCGATCCGTCCGCCGGGCAGGCGCGCATCATCGCGAGCGTCGAGCTGACGGTCACACCCGCGAACGGCAAGGCCGTGGTCAAGCGCGAGCGCCAGCAGGCCGACCTGCAGCGCATCGGGTCGGGCTGGAAGGTCAGCGGGCTGCAGCAGGTCGGGGTGACCGTCTCGTGAACCGGGGCTGGACGTCCGTCCCGGTGCTCGCAACAGCGGCGCTGGCGCTGGTCTGCGCGGTGGTGGCGAGCGTCCTGCTGGTCACCGCCGGCGGTTCCGGGGCCGTGGCCGACCCGAACCAGGCGGTGGTCGACCGCACCCGCACCGCGCAGGTGATCGGGGAGGTCGACACCGACCTCGAGCACGTGCTGAGCTTCGACTACCGCGATCCCGCGGCCACCCGCTCCGCGGCGCACCAGGCGCTGCTCGGCCAGGCCCTGCAGCAGTACGACGTGCTGTTCCAGACCCTGCGGCAGAAGGCCGGGAACCAGCACCTCGTGCTCACGGCGAAGGTCATCAGTGCCGGCGTCACGCTGCTCAACGACGGACGGGCGCAGTTGCTGGTCTTCCTCGACCAGACCTCGACGCGTACCTCGGACGGCGCCACCTCGACCTCCGCGGCGCAGATCCGCATCACCGCCGTGCAGCGCAGCGGGTCGTGGCGGATCAGCGAGCTCGTCCCGCTGTAGCCGCCGCCCCTCGAGTTGTCCGTGTGTCGCCGGCATATTTCAGCGCCACACACGGACAACTCGTGGTGGGGAGCCAGCCGGCGGGGCCTAGCGGGTCTCGTGCCCCACGATCGCGCCGGTCGCCTCGTACTCGGCCAGCATCGCGATGCGCCGGGCGTGCCGCTCGGCCTGCGAGAACGGCGTGCTCACGAAGATGTCGACGAAGCGGATCGCGTCCTCGTCGGGGTGGTCGCGCCCGCCCAGGCTCATGATGTTCGCGTCGTTGTGCTCGCGGGCCAGGCGCGCGGTCTCGTCGTTCCAGACCAGCGCGGCCCGCACGCCGCGCACCTTGTTGGCTGCGATCTGCTCGCCGTTGCCGGAGCCGCCGATGACCACGCCGAGGGCACCGGGGTCGTCGACGGTGCGCGCGGCGGCCAGGATGCACGGCGGCGGGTAGTCGTCCTGCGCGTCGTAGGTGTGTGCGCCGCAATCGACCACCTCGTGGCCCTGCTCGCCGAGGTGGGCGACGAGCTTCGCCTTCAGCTCGAAGCCGGCATGGTCACTGCCCAGGTACACGCGCATGAGGTCATCATCGCAGCCGATCGGCGACGGAGGACGATGGACGGGTGCCTGCCGCCCCGACACCGTCCGCCGCGTTCACCGCCTGGACCGTGCAACCGCTGGCGATCATCGCTGCCGTGGCGTTCGCCGGCTGGTACGTCGCCGCCGTCCGCCGACGCAGTGTCCGCCCAGGGCAGCAGGTCGTCACCGCAATCGGCATCGCAGCCCTGGTCTGGATCACGTGCGGGTTCGCCGGCGTGTACCGCGACGATCTCTACTGGGTCTGGACCGCACAGCAGCTGGCGCTGCTGCTCGTCGTGCCTTACCTGCTGCTCTCCGGCGGCGCGCTGGAGCTCGCCGGCCGGCCCGTCCAACGCTTCCTGGACACCCGCTTCGCGCGGCTGCTCGCCAATCCCCTGGTCGGCCCCGCGCTGGTGCCGCTGCTGTCGGTCGCGCTGTTCTTCGGCCCGCTGCCTCGGTGGACGATCGCCGCACCGCCGTTCGGCTGGATCGAGCAGCTCGCCGTGCTCGCCGTGGGCGCGCTGGTGGTCCTGCCGCTGGTCGGTGCCGGACGTCCGCGGACCTCGCTCGCCGTCGGCCTGTCGCTCGCGATCGGCTCGTTCGAGCTGGTGCTGGACGCGCTGCCCGGCCTCGTACTGCGGCTGCACAAGACGCTCGCGACGTCCTACTTCGACGTGCGCGCCGTGCACAGCTGGTCACCGGCGGCGTTGCGCGACCAGCAGATCGCGGGGGGCGTGCTGTGGTGCGTCGCCGAACTGCTGGACCTGCCCTTCCTGATCCTGGTGTACCGCCAGTGGCTGCGCGCCGACGCCAACGACGCCGCGGAGATCGACGCCGTGCTGGAGGCCGAACGCGCCGCGCGGGGCGACCCGTCGGACGACGAGACCCGCGACGCGCCGTGGTGGCTGTCCGACCCGGCCATGCAGGAACGGCTGCGCCGGCGCAGTTAGGACAGCTCGAGATAGCCCGCCATCGCCTTGAGCTGATGGTCGAAGTAGGCCGGGAAGTCGGTCACGCCGTTGGTGAGCCGCCCGAACAGCTCGAAACTGAGCGACCCGAAAAGCTGCGCCCACGCGGTCATCCCCCGCCCGAGCACCGCCGCCGGGATGCCGTCCAGCCCGGGCAGCGTGGCGATCTGCTCCAGATCGGCGCGCACGGCGCGGGGCAGCCGATCGCTGGGGGCGAGCACGCCGCGGCGCACACCGTCGCGCAAGATCGCGGCCAGCACGAAGACCGGCCGATTGGCCGGGCCGATCGTGTCCTGCGGCGCGGCGTAACCCGGCACCGGGCTGCCGTACAGCAGTGCGAACTCGTGCGGCCGCTCGATCGCCCAGGCGCGCACGCCGCGTCCCAGCGCCGTCCAGCGGCCGGCGAGATCACGCCGGGGCACCTGCGCCTCGGCCGCCTCGGCCGCCGCGCCGAGGCTGTCGTAGCCGTCCACGATCAACGCGGTCAGCAGCGCGTCGCGACTGTCGAAGTAGCGGTAGACGGCCGAGGACACGACCCCGAGGTCGCGCGCCACCGCGCGCAGCGACAGGTTCGGCCCGTCCGCGGCCAGATGATCCCGGGCGATGCGTTTGATCTCGGCAATCATCTCGGCGCGTGCCCGGGCGCGGACGCCGGCGGCGCGGGATTCGGTCACGGCCCGAGCATAGCGATCAGTGCACTGAACTGTGAGCAGTGCTCGCGAATCAGTCGCGCCGGACGACGACGACCGTACGGTCGTCGGGCGCGTCGATGCGCCGGTGGGCTTCGAAGACCGAGCGCGCCGATGCCGAGACGCCCAGCCGGTCGATCTCGGCGGCGAGCTGCTGCACGCTGTCGGACATGTCCTCGTCGCGACGCTCGACCAGTCCGTCGGAGTAGAGCACCATTCCCTCGTCCGGGCCGAGGGTCAGGTACGCCGAGCGGTAGCTCGCCCCGCGGACGCCGATCGGCGGTGACGGCGACAACGGCGCCAGCCGGGACGCCTGCGCGTCGAGCAGCAACGGGACGGGATGTCCGGCGAGAACCGTCTCGACGTCACCGGACGCGGGATCGAGGCAGCTCGCCACGAGGGTCGCGAATGCTCCGGGCAGCAGCAGCGTGGTGAAGTCGTTGAGCCGTTCCACCGCGCCGACGAGCGAACCTCCGTCGATCAGGTAGGCGCGCAGGGCATTGCGCAGTTGCGCCATGGTGCCCGCCGCGGCGATGCCGTGGCCCGCGACGTCGCCCAGCACGAGCACGAACCGGCCGTCCTGCAGCGGGAACGCGTCGTACCAGTCGCCGCCGATCCGGCCGCCGGCCGCCGGCTCGTACCGGGCCGACAGCCGCCAGCCCGGCAGCTCCGGGACGTCGGGCAGCAGGCTGCGCTGCAGGGTCTCGGCCAGGCGTACCTCGCGCTCGGCACGGCCGTAGAGCGATTCGACGATGCTCTGCCGCAAGGTTGCCGCGTCGGCGCGCTCGGTCGGCAGCCATGCAGCGGAACGGTTCTGCACGACCTCGCGCCAGCGCTCGAACGACTTGCGGGGGCTGAGCCGAACCGAGTCGCCCTCCTGTACCGCAATCGCCTTGTTGGTCGGGTCGCCGCCCCAGTCGACGGCCCGCCGGTGCTCCCCGCGCAACCAGAGCGCGTACTGGCCGTCGGCCAGCATCATTGCGAGCACGCCGCTGACCAACGCCGGGTCGACCTCGCTGCCGGCGGACAGCGAGAGACAGTCGGTGTCGACGATCGGGGCGCCCTGGTCGCGGCACCACGCCAGGATCTCGGCGAGCCGGGCATCGTCCGGGACCGATCCGCGGGTGACCTTGTGCCCCTCGAGGTTGATCGCGATGCCGTCGGCGGGCACGAGGTCGAGCAGGTCGGGGGCGCCCGACAGCGCCGCGCTCAGCGGTTCGAACTGGTTCTGCATGGCAGCGACGATCTTGGCGAGCACCGCCTGGCCGGCCAGCCGGGTGCGCAGCTCCTCGTCCTGGACCCGGTCGACCAGGCGCAGCGACAGGGTGGAGCCGAGGAATTCCGCTGCGGCTCGCACGCCGTACGGCGGCAGGTGCGGCCCGGAGTAGTGGTGGCAGGCGATCAGCCCCCACAGCCGGCCGTCGCGCATCAGCGAGATCGACATCGACGCCGAGACGCCCATGTTCTTCAGGTACTCGATGTGGATCGGCGAGACGCTGCGCAGCGTGGCGTGCGTCAGGTCGATCGGCCGTCCGGTGGCCGGGTTGTCGACCGGCAGGATCGGCGCCGGCGTGTAGTTGACGTCGTCGATGATGCGCAGCCAGTTCTTCTCATACAGTGCCCGCGCCTGGGCCGGGATGTCGCTGGCCGGGTAGTGCAGCCCGAGGAAGGCGTTGAGATCCTCACGCTTGGCCTCGGCGACGACCTCGCCGTTGTAGTCGGCGTCGTAGCGATAGACCATCACCCGGTCGAACCCGGTGAGCTCGCGGACGGCGCGTGCCGTGATGTCGTAGAGCTCGGTCAGGTTCGAGGCCCGGTTCAGCTCGGCGACCGATCCGCGCACGGCCTGGTAGGTGTTCGGAAACGAGAACGGACGCGGCCCGGTGGCCAGCTCCAGCTCGACGAGCAGCAACCGGCCGGTTGCGCGGTGCAGGATGGCGTCGAAGGCGACGTCCTTGCCGTGGACGTCGATGACCAGCTCGAGCGGGTTGCGTTCGCGCAGATCACCGAACACCGCCGCCGTCCGTTCGATCGCTGCCGCCTGCGCGACGCCGACCAGCTCGCCGATCGGCCGGCCGAGCACTTCCTCGCAGCTGCGGCCGAACAGCTCGGCGACGTTCGTCGAGACCTGCGAGATCGTCAGGTGCGGCTCCTGCGCGACAACGAACACGCCGCGGGGCTGGACGCTGCCCGGGATGTGGATGGGCTCGCGCGCACAGTTGTCGAGATCGACCGGCGTGCCGGCGGCAAGCAGGTCGGGCCCGTCGAACGGGTCCGGACTCACGCGGCGTCCTTGCCGGCCAGCGGCGCGAGCCACTGCTCGAGCGCGGCGAAGGTGCCGACCCCGGCCCTGACGACGAGCGCCTGCCGGTTCGCGTCGTCGCCGACCCAGTCGCCCAGCACGGCAAGGAACGACTGCCACATCGGCCCCGGCCCCTCGAGATAGGGGGTGAAGGTGCGCAGCCGGTCGCCACCGGGCAGTGCCCGCAGGCTGCGGTCGATCACCGCCCCGCCGAGGGTTGCGCCCTCGGAGACGTAGAGCCAGCCGAGCACGTCAGCGGTGTTGAGGTCGCTGAACACCGCGGGAGCCTCGGGCAGCGCCGTGATCTCGCGGACGGACAGGCCCAGCCTCAGCAGGTCGGACCGCAGCACCTCGCGGCGCCGCCGGCGCGGCCAGGACAACGCGGCCGCGGGGCCCGGCTCGGCGTCGGCCCACTCGTCCACGAACCGCTCGGTGCCCTGCCAGAACCCGGCGAAGCGGGCGAGCACGGCGCGCAGCCGATCCGGTGAGAGCCCGGGGTCGGCGAGGGCGACGAAGCTCTCGACGCGGGCATGCGTGGCAGCGGTCTGCTGCTTCAACTGCTGCGCGACACCGCTTCGCACGTCGCCCTCCTCGTCCTTACGGCAAATCGCCCAAAGCCGAAATGCCGGGTCCAGTCACCCTAACCGCACGTGGTCATAGGCGACAGCGAACGGACGTGTTACCGCGTACGTGCGGTCAGTCGAAGCGCGGCGGTTCGGTACGGGTGCGCTTGAGCTCGAAGAAGTACGGGTACGAGGCGACCAGCCGCGAACCGTCCCAGAGCTTCACGGCGTCCTCACCGCGCGGGATGCGGGTGAGCACCGGGCCGAAGAACGCGACCCCGTCGATGTGCAGGGTCGGCGTGCCGACCTCGAAGCCGACCGGATCCATGCCCTGGTGGTGCGACTTGCGCAGCGCGTCGTCGTACTCGTCGGTGTCGGCCGCATCGGCGAGCTCGACCGGCAGGCCGGCCTCGGTCAGCGCCTCCTCATACAGCGCACGGTCGAAGTCGCGGCCCTCGTTGTGCCGGCGGGTGCCGAGCGCGGTGTAGAGATCCCGCAGCTTCTCGGTGCCGTACTTCTCTTCGGCGGCGATGCAGATGCGCACCGGGCCCCAGCCGCGGCCGAGCATCTCGCGGTAGTTGTCCGGCAGGTTCTCCTTGTCCTCGTTCAGGACCGACAGCGACATCACCCGGAAGGACAGGTCCATCGGACGGTGCTTCTCGACCTCGAGGATCCAGCGGGAGGAGATCCACGCGAACGGGCACAGCGGATCGAAGTAGAAGTCGACGGTCGGACGCTCGGACGGGGCGGCACTGGTCATGTCAACTAACAGTACGCCCGCCCGTTCCGTCCACGGTGGTCAGTTCGACCCCACAGTGGTCAGTTGCAGCTGACCACTGTGGACGGAACTGACCACTGTCAGGCGGCACGCAGTGCGGCGAGCGCCTCGTCGGCGTGCTTGTCCATGTTGGTCTCGCTGGCGATGTGCGCCAGCAGCCGGCGGTCGCGTCCGATGACGAAGGTCTGCCGCTTGACCGGGGCGCCGAGGCGACGGCCGATCGCCCCGCGGCGCACGCCGAAGATGTCGGCGACCGTGCCGTCCTCGTCGGACAGCAGCGGGTAGTCGAAGGAGTGCATGCCGGCGAACTGCTGTTGCCTGGCCACGCTGTCCGCGCTGATACCGACCCGCTGGGCCCCCGCAGCGGTGAACTCGGCGGCGAGGTCGCGGAAGTGGCAGGCCTCCTTCGTGCAGCCCCCGGTCATGGCCGCCGGGTAGAAGAACAGCACCACCGGGCCGTCGCTCAGCAGGCCCGACAGCGAGCGCCGCGCGCCGGTCTGGTCGGGCAGTTCGAAATCGGGTACTTCGTCGCCGATCTGCATGCGGTCACGGTAACCATGACCGCGGCCGCTCGCCCCCGCGTGACAGACTTCTCCCATTCTGGCCGGACCGGGATCCGAGGGCGGCCGCACCGACGAAGACGGCAGGACGTGCACCTTGTCAGCGAGCGACATCCCGAACCTCACCCGTGCCGACGCCCAGGCGCGCGCGGACCTGCTGCACGTCGACTCCTACGACGTCACACTGGACCTCACCGACGGGGGCGGCAAGCCCGGCGACCGGACGTTCCGGTCGATCACGCGCGTGCGGTTCAGTGCCAACCGTGCGGGTGAGGCGAGCTTCATCGACGTCATCGCCGACCGGCTCCACTCGGTCACGCTCAACGGTGCGGAACTGGACGTGTCGGGCTACCGCAGCGCCGATGGGATCACGCTGCCCGACCTCGCCGCCGACAACGACCTGATCGTCGACGCCGACCTGCTCTACACCAACACCGGCGAGGGCTTGCACCGTTTCGTCGACCCGCTGGACGGCGAGACCTACCTGTACACGCAGTTCGAGACTGCCGACGCCAAGCGCATGTACGCCTGCTTCGACCAGCCCGATCTGAAGGCCACCTTCACCTTGCGCGTGACCGTGCCCGACCACTGGCTGGCGTCGTCGAACGGTGCCCAGGTCGAGGAGGACCAGCTACGCGCGGGCAAGACGCTCAGCTTCGCGACCACGCAGCGGATCAGCCCGTACATCACCGCGCTGGTCGCGGGGCCCTACCACGTCGAGCGCGACCAGCACGACGGCATCGACCTCGGGCTGTGGTGCCGGCAGAGCATGGCGTCGAGCCTCGACGCCGCCAAGCTGTTCGAGATCACCACGCAGGGCCTCGACTGGTACCACGCGAACTTCGGCGTGCGGTACCCGTTCGGCAAGTACGACCAGCTCTTCGTCCCGGAGTTCAACGCCGGCGCGATGGAGAACGCCGGCTGCGTCACCTTCAGCGAGGACTACCTGTTCCGCTCCAAGGTCACCGACGCCCGCTACGAGCGCCGCGCGGCGACGATCCTGCACGAGATGGCGCACATGTGGTTCGGCGATCTGGTCACGATGCGCTGGTGGGACGACCTGTGGCTCAACGAGTCCTTCGCCGACTACGCCTGCACGCTGTGCCAGTCGGAGGCGACCCGCTGGACCGGCGCGTGGACCACGTTCGCCAACGCCGAGAAGACCTGGGCCTACCGACAGGACCAGCTGCCCTCGACTCACCCCGTCGCGACCGATGCGCCGGACGTGTTGACGGCCGAGGTGAACTTCGACGGCATCACCTACGCCAAGGGCGCGTCCGTCCTGAAGCAGCTGGCCGCCTACGTGGGCGTCGAGGCGTTCCTCGCGGGGCTGCGCGACTACTTCGAGCGGCACGCGTTCGGCAACACCACGCTGGCCGACCTGCTGTCCGCGCTGGAGCGCTCGTCCGGCCGCGACCTCGGCGAGTGGAGCAAGCTGTGGCTCGAGACGGCGGGCATCAGCACGATCCGTCCGGAGTTCGAGGTGGACGGCGAGGGCCGCTACACCAGCTTCGAGCTGGTCCAGACCGCCCCTGACGAGGTCGCGCACAGCAACGTGCTGCGTCCGCACCGGCTTGCGATCGGCCGCTACGACGACGACGGCGGCACGCTGGCGCGCATCGGGCGGATCGAGATCGACGTGACCGGTGCGCGCACAGCGGTGCCGGAGCTCGTCGGCGTCGCCCAGCCGCCGCTGCTGCTGCTCAACGACGACGACCTGACCTACTGCAAGATCCGCCTGGACACCACCAGCCTCGCCACCCTGCGCGACGGCGGCATCGAGCGGTTGACCGACTCGATGCCCCGCGCGCTGACCTGGAGCGCGACCTGGGACATGGTGCGCGACGGCGAACTCGCCACCCGCGACTACGTGACGATGGTGATCGCGGGCGCCCACCTCGAGACCGACATCGGCGTGATGCAGTCGCTGCTGCGCCAGGCCGCCCGGGCCGTCGAGCTCTACGCCGACCCAGCGTGGTCGCCGAGCGGCTACCAGGCGCTCGCCGAGGCCTCGCTCGCCGCGTTGCGCTCGGCCGCACCGGGCTCGGACCACCAGCTCGCCTGGGCGCACAGCCTGCTCGCCACGGCGCGCAGCACCGAACACCTCGACCTGATCGAGGCGCTCTACGACGGATCGCAGGTGATCGACGGGCTCGCCGTCGACCACGACCTGCGCTGGGCGCTGGTGTCCGTTCTCGCTGCACACGGCCGCGTCGACGCCGACCGGATCGCTGCCGAGCTCGAGCGCGACCCGTCGGCCGCCGGGCAGCGCCAGGCCGCGACCGCGCGGGCCCTGGTGCCCAGCGAGCAGAACAAGGCCGAGACGTGGGAGCGCATCGTCCACGACGACACGCTGCCCAACGCGATGCAGCGCGCCCTGATCACCGGCTTCAGCCACCCGACGCAGGGTGAGCTGCTCGCGCCCTACGTGCAGCGTTACTTCGCCGACATCGCCGGTGTCTGGGAGCGTCGTTCGAGCGAGGTCGCCCAGAACGTGGCGGTCGGGCTGTTCCCCCTGCGCGGCGCGACGATCAGTCAGGACACCATCGACGCCGCGGACCGGTTCCTCGCGGCGGGCCCGGTGCCGTCCGGGTTGCGCCGCATGGTGCTCGAGGGACGCGCCGACGTCGCGCGCGCGCTGCGGGCGAGGGCCGCCGACGTCGCGACCTGACGCTTGCGTGCCGACGCAGGTTACTGACGCGTAACCCACGCCTATGAGGGTCGTTGGACGGGCGACGAACACGCTCGCCCGTCCGACGGAGGTCCCATGGCGGCCGTTTCCTACCGCCCGCGTCATGCGGTCACGACTGCCCCGCGGCCGGCTGCTGAGCCTGCTGTGTCTGCAGCGACCCCGCCGGCCGAACCGCCCGCGCCCAGGCGCCCGCGCCGCATCAAGCGGGCCGCGGCCGCCGCGGTCGTCGCCGCGCTGTGCGCGCTGATCGCGTCCAGCGTCGCGTCGGCGACCCCGCTGGGCCGCACCGACGGCCACGGCGGCACGAGCGGAACGGGCGGCACGGGCGGCACCCGCGCTGCGGTGGCCGGCCTGGTCCGGCACGGCGTGGCGACGCCCGGCGGTGTACGGCACGGCACCGAGCCCGCGATCGCCCGTCCCGGCGTCAAGGCGCCCGCGACCCGCGCGGTGATCACCGGTCTGGCCGCGAACGGGATCCCGAACGTCGCACTGAACGCCTACCGCGTCGCGGCCGCCCGGATGGCGCACGTGCAGCCCTCGTGCGGCATCGACTGGGCCCTGCTCGCGGGGATCGGGCGCGAGGAGTCCGATCACGGCCGCTTCGGCGGCGCGCGGCTCAATCGCGACGGCACCTCCACCCCGCCGATCATCGGCCCGGCTCTGGACGGCACCCACTCGCAGTACATCCCGGCACCGCCCGACGGCCCGGCCCTCGACGGTGACGCCACCTACACGCACGCGCTCGGGCCGATGCAGTTCATCCCGCAGACCTGGGCGAGCTACGGTGCCGACGCCAACGGCGACGGCACCGCCGACATCTTCAACATCAACGATGCCGCGCTCGGCGCGGCCCGCTACCTGTGCGCCAGCGGCGGCAATCTGCGCACCGTCGCCGGGCAGACCCGCGCGATCCTCGCCTACAACGACAGCGACCAGTACCTCGCGCAGGTGCTCGCCCTCGCGGCCGCCTACCGGGCGGGTGTGCCGGTCAGGGGCGTGCCGGTCGGCGACGTGACCGGAGCCCTGCCGCCGGTGCCGGCGACGATCCCGTTCGCCGCCAACCCTGGCCCGCCGACGGCGGCGAGCAGCTCGCCGCTGAGCGCGGCCGGCGGCGCGCACGGCGGCACCCGGCCGGGCGCGACCAGGCACCGGACCCCGGTCACGCCGGCCGCGAGCGACTCGCCCGCACCCGGCCGTACAACGGCGCCCCGACCCCGTCCGTCCACACACCCCGCACCGTCGGGCGCGACGTCGTCCGGCACGACCCGCTCGCCCGCGGCGCCGACGCCGAGTCCCACGGCGCTGCTGCCGACCAAACTGCCGACCGCGCTCCCGACGAAACTGCCTACGAAGCTGCCCACGACGTTGCCGGCCGGCTCGAGTCCGGCGCCGAAACCGACGCCGTCGACGCAGTCGTGCGTGCTCGGCGTCAGCGGCACCTGCATCGTCCCGTAACCGCCCGGACGAGGCCCCTGGCCGGACGCCCCCCGTCGGTCAGGGGCCTTGGCGGACGTGTCAGGCGTGTCCGGCGGAGTCGGCCAGCATGCGCAGGCCGTTGACGATCCCGCCGGTGAGGTCACCGCTGCTGAAGGACGCGCGCATGGTCAGCGCGGCCAGCGCGCACGCGCGATTGGGCAGCCGCTGCGCGGACTGCTCGCCGGTGACGATGTGCACCACCCGCTGGCCGGGCGAGACCGCCAGCAGCACCGAGGATGGCGTCAGCCGCTCGAACAGCTGCTCGGCGTGGCCGCGGGTCGGCGCGTCCAGCGCGCCCACGTACACCGAGAACGTCAGGCCGCATTCGCGGCTGGACAGCGTCAGCGCCTCGTCCAGGCGGCTGAGCTGACGCGAGGTGAACGGGCTGTCCGGATTCTCCGAGCCGTGCGGGCCGTTCGCCAGCAGATTCCGTGTGCGGGTCGTGACCTCACCACTCACCGTTGGCACCTCCGACCGAGACTGCCGTGCTTTCCTGCGTGGTGGGCCCGGACGCCACCCGGTCACCCACGACGTCGTCGATCGCCTGCGGATGCGGCAGGTACCAGGCAGGCGGATAGGTCCACGCCTTGCCGGGGCGGTAGCGGTTGGGCTGGTGCACCATGGACCGCCCGTACACGGCGAAGACCACCAGCGCCACGACCCCCAACGGGATGCCGAGGAACACCAGCACCGTCTCGACGATTGTCATGGCCTGAAAATAGCGAATCGGACCTGAGCACCGTCAGTCGGCAGGCCCCTACGCAGCCTGCGTCACTCGAAACCGGGCGGACGCCGGTCGTGCCACGGCAACGCCGCCTCGAGCTGGGCGGCGAGAGCGAGCAGCGCCGCGTCGCCGCCGGGGCGGCCGACGAGCATCATCCCGATCGGCAGGCCCTCCTCGCTCTGGTAGAGCGGCAGCGAGATCGCGGGCTGGCCGGTCATGTTGTACATCGCGGTGAACGGCGTGAACCGCTTCTGCAGCTCGAAGTCCTCCGCCGGGTCGTGCCCCTCGGTGAACCACCCCACCGGACGCGGCAACATCGCCACGGTCGGCATCAGCACGGCGTCCAGCTGGGCGGTCGCGACGATCCCGGCCCGGGCGTGCACGTTGAGCTCGGCGAGGGCACCCGCGAACTCGGGCCCGCTCACCGCGCGTCCCCGCTCGCGCAGGTGCCGCGTCAGCGCACGCAGCTCCTCCTCCCGGTGCGGGGGCACCGGGAAGGTCGCCGCCGACACCGCCCAGACCTTCTCGAACGCGGGCACGGCGTCCGGCGGCATCGGCGGCGCGACGTCCTCGACCTCGTGGCCCAGCGCGGCGAGCAGGGCACTGGCCTGCTCCCACGCCGCGCGCACCTGCGGGTCGAGCTCGAACTCGATCGGCGAGTCGGCGCACCGGCCGATGCGCAGCCGGGCCGGTGTCCGGTCGCACCAGCCGAGGAAGCTCTCCCCGTCCGGCAGCGGGGGCAGCGGATCCGGGTCGCCGGGTTGCGGCGCGGCCACCGCATCGAGGAAGGCCGCCGCGTCGCGAACGGTGCGCGCCAGCGGGCCGAGCACGGCCAGCCGGGTCGCATCCAGGTCGAGCGGGCCGCGCGACACCCGGCCGCGGCTCGTCTTCAGCCCCACCAGGCCGCAGACGCTCGCCGGGATCCGGATCGAACCGCCCCCGTCGCTGCCCTGGGCGAGCGGCAGCAGGCCGGCGGCCACCGCGGCGCCGGCGCCTCCGCTCGAGCCGCCGGCCAGCCGATCGGTGTCCCACGGGGTGCGGGCCGGCGGCCCGATGTCGGTCTCGGTGTAGCAGGGCAGCCCGATCTCGGGGGTCGCGGTCTTGCCCACACTGATCGTCCCGGCCGCCCGCAGCAGCGTCACGACGTGGTCGTCGGTCTCGGGGACGAACCCGGCAATCAACCGCGAGCCGAACTGCGTCGGCACGCCCCGGACCAGGTTGAGGTCCTTGATCGCGGTCGGTACGCCGTGCAGCGGCGGCAGGTCCTCGCCCGCCCGCACAGCGGCCTCGGCCGCGAGGGCCTGCTCCCGGGCACTGTCGGCGGTGACGGTGACGAACGCGCCGACCTGCCCGTCCAAGCGGTCGATACGGGCCAGGGCATGGTCGACGAGTTCGACCGGTGAGACCTCGCCGGACCGTACCGCGGCCGCAGCCTCGAGTGCGGACAGCTCGTGCAGGTCGGCCATGGGCACGAACCTACCGGCGCGTGACGCTCAGACCGCAGGCGCGACGGCCTCGTCCCAGCTCTCCCAGTCCGGGTCCAGGTAGCGCCGCCAGGACGGCTCGCGCCTGGTCCAACCCATGACGACGGCGACGGTCGCCGTCGGCTGGACCGGGGCCACCGTCAGCTGCCAGCCCAGCTCGGCCAGCAGCCGATCGCCCTTGCGATGGTTGCAGCGGGCGCAGGCGGCGACCACGTTCGTCCAGACGTGCAGCCCGCCCCTCGAGCGGGGCCGGACGTGGTCGATGGTGTCGGCCCGCGCGCCGCAGTACACGCACCGGTGGGCGTCGCGGTCGAGGACAGCCCGCCGCGTCATCGGCACCTCACGCCGGTACGGCACCCGGACATAGCGCGCCAGCTTCACCACCGACGGGACCGGGATCGCCTCGTGGGCCGAGTGCATCACCGTCTGGCCGGCCTCGACGACGATGGCCTTCTCGGCGAGAACCAGCACCACCGCGCGGCGCAGCGTGACCACGCACAGCGGCTCGTACGTCGCGTTCAGGACGAGACTGCCGTTGCTGTTCGTCGCCACGGTCATCGCGCTCACCTCCGACCGGCTCCTAGTCAACCGGACCCGAGCGGTGTGTGCACGCTCATTCGAGGTGAGGACCTCTGCCGATTCACCGGCCGATCGTGGCAAGGTGAGTCGCGATGACTTTTGCCAAGCTTCGCAGCCCGCAGCCCGTAGCCGACCCGACGTTGTCCGGATTGCCCCAGTTCTTCGAGGACCACAAGGTCACGCTCATCGAGATCCCGATCCGGGTCGTGGCCATCATCATCGTGGCCCTGGTCGCGCGGTCGCTGATCAATCGCGCCATCGAACGGATGGTCCGACCCGTCCGCGGCGGCGGCGTCCCGCGCATCCTGCGGCCGTTCAAGGAACGGATCGAGAACAGCGCCTTCGTCGAGTCGACCGGCCTGCTGTCCGAGCGTCGTTCGCAGCGCGCGACGACGATCGGCTCGGTCCTGAAGTCGTTCGTGTCGATCATCATCCTGGTCATCGCGCTGATGACGATCCTGTCCGAGCTCCACATCGACCTGGCGCCGTTCATCGCCGGCACGTCCATCGTCGGCGTCGCGCTGGGCTTCGGCGCGCAGAACGTCGTCAAGGACTTCCTCGCCGGGATGTTCATGATGCTCGAGGACCAGTACGGCGTCGGCGACACGATCGACTTCGAGAAGGCCAACGGCACCGTCGAGGCCGTGGGCCTGCGGGTGACCCGGCTGCGCGACGTGAACGGCACGGTCTGGTACGTCCGCAACGGCGAGGTCGTCCGCGTCGGCAACAAGAGCCAGGGTTTCGCCCAGGTCGTGCTCGACGTCCCGATCGACGCGTGGGCCGACGTCGCGGCCGCGTCCCGGGCGATCCTCGACGAGGCGGAGCAGATGCGCTCCGAGGACAACTGGTCGAGTGCGTTCCTCGGCGACCCCGACATGCAGGGCGTCGAGTCGATGACGCGCGAGGAGACCGTGATCCGGCTGGTCGCGCGCACCCGGCCCGGCGAGCAGTGGCGGGTCGCCCGCGAGCTACGGCGGCGCATCCGCGAGCGGCTGGACCGCCTGGACATCGGCACCCACGAGCCGACCGCCAGCACTCCCCCGGCCAACGAGGCGGGGACGACCGATCTCGCCCAGGGTGCGGACAAGGCCTAGCTCAACCGATCGCGCGGACCGCCTCGAGCACCGCGCGGTGCAGGGTCGGGAACACGTAGTGCATGCTCGCCAGCGTGCGCACCGGCACGCGCGCGTGCACAGCGAGGGTGAGCACGGCGATCAGCTCGCCGCCCGTCGGGCTGACCACCGTCGCCCCGACCAGCGTGTCGCTGTCGGCGTCCACGACGACCTTGACGAATCCGTCGTTGCCGGGGCCGTGGATCCAGCCCCGGGAGTTCGCCGGTATCGGAGCCGTCCCGGTACTGACGGTGAGGCCGGCGTCGCGGGCCTGCTGCTCGGTCTTGCCGACCCGGCCGACCTCGGGATCGGTGAAGGTCGCCCAGGCCAGCGCGTCGTAACCGCCGAACGGCTCGGGCTCGCCGGTCAGGTGCGCGGTGAGCACCCGCGACTGCCAGACCGCGACATGCGTGAACGCGCCGCGACCGGTGATGTCGCCGAGGGCGTACAGCCCGGCGACCGGGGCGCCGTCGTGGACGACCCGCATGTGGTCATCGACCGGCAGTGACCGCGGCGCGGCGTCGAGGCCCACGCTGTCCAGGCCGATCGCGAGGTTGGGCACGCGTCCGGCGGCCACGAGCAGCTTCGCGCCGGTGAAGGTGGTGCCGTCCTCGACCTGCACCTCGACCCCGTCGCCGCCGGCCGACACGCGGACCGGCTTGGTGGCGCAGTGCACCCGGATGCCCTCGCGCTCGAACACCTCGGTCACCACTCGCGAGGCGTCCGGCTCCTCGGGAAGCAGGACGCGCGGGCCGGGCTCGATGATGTCCACCCGGGTGCCGAACCGGACGAACGCCTGGGCCAGCTCGCAGCCGATGGCGCCCCCGCCGAGCACGACCAGCGACGCCGGAGCGGTTTCGGCCTTCACCGCCTCGCGGTTGGTCCAGAGCAGCTCGCCCCGCGGCAGGTCTGCCAGGCCGTCGATCGGCGGCAGCGCGGGGGCCGTGCCGGTCGCGACGACGACGTGCTCACCGGCGTAGGTCGTGCCGTCGACCTCGACCAGGATGCGGTCCGAGGCGTCGCGACCGGCCAGCCGGGCGGCACCGCGCACGAACGTCGCGCCGGCCGCCCTCAGCCGCTCGACGGCCACCCGGTCGTCCCAGTCGTCGGTCGCCTCGGCGCGGATCCGGTGCGCCACCGGCGCGAAATCGGGATGCACCTCGGCGGTGCCGGCCATGCCGTCGACGCGCCGGGCCTCGGCGAGCACCTCGGCCCCGCGCAACATCATCTTGGACGGGATGCAGCCGTAGTAGGGACACTCGCCGCCGACCAGGTGCGGGTCGATGCCGAGCACCGTCCGGCCGGCGCCGGCGAGTGCCTCGGCAAGGTCCTCCCCACCCGGCCCGAGGCCGAGCACGATCACGTCGAAGGTCCGGGTGTCGGTCACCCGTACGACGGTATCGGCACAATGGAGGCCATGGCGCGACCCGAGACTCTCTACGAGGCGGTGGGCGGTGAGCCCACCTTCCGCCGCCTCGTCGACGCCTTCTACGCCGGCGTCGCCCAGGACCCCGATCTGCGGGCGCTGTACCCCGAGCAGGATCTGGGCCCCGCCGCCGACCGGCTGCGGATGTTCCTCGTCCAGTACTGGGGCGGCCCGACGACCTACAGCCAGACCCGCGGGCACCCGCGTCTGCGGATGCGCCACGCCCCGTTCGTGGTCGATTCGGCGGCCCACGACGCGTGGCTGACGCACATGCGGGCCGCGCTCGACTCGCTCGAACTGGCCCCGCAGTACGAAGCCGCCCTGTGGGACTACCTCGTCCGGGCGGCCGATTCGCTGCGCAACGCCCCCGGGTGACACACTTCCAGCCATGTCTCGAAGCGCTTTCAGCGACGCGCCCTGGTGGGCGTCCGCCGTCTTCTACCAGGTCTACCCGCGCAGCTTCGCCGATGGGAACGGTGACGGTGACGGCGACCTGATCGGCCTCCGCGAGCGGTTGGACCACTTGGTCGACCTCGGCGTCGACGCGATCTGGATCTCGCCGTTCTACACCTCACCGATGGCCGACAACGGCTATGACGTCGCCGACCCCTGCGACGTCGACCCGATGTTCGGCACCCTGGCCGACTTCGACGCGCTGCTCGAAGGGGCCCACGCGCGCGGCATCAAGGTCACCGTCGACTCGGTGCCCAACCACTTCTCCGACCAGCACGTGTGGTTCCAGCAGGCGCTGGCCGCCGGGCCCGGCTCGCCCGAGCGCGCCCGGTTCATCTTCCGCCCCGGCAAGGGTGAGGACGGCGAGCTGCCGCCGAACAACTGGCCGTCGGCCTTCGGCGGTCCGGCCTGGACCCGCGTGCCGGACGGCGAGTGGTACCTGCACCTGTTCGCGCCGGAGCAGCCCGACGTGGACTGGACCAACCCCGAGGTGTCGGCGGAGTTCGAGCGTGTCTGGCGGTTCTGGCTCGACCGCGGGGTGGACGGGTTCCGCATCGACGTCGCCCACGGCATGGCCAAGCCCGCCGGGCTGCCCGACATGGACCTCGCGACGCTCGCCGCCCACGAGCAGCGCGAGTCGCACATGCCGATGCGCGACGACGTGCGGTGGGACCACGACGACGTCCACGAGGTGCACCGGCTGCTGCGGCGCACGCTGGACTCCTACGACGGGGACCGGATGGCGGTCGGCGAGGTCTGGGTCGACGACGACGAGCGGCTGGCGCGCTACGTGCGTTCCGACGAGCTCAACCTCGCCTTCAACTTCGAACTGGTCGTCGCGCCGTGGGGCGCCGAGTCGTTCCGCAAGGCGATCGAGTCCTCGCTGAGCGCGATGTCCGGCGTCGGCGCGCCCTGCACCTGGGTGCTCGGCAACCACGACGTCGACCGCCCGGCGACCCGCTACGGCGGCGGTGCGTCCGGCGTCGCCCGGGCCCGGGCGGCGCTGCTGGTGCAGCTGTCGCTGCCCGGCGCGGTCTACGTCTACAACGGCGAGGAGCTCGGGCTTTCCAACGTCGAACTGCCCGACCACGCGTTGCTGGACCCGACCTGGGAGCGCAGCGGACGTACCGACCGCGGCCGCGACGGCGAGCGCGTCCCGTTGCCGTGGTCCGGCGACGCGGCGCCCTACGGCTTCACCACGGCGTCGTCGACCTGGCTGCCGATGCCCGACGACTGGGCGGCGGTGACGGTCGAGGCCGAGACCGGTGTGCCCGGGTCGACCCTGACCTTCTACCGCGACGCGATCGGCCGCCGCCGCGAGCTGTTCGGCGCGGGCGGCGAGATCGAGTGGCTCGACTCCCCCGCCGGGGTGCTGAGTTACCGCCGTGGTGACGTGACGGTGGTCCTGAACGGCGGCACCGAGCCGTTCGCGCGGCCCGCCGGCGAGGTGCTGCTCGCGTCCGGCCCGCTGGGCGCGGACGGCACGCTGCCCACCGACACCGCCGCCTGGATCCGCTGAGCCGCGGTTGTGCGGGTGGCGCGGTGCCGGCCGCGCACGATGATCACGTCTTCCTCCGTTCTGCTCGGTTGACTCGCTGAAATCGACCACAGCGGAGGAGAACCCGATCGACTACTCCGGTGCGAGCCGCAGTTGCTCAGTTGGCGGGTAATCCCGCGTCCACGAGAATCAGCACCATGCAGCCGACGCCGGTCGCCGACCAGCCCCTGTCGCGGGCCGGCGGTCTCGAGCGCGGGTCGGTGTTGGGCGGCCTGCTGATGCTCAGCATCACAACCGCACCAGCGCTCGGCTACCCCGTCATCGCGGGTGACCACCCGGACATTGCAGTCCGCGTCGTCGCGGCGATCTGGCAGGTGCTCACGATCGCTCTGCTGTTTCTGCTCGCGCCTGTGGTCGGCTGGCGGCGCCGCGACATGTGGTGGACGTTGCTGCCCCTCTGGGGCCCGGTCATCGCCTGGCGACTCGGCGTGCGGTTGGGTGCCGAGCGTCCGCGTGCCTAGCGCAGGGTGAGGCCGGCGCCAGGACGCTCGGCGTAGACGGTGCCGTAGGCGCCGACCACCCGGATCCAGCGGCCGGCGACGTCGACGGCCGCGTGGGAGTCGCGGGCGAGGAAGCCCAGACGGGTCAGGGCCGAGAGCGTGCGCAAGGTGATGTCCGCCGAGTGGGTCTGGTCGCCGACGCTGAGCACCACCGAGTCGAGCAGCGCGTCCGCGACCTCCTGCCGCGGCTGCGCCCCGGGCACGCCCTCGCGCTCGGCGGCCTGCTTCAGGGTCAGCGCGCCGGTGCGCACGAGTGGCCGGAGCTCGGTGTCCGGCACCCGCTCGATGCGGTGCCAGCCGCGATCCGGCGGCGTGCCGCCACGCCACTCGGCGTCGCGTGCGTCGGGTCGGTCGCGCCGGTCGTCGTCGAGCCAGGCCAGCAGCTCGCCGGCACGCACCGTGGTGTCGAGCGCGTCGGCCGCCGGGCTCTCGAGCGTCCGCGCCGCCAGCACGCCGAAGGGCAGCCGGACGATCAGAGCGAGGCGCTCGCCGGAGCGCCGCACCCGCACCAGGGTCGCAGGATCCAGGTCGGCGGCCCGGCGAATCAGCGGGACGAGCTCGGCCAGCTGCGCGCGGTCGAGCGTCACGGCTCGTCGCTGAACGCGGCGAGGATGTCGCGCTCCTGCTCGGTCAACCGTCGCGGGCGGTCGGTCTCGAAGTCGAAGGTGACACACGTGGTCGCGGCCCGCGCGGTCAGCACCCGCCCGGTCTCGCGCTGGTCGTAGATCTCGTAGCGGACGGTGAACCGGGCGCCGCCGATCTTCTCG
This sequence comes from Jatrophihabitans sp., assembly GCA_036559305.1. Classification (GTDB taxonomy): domain Bacteria; phylum Actinomycetota; class Actinomycetes; order Mycobacteriales; family Jatrophihabitantaceae; genus RYN-133. The sequence goes on from DATBTJ010000095.1 coordinate 30,164, forward strand.
ATCCACACCTCGACCTCCAGCGGCGCCGGGTGGTAGACGATCGGACGCAGGTAGTCGATCTCGTGGCGCGAGATCACCGTCCCCGCGTTGAAGCTCTCGTGCCGGTGGAAGAACATCGCCACGCGCGCCTGCTCGAGGTAGGCGAGGTAGGCGGAGTTGTTGATGTGGCGGTAGGCGTCCATGTCCGCCCAGCGCATGTGCACCTCGTGGACGAACCGGGTCATGAGTTCGGCCAATCCGCTGCGAACCGGTCCAGCACGTCACCGATCGTCTCACCCAGGCCGGGCCCGCTGGAATGGCCGGCACCGCTGATCGGGTGGAACTCGGCCTCCGGCCAGGCCTGCGACATGCGGTAGGCGGTGACCAGCGGCGAGGTGAGGTCGAGCCGGCCGTGGATGAGCGCGCCGGGGATGCCGTGCAGCCGGTCGGCGTTGCGCAGCAGGTCACCGTCGGGAAGGAAGCCGTGGCGTGCGAAATAGTGCGCGCACAGCCGGGCGAAGGCCATCCGGGCGAGCGGGTCGACCCACGTGCTGTCGGGTTTGCGCTGCGCGTCGAGGGCGACGACCGCGTCCTCCCAGGCGCACCACTCGATCGCGGCCGCGTCGCGCGCGGCGAGGTCGGCGCCCTGCAGCAGGTCGTCGTAGGCGGCCGCCAGCTCGCTGCCGGTCGCCCCGGCGCTCAGCGCGACGAACCCTCGGTAGCGGTCCCACTCCGCCGGGAAGTACGCGCCGAGACCGCCGTAGAGCCAGTCGATCTCGGCGCGGGTGGTGTTGGTGACCGCGACGTGCACCAGCTCGCTGACGCGGTGCGGGTGGCGCTCGGCGTAGGCGAAGGCCAGCGTGCTCCCCCACGACCCGCCCCACACCAGCCAGCGATCAACACCGAGCAGCTCGCGCAGCCGCTCGATGTCAGCGAGCAGGTGCTCGGTCGTGTTGGTCGCGAGGTCGGTACCCGGCTCGGCCGCGTGCGGCCGGCTGCGTCCGCAGTTGCGCTGGTCGAACAGCAGCACGCGATAGCGCGCCGGATCGAACATCCGCCGGTGGTTGGGCGAGCAGCCCCCACCGGGCCCGCCGTGCAGGAACACGGCGGGTTTGCCGGCCGGGTTGCCGCAGACCTCCCAGTAGATCCGGTGCCCGTCGCCGACGTCGAGCAGCCCCGAGTCGTACGGCTCGATCGGCGGGTAGCCCGGCATCAGTCCCGGGTCAGCTTGCGGTGCGTCACCGCGTGCGGACGGGCCGCGTCGGCGCCGAGCCGCTCGATCTTGTTCTTCTCGTAGGACTCGAAGTTTCCCTCGAACCAGAACCAGTTGGCCGGGTTCGCGTCATCGCCCTCCCAGGCCAGGATATGCGTCGCGATGCGGTCCAGGAACCACCGGTCATGGCTGGTGATCACCGCACAGCCCGGGAAGTTCAGCAGCGCGTTCTCCAGCGAACCGAGGGTCTCGACATCGAGGTCGTTGGTCGGCTCGTCGAGCAGCAGGAGGTTGCCGCCCTCCTTGAGGGTGAGCGCGAGGTTCAACCGGTTGCGCTCACCGCCGGACAGCACGCCGGCCGGCTTCTGCTGGTCGGGGCCCTTGAACCCGAAGGCCGACACGTAGGCCCGTGAGGGCATCTCGACCTGGCCGACGTTGATGTAGTCGAGACCGTCGGACACGACCTCGAACACCGACTTCTTCGGGTCGAGGCCGCCGCGGGTCTGGTCGACGTAGCTCAGCTTGACCGTCTCGCCCAGCCGCAGCTCGCCGGCGTCCGGCTTCTCCTGACCCACGATCATCTTGAACAGGGTGGTCTTGCCGACGCCGTTAGGGCCGATGACGCCGACGATCCCGCCGCGCGGGAGCGAGAAGGACACGTCCTTCATCAGCAGCTCGCCCTCGAAGCCCTTGTCGAGGTGCTCGGCCTCGACGACGACGTTGCCCAGACGCGGGCCCGGCGGGATCTGGATCTCTTCGAAGTCGAGCTTGCGGGTCTTCTCGGCCTCGGCCGCCATCTCTTCATAACGCTGCAGGCGGGCCTTGCTCTTGGCCTGACGGCCGCGGGCGTTCTGGCGCACCCAGTCCAGTTCCTCGCGCAGGCGGCGCTCGAGCTTCTGGTCCTTCTTGCCCTGGACGGTGAGCCGCTCGGCCTTCTTCTCCAGATAGGTCGAGTAGTTGCCCTCGTAGGGGTAGGCGTGGCCGCGGTCGAGCTCGAGAATCCACTCCGCGACGTTGTCGAGGAAGTACCGGTCGTGCGTGACGGCCAGCACGGCGCCCGGGTAGCGGGCCAGGTGCTGCTCGAGCCACTGGACGCTCTCGGCGTCGAGATGGTTGGTCGGCTCGTCGAGCAGCAGCAGGTCGGGCTGTTCGAGCAGCAGCTTGCACAGCGCGACGCGGCGCCGCTCGCCGCCGGACAGATGGGTCACGGGCTCGTCACCGGGCGGGCAGCGCAGCGCGTCCATCGCCTGCTCGATGCGGCTGTCGAGCTCCCAGCCCTCGGCGTGGTCTATCTTCTCCTGCAGCTCGCCCATCTCCGCGCCGAGCTTGTCGTAGTCGGCGTCCGGCTCGCCCATGGCGAGGCCGATCTCCTCATAGCGCGCCATCGTCGCGCGCAGCTCCGCGACGGCGAGCTCCACGTTCTCGCGGACCGTCTTCGTCTCGTCCAGCGGCGGCTCCTGCTGCAGCAGACCGACGCTGGCGCCGGGCATCAGCGCCGCATCGCCGTTGGACGCCTGGTCGAGCCCGGCCATGATCTTGAGCACGCTCGACTTGCCGGCGCCGTTGGGACCGACCACGCCGATCTTCGCGCCGGGAAGGAAGGACAAGGTGACGTCGTCGAGAATCACCTTGTCGCCGTGCGCCTTGCGCACCTTGTACATCGTGTAGATGAACTGAGCCACGCTGTCCAGTGTCCCAGCCCCCGGAAAGGCGTAGTCCGCCGCCCGGCCGATCCGGGAAGGTCCGCCCCGGCCGAGACAGATCCACTCCCGGATCGCCGGCACGGTCAGCTCGCGTGCTCGTACTCGCGCACCTCGCCCGTCGCGGTGTCGACCTCGAGCGCGCCGGAGTCCTCGATGGGCAGGTAGTGCTCGCTCTCGTCGGCGGGCCGGCCCTCGTCGTCGACGCTGACCTCGGCGGCCATCGGGGTCCGGGTCTGCTTCTGGAAGCTGGCGATGCCGCGATTGAGGTCGTGCCCGATCGTGATGGCCTCGAGCTCGTAGGCGGTGTGCAGCTTCTCATCGCGCTCGTACTCGCGCTGGCAGTACCGGCCGAACACGACCACCGGCTGCCCCTTGTGCAGCGAGTCGGCGGCGTTCTCCCCCAGCGCGCGCCACGCGGTGACGGTCACGAACAGCGTCGAGCCGTCCACCCAGCCGCCCGCCTCGCGGTCGAACCGGCGCGGCGTGGAGGCCACCCGGAAGTTGGCCACGAAGTGACCGTTCTTCGTGCGGCGCAGTTTCGGGTTGTCGACCACGTTGCCGACGATGGTCATCTGGCTGTCGTTCATCTCTCGCGTCCCCCGCTCGTTGTCCGGTCCATCCGGTTGGGGACAGCCAAACGCGCTCGGCGGCGCTTCGGGGGGTCTCGCCGGCAGCTGTGGACGGGCGAGCGAGCTGTGGACGAGAACGTCCCTGCCGTCGGTGCCTCGTGCTAGCGGACGCGCGACCGAGCTGAGCCCGCCGCCACCCCGAAGGCGGTCGCCATCGTCCCGAGCACCGCGAGATACGGCCCGATGCTGTAGTCGCGCAGGACGTGGAACACGTCGGAGTGGGACTGGTAGGAGAACACCAGCAGCGCCGCGATCGGCGCGAACGCCGCGACGACGGCGATCAGCGCGCCGCAGACGCGGAAGGCGTGGGCACCGCTCCAGCGCACGCATCCGGCGATGCCCAACCCGAGCGTGAGGCCCGCGATCAGCCACGCACCCCAGCTGAAGTAGATGTAGGCGAACCCGCGCCAGGCTTGCGGCCCGAAGTCGGCGAACTGCATGCTGACAGTGCGCCCGTGCACCGTGCCCTGCCACCAGGTCAGCGCGACGATTGCGACGAGCTGCGCGGCGAACCCGGCGACGACCACGACCGCGCCGCTGATGGCGATCGGGTACTGCGCTGCGCGGCGGCCGGTCACCCGCTTGGCGAAGGGCACCCGGCGCTTCGCCTGGGTCGCCAGACCCGCCGGTGTGGGATTGTTCGTGCCCGAAGCGACTGCCATGGCCCTCCCGCCGAGTGCGCGCCTGGTCCGCGTGCAGCCTCGGTCCGTACGCCGAGCAGTGTCAAGGCGCGGGCGAGCCGCGCAGGGAATTGTTGCCCGGTTGTTGCGCAAGCAGCTGAATACGCCTCAGGACGACGTAAATCGCCCTAGGACGCCACCGGCGGCCGGAACGTGCGGCGGTAGCTCGCGGGCGACACACCGACGATCCGCGCGAAGTGATGACGGAGCATCGCCCCTGTGCCGAACCCGCACCGATCGGCCACGGTGTCGATCGGGTCGTCGCCCTCCTCGAGCATCCGGCGGGCCAGCAGCACGCGCTGGTGGGTCAGCCAGAGGTGCGGGCTCGTCCCGGTCTCCGCCCGGAAGCGCCGGGCGAAGGTCCGCGGGCTCATGGCCACGCGCTGGGCCAGCGACTCGACGGTGTGCTCCTCCTGCAGCTCGCCGCTGAGGCGGTCGAGCAACGGGGCGAGCGTGTCGGCCGGGCGGGTCCGGATCGGGGCGTCGACGTACTGGGCCTGGCCGCCGTCGCGGTGCGGGGGCATCACCATCCGGCGGGCCACCCGCCGGGCGATCTCCTCACCGTGGTCGGCCCGGATCAGGTGCAGGCAAAGATCGAGTCCGGACGCCGTGCCCGCCGAGGTCAGCACCGGCCCGTCACACACGAACAGCACGTTGGGGTTGACCCGCGCCAGCGGGAACCGCTCGGCGAGCTCGTCGGTGTGCTTCCAGTGCGTGGTGCAGTCGCGGTCGTCGAGCAACCCCGCCGCGCCGAGCGTGAACGCCCCGGAGCACACGCTCATGACCCGCGCACCCCGAGCCACGGTCGCGCGCAGCAGGTCGAGCACCGCGCCCGATTGTCTGGTGCAGTCGCGGTCGACGTTGGCCGGCACGATCACCAGATCGGCGTCCGCGGCGCTATCCAGGCGATGGTCGATCGAGAGCGAGTAGCAGGCCGCGGTGGGCACCGAGCGCGCTTCGGACACCACGACGCAGTCGTAGGCGGGCACGCCGTCGTCGGTGCGGTCGACCCCGAAGCCTTCCCAGGCGACGCCGAGCTCGAACGGCTGGACGCCCGGCATGGCGACGATGGCGACCGAGCGGATGGGTCGATGGGTTGGCACGCCCATACGGTGCCACAGTGAATGGCAGAAAATCAATGCACATCGACATCAAGTCGCTCGCGTCGCGATATCTACGGGCGCAGACTTTCTGCCATGACGAACCTACTGATGCTCCTGGTCTTCCTGGCGCTGTTCGCGGCGGCGGCGATCGCCTCGATCTACGACCCGAAACCGCTGCGCAAGCCACGCGAGTGGACGGTCGGCAGCATGATCGAGCCGCGGCACTGAGCGGGTGAGAACATGGGGACGACGGGTCCGCCCCCGTAGCTCAGTGGATAGAGCAGCCGCCTTCTAAGCGGCCGGTCGCAGGTTCGATCCCTGCCGGGGGCGCATCATTCGACCGGCAACACGTGATCGATGCCCGCCATCTGCAGGAGCGCGGCGATGTTCGGCGGGACGGCCCGCAACCTCAGCGGTACCCCGTGCGCCACGGCCCGGCGGCGCAGCTGCAGCAGCCCGCTCAGACCCGACGAGTCGATGAAGTCGGCCCGGGCGAGATCGACGACGATCTGTTGCCCGGCAGTGGCGTCGCGCAGCAGCACGCCCGCGCGCAGCTCGATGTCCTCCGTCCGCGACATGTCGATCTCGCCGGCCAGTTCCAGCACCAGCGGCGCGGCGTCTCCCGTCGCGCCACGGGCCGGCTGCCCGGCCGCCGGCCGTCCGCCGCGATCGAGGTCTAGTGCGAACCAGACGACCTTGCCCGGACCGGGCTCGGCCCTGCGCACCCCCCACTCGGCGGCGAACTGCCGCACGAAGAAGATTCCGCGACCGTGCGTGTCGCTGGGGTCGGCGTCGTGCACCTCGACCATGCCCTCACCGCTGTCGCCGCACTCGACCCGCAGCGCGCCGGCGCTCCGGAAGACCCGCACGGTGAAGTCGCTGCGCGCATGCACGACGCTGTTCGTCGTCACTTCCGACACCAGCAGCTTGAGCGCCCCACGGACGTCCGGGGTTAGGTCGCCCGCGGCGTTCAACGCGAACGCCCGGGCCTGCGCCACCGAGCGGGTGTCCGGCGGCAGCACCAACTCGCCGAGCAGCGTCTCGTCAACCGCCTCGACCGGGGACGAGTCGTCGCGGCCGGCGGCGAGCACGGCGACGTCGTCGACGGTCGCCGTGCTGCCGACCAGGCGCAGCATGACGTCGCGGCATACGTTCTCCGGCGGGTCGTTGGCGACGGCTGCCCGCAGGCGGCCCAGCCCGACGTCGATCGATTCGCCGCGCCGCTCGATCAGGCCGTCGGTGTAGAGCACCATCGTGCTTCGCGGCGGCAGCTCGACCTGGGTCGCGACGAAGTGCGCGTCCTCGATGGCTCCGAGCGGCGGACCGGGAACGACGCGAGCCAGGTCGGTGCCGGCAGGCGTCGCCACGACCGGCGGCGGATGCGCCGCCGAAACCAGGGTGAACCGCTCGAACGGCGCCTCGGCCACCGCGCACAAGGTGGTCACCATCGTGTCGATCTCGAAGTGCAGCAGCTTGCGATTGGTCATCGCGAGCACCTCGCTCGGGTCGTGGCCGAGCAGGGCGTACGAGCGCATCGCGCTGCGCACCCGGCTCACCGCGACCGCCGACAAGAGCCCGTGCCCGGCGACGTCCCCGATGACCAGCCACAGCTGTCCGGACGGGAGGACGAAAGCGTCGTACCAGTCGCCGCCCACCGAGCGGTCCTGTGCCGGCGCGTACCGCGCAGCGAGTTGCAGACCGGGCAGGGCGGGTAACCGGCCCGGCATCAACGCTCGTTCGAGGATGGCCCCGGCAGCTGATTCGACTGCAAGACGACGCGTCTGCACGGCCGAGGCGATCCGGTCGCCGGCCACCTGCAGCAGCTCCACGTCGGCCTCGCCGAACGGCTGGTCCTGGAGTCGACCGACATGCAGGACACCGAGCAGCTCTGCGCCGACGAGCAGCGGGACCCCGACCATGCGCCGGATGCCCTTCTCCCACAGCACCGGGTTGGCGACCGTCGTCTGGTCGACCCGATCGAGGATCACGGGCTCGCGGCGAGCTGCGATCGTCCCGGCGAACCCTGCCCCGATCGGCACCCGGACGCCCTGCCGTACCTCGTCCTCGAGACCGCAGGCGGCGCGCGCGACCAGGAAGTCGTCGCGCGGTTGCTGGCGCAGTAACACTGCCGCGGTGTCGGCGTCCAGGATCGCCCGGAGCCGGTCGAGGACCTCGACGAGAAGATCGTCGACGTCGAGACGGGTGAGCCGCACATCGGTCACCGCGAGCAGATTGCTCAGCCGTTCCTCGAGCCTGCCGACCGGCATCATCGGATCCTATCGAGCTGGATGACCGATCACGCCCCGGCGGCCTCGTCGGCGTCCGCCTTCGCCGCTTCGGTGTCACTCGTCGCGCCGTCGGCTTCGCGCTCGAAGTAGTCCTTCTGATCGTGCTCGCTGTCGGTCTGCCGACTGACCTGCTCCGCGAACTCCTCGTCGCTGACGCCCTCGCCCGCTGCGCGTTCCTCGGCCATGCCTACTCCTCAAGTGCCAGATTGATTCCGTTTGCGTACCTCCAACCGGCCTACCCCGGGATCGATCCGGGTACACCGAACGTCGCAAACAGAACTGCGGGACAGCCTCAGGGAGCGGGGACGTCGTCGTGCGCGGCCTGGTTCGCCCGGTCGGCCGCATCGCGCATCTCGAACACGTCGCTTGCGAGATCACCGATCTCGCGAGCGACATCGCGTACGGCTGCGGTCAGGATCGCGGTGATGGTGCCGACATGGCCGGCCGCCGACTCGGCCAGCACCTGGATCGTGTCCTTCGCGATCTCGGCGCGGCCGATGCCCTGTCTCTTCGCGGTCATCGTGAACTCCCCGTCACGCCGCCGCTGCGGCGTCATCCGGCACGATACGCACTGTCGGCTCGTCGGAGCCCTTCTTGCCGAACGGCAGCGCCAGCTTCGCGATCTTGCCGTACACCGAGCCGAGCTGCTTGCTCAGCCGCCCGGTGTTGTAGGGCAGGCCGTACTTCTCGCAGATCGCCTTCACCTCCGGCGCGATCTCGGGGTAACGGCGGGCCGGCAGGTCCGGGAAGAGGTGGTGCTCGATCTGGTGCGAGAGGTTCCCGGACAGGATGTGGAACAGCGAGCTGCCGGTGATGTTGGCCGAGCCGAGCATCTGCCGCAGGTACCACCGCCCGCGGGACTCGTTCTCGGTCTCTTCCTCGGTGAACGTCGCGACGCCCGAGGGGAAGTGCCCACAGAAGATGATCGAGTACGCCCACACGTTGCGGATCAGGTTCGCCGACGCGTTCGCGCTGAGCGTGGAGAAGAACAGCGGGCCGGACAGCGCCGGGAAGAGGACGTAGTCCTTGAGCGTCTGCCGGGTCACCTTGGCGACGATCCCCTTACGCAGCGCGGCGTTCTCGGACATCTTCCGCTTGCCACTGATGACGTTCTCGACCTCGAGGTCGTGCAGCGCGACACCGTACTGGAAGAAGGTCATGAGCAGGAACGCCCACAGCGGGTTGCCGAGGTAGTACGGATTCCATCGCTGCGAGGGTTCCATGCGCAGCACGCCGTAACCGATGTCGCGGTCCTTGCCGACGATGTTCGTGAAGGTGTGGTGGATGTAGTTGTGCGAGTGCCGCCACTGCTCGGACGGGCACGCGGTGTCCCACTCGAACATCTTGGAGTTCAGCGCCGGGTCACGCATCCAGTCGTACTGGCCGTGCATGACGTTGTGCCCGATCTCCATGTTGTCCAGGATCTTCGAGAGCCCGAGCGCGGCTGTGCCGGCCAGCCAGAAGGGCGGGAGAAAGCCCAGGAACAACGAGCCGCGGCCGGCGACCTCGAGCCCGCGCTGGGTCTTGACGATGTTGTAGATGTACTCGCGGTCCTCGCTGCCGAGGTCGGCCACGACCCGGGCGCGGATCGCGTCGAGTTCGCGGCCGAGTTCCTCGACCTGGGATTCGGTCAATGTGATGGTCATGTCTGTCCTTGTCGGATCGGTCAGATCGCCAGTTCGACGTCGCCCACCGCGACGTTGATGCAGAGCTGGATCTCGGTGTCGGGGTCGTCGTCGGTCTCGCCGGTGCGGACGTTGCGCGTGCAGCCGGAGATCTTGGTCTGGGTGCAGGAGAAGCAGATGCCCATCCGGCAGCCGTACTCGGGGCGAAGGCCCGCGGCCTCGGCCTGCTCGAGCAGCACCGCACCGGTGTTGTCGAGACTTGTGTCGCTGGCGGCGAAGCGCACCGTGCCCGTCGCGTCGCCGGGCATCGATGCGACGGCCGGGGTGAACTCCTCGGCGTGCAACCGGTCGAGCAGGCCGATGGCGGCGTAGTGCTCGCGCACCGCGCGCATCAACCCGGGCGGGCCGCAGACGAAGGTCTGCGCGTCCCGATGCCACGGGGCGAGTGCCTCGAGGTGCGCGGCCCCGAAGAAGCCGGTCAGCTCGCTGCTCTCGTCCGCCGGGTAGGCGAGCGCCAGCCGGACGTTGTCGTGCAGGGCGGCGAGCCGTTCGAGCTCGGCGCGGTGCGGCACGTGCTCGGCGTCGTCGGCGTAGTGCAGGAACACGATCTCGCCGCGACGGCCGCCTCGATCCTGCTCGTCGCAGAGCGTGCGCAGCATCGACAGCACGGGCGTGATCCCACTGCCGCCGCTGATCATCAGCAGCCGGTCGGGACGAGTCGTCGGCAGGGTGAAGGTGCCGTCGGCCGGTGCGAGATCGAGCACCAGGCCCGGCCGCGCGTTGGCGTGCAGCCATTGCGAGACCAGCCCGCCCGGGTGCGCCTTGACGGTCAACTCGATTCGCCCGTCCGCACGCAGCTGGGAGTTGCTCGGCGAGTAGCAGCGGGTGCGGCGCACGCCGTCGATCACGACGGTGACCTGGACGAACTGCCCGGCCGAGAATCCGCGCCACCGGCGGGTCGGCCGCACCGTGAGTGCGATGGTGTCCGGAGCGACGCGGCGTACCTGCGTGACCTCGCCGCGCAGTTCGCGCACGGTGAACATGGGGTTCAGCAGTTCGAGGTAACGGTCCACGCCGTGCGGAGTCGCCAGCGCCTCCAGCAGGCGCAGTGGGGACCTCGCGATGGTGGTCATGACGTCCTCACTTTCAGTGAACAGTCGTACACCAACCAGTGTTCGGAGCCTGTCCGCCCCTGTCAACCAGAAGGCTCTGTGACACCGGGTACGTCGCGACCTGCGTCACGATCGCACGACGCACGGTGCACGGGCGTACCGTTTCGGACATGGCGAGCGGCCAGAGCCGGGCAGAACGCAAGGAGGCGACCCGGCAGCGCCTGCTGGACGTCACGCTGCAACTGATCGGCTCGCGCAGCCTGGACAGCATCAGCCTGCGCGAGGTCGCTCGCGCGGCCGGGATCGTGCCGACCGCCTTCTACCGGCACTTCGAGTCGATGGACCAGCTCGGGGTCGAGCTGGTCGACGAGTGCATCCGCCCGCTGCGCCAGATGGTCCGTGACACGCGGCGCGGGGTGGCCAGCCACGGCGACATCATCGAAGGGACGATCCAGGTTCTCGGCGAGTACGTGGCCGCGCACGCCGACCAGTTCGGCTTCCTCATCCGCGAGCGCTACGGCGGGGTCCGCCAGGTACGCCGGGCGATCGACACCGAACTCACCCTGTTCACCAGCGAGCTCGCCGTCGACCTGGCCCGGCTGACGGCGGGTTACGACTGGTCGACCGACGACCTGGAGATGACGGCCGCCCTGATGGTCGGCGCGATGCTCAAGGTCATCATCGACCTCGTCGAGATCGACGTCCGACCGGCCGGGCGCAAGGCCAAGGCGGCGGCCATCCTCGAGCGCGGAGCGCGCCAGCTGCGCCTGATCGCGCTCGGCATGACCGAATGGCGCAGCAAGTAGCCGACCGGCCGCGTCAGGCGAGTGGCAGCGTCGCAGCAACCTCGTCCACGATGCCGGCGAGGGCGAGGTCCTTGTCGGTGACGCCGCCGGCGCTGTGAGTCGTCAGCGCGACATCGACCCAACGCCAGCGGATCGCCAGATCAGGATGGTGGTCCAGTTCCTCGCAGCGCGGCGCGATGCGGTTGACGAACTCGACCGCGGTCGAGAAGTCGGCGAACTCGATCGAGCGCGTGAGCTTGCCGGGGTCGCCCGACCAGTCGGGGTGCAGCGCGGCGAGGCCTGCCTGTACGGCATCGGCGTCCAGAACCGGGGTGGCCATGGGGATCACCGTAACCACGGCGCACCGGCAATGGATAGCCTCACCGCATGGCTGAACGTTTGGTGTGGGTCGACTGCGAGATGACCGGGCTCGATCTGGCTCGGGACGCGCTGATCGAGGTTGCGGTGATCGTGACCGATCCTGACCTCGTACCGCTCGACGACGGTCTGGACATCGTGATCAACGTGGCCGACGACGTGCTGGACACGATGATCCCGTTCGTCCGGGACATGCACGCGTCCTCCGGGCTCACCGACGCCGTTCGCGCCTCGACGACAACCCTCGGTGACGCCGAGAGCCAGGTGCTCGAATACGTGCGCACCCACGTGCCCGAGGAGCGCAATGCGCCGCTGTGCGGCAACTCCATCGCCACCGATCGCGGCTTCCTCGCCCGGGACATGCCACGGCTGGATCAGCACCTGCACTACCGGATGATCGACGTGTCGTCGCTGAAGGAACTGGCCAAACGCTGGTATCCGCGGGTCTACCAGTCGCAGCCGCCCAAGGGCCTGGCGCACCGGGCGCTCGCCGACATCCGCGAGAGCATCCAGGAGCTGGCCTATTACCGCGCCACCTTGTTCGTGGCCCCCCCCGGCCCGACCAGCGAGCAGGCCCAGGCGGCGGCCCAGGGGATTATCGAGGCGGACGGGCGCCGGGTAGACTGACGCGGCTGCGCTGAGACGGTTCACAAGACCGGCCTTCGGCACAGCAATGGTGGGTGTAGCTCAGCAGGTAGAGCACCTGGTTGTGGTCCAGGATGTCGCGGGTTCGAGCCCCGTCACTCACCCGGTGGGAATCGCGTGATCCAAGGAGTGGGCGCCGATGGTCGAGGTGTCGAGGATGTCTGCGGCCGACGCAGTCCAGCTGGTGGCCGACTTTGCCGCGGAACTGGTGGATACCCCGACCTTGGAAGAACTGCTCGAACGCGCGCTGGCCCTCGCCGTGGAGATCGTGCCGGGGTGCGAGCAGTCGGGCATCTCGCTGCTGCAGAACCGGGTCGTCGAGACACCGGCCAGTTTCGGTGACCTCGCCGCGGCGTGCGACAAGCTGCAGGAGCAGCTCGCCGAGGGACCCTGCGTGACCGCGCTGCTCGAGGCCGACATCATCCGCATCGACGATCTCGGCGACGACCCGCGCTGGCCGCAGTTCTCGGCCGCAGCGACCCAGTACGGCGTGCGCAGCATGCTCGCCTGCCGCCTGGCGACCCAGCGCGACAAGCTCGGCGCCCTGAACATGTATGCGACCACACCCGGCGCGTTCAGCGAGGAGTCCGAGGCGATGGCCGCGGGCTACGCCGCGCACGTCAGCCTCGCGCTCTCGGCCCTCGACCGTGAGGCGAACTTGCGCCGCGCGCTCGCCAGCCGCGAGGTGATCGGCCAGGCCATGGGCATCCTGATGGAGCGGCACCGGGTCACGGCGAGCCAGGCATTCGACGTGATGGTGCACGCCTCGCAGCGCAGCAACGTCAAGCTGCGGATGATCGCCGAGGAACTCGTGCGGACCGGGACGCTCCCGGCGACCTGACGCCTGTCGTCAGCTCAACTCGGCCGGCGTCGCCGGCAACAACAGCAGGGGGCTCGCGGGCGCGGCCACCCGCAACGCCGCCTCGATCGGGCCGGACACCCCGGTGAGGATCAGCGTGCCGCGACCGGCGAGCAACTGCTCGTGGGCACGAGCAATCGCGACGGTGGCGGCGTCACCGAGCGAGCGAACGCCGCCAAGGTGCAGCCGCAGGAAGCGCCGGCCGGCGCGGATGTGACCGTCGATGACCTGGCCGAGGACGGCCGCGCCGTCGGCGTCGAGGTCACCGCTCACGTGCAGGTTGGCGCGGCTGGCGTCGCACGTCGAGGTACGCACGTCGAAGCCGCCGGTCGGAATACTGGAGCCTGTCTCGATCGACAGTGTCACAACGACTCCGCTCGTGGCGGTGTCCCCTGCGTGCCGACCCTGTCGTTTCAGTCGCCGACGTGCGGGATTCCGCCGTAGTGCCGGGGGTCGTACCCGCCGGTAACCGCAGTCTAACCATCGCATCGAACAAATTGCCAGGACAAATCACCCGAAGCGACGCGTCAGAGCGCGTGCAGCCGGCTGGCGAGCAGCGTCCCGAGGAAGCCGATCAAGGCACGTTCGTCGGCGTCGAGGCCCGGGGTGCGTGGTGGTCGGCGGGCCGCGAGCAGTTCGCCGAAGCTCTCGTCGAGGTAGGCCTCGACCACGTGCGGATGGACGTAGTGCGCCCGTGCGACCGAGCGGGTGTTGTTCAGGAACTCCGACGCGGCGTCGACCGCGTTGAGCACCCGCTGCTCGCGCGTGGACGCGACATCGGACGGCGGCAGGTGCGCCCGCAGCGATGCGAACGCGACCCGGGTGCCGTGCCAGGTGCGGAAGTCCTTCGCAGTCACTCGCGCCCCGGCGAGCTGGCCGAGCCGGACGTTGAGCTCATCGGCGCCGATCGGCGAGCCGGCGACGGTGAACAGTCGCCGGCCGGGTTGCTGCAGCAAAGCGCTGACGATGCGCGCGACGGCACGGTCGTGGAGGGTGACCTGGGCCTGCTTGCCCGACTTCGCCGGAAAGTCGAACAGCACCGACCCGCCGACGACCCGCACGTGCTTCTTCGTCAGCGTCGACAGCCCGTAGCTGGCGTTCTCCTCCGCGTACTCCTCGCTACCCACGCGCAGCCCGCAGCTGTCGACGATGCGCAACATGGCGGCGAGCACCTGATCGCGATCGAGGGTGCGGCGACGCAACTGGGTCGCGACCTCGGCGCGGATCCTCGGCAGGCGCGGGCCGAGGTCGACCAGGCGGTAGAAGTTCAACAGGTCGCGGAACGAGCGCCAGCTTTCGTGATAGCGGTACTGCCGCCGCCCGCGCTCGTCGTTGCCGATCGCGAGCAGGTGGCCGTCCTCGAACGCGCAGATCCACACGTCCTTCCACGCCGGCGGGATCGCCAGCGCGTTGATCCGTAACCGAACCTCGGCGGTAACCACCTTCTTGTCCGCGCCGACGTAGCTGAATCCCTTGCCACGGCGCAGCCGGCGGATACCGGGCTCATCGGTGCTGACGTAGCGCAGGCCGGCCGCGGTCGCACATCGCTGCGCGTCCTCGTAGAGCTCGATGATCTGCTCGATCGTGATCCGCTTGCGGCGACGCGGTGCTGCGCCGATCGAGGCAGCGGAGGCGGTCATGGCTGTGAATTACCCGCCGGACGGTCCCGCGTCACTCCCGAAGATCACGGGACGGCCGGCGGCGACGGACCTCGCGCGGAAGCAGGTACCAGAGGCTGAGGAGCACGATCGCCAGGACGGCCACGAACACGATGGCGAGGGTGAGGTTGGCCACCACGCTCAGCACGAGCAGCACGGCGCTCAAAATCGCGACGGCCAGGAACACCAGTCCGGTGGCCGCCAGCCGCGACGTGATCACCACCAGCTCGTCCTTCTTGTGCCGACGGAACAGCTGGCGGTGCACCGCCACCGGCGCGATCAGCAGGATGGCGGCGATGGCGGCGGCGACCATCGTCTCGAGGTAGATCCCGCGCTGGTAGGCCGAGATCGTGGCAAACCGGGTCTGGAAGGCGATGCCGAGCAGGAACGCGAACAGGATCTGCACCCCGGTCTGCGCGACCCGCAACTCCTGCAGCAGCTCGCCGTAGTTCCGGTCGAGGCGCTCCGCTTCGCTCTCGTCGTCGCGGGTGTAGTCGGCGTCGTGCTCGACGTCTTCCTCACCCGTGTCGTGCCCGGTGTCCTCATCGCCCATGACTGCCCCTAGTGGTCGGACAGGGTGCGACCGTACCGCGCTTCGACACGCTCCTCGACGCGCGGATCTCCACGCGACACGGGCTGGATGAAGACCTCTGACAGCTCGGGGAACCGCTCGCGCAGATCGATGTCGATGCGCATGCACGCCTCTTCGATGTCGCCGGAGCTCACCTCGTCGTGGAAGTCGGCGCGCACACAGAGCAACACGCTGCCGGTGCCGACGAGCATGGACAGCACGTCGACGACGTCGAGGATCTCGGCCTCGTTCTCGAGGAAGGTCTCGATGGCGTCCAGCAACCGCGTGCTGGCCTGCTTGCCGATGAGCAGGTCACCGGTCGCGCGCGCGAGCAGGAACGCAACGACCAACAGCAGTGCCCCGATCAGCAACGAAGCGATGCCGTCGTAGACGGCGTCGCCGGTGAGCTGATGCAGCGAGACGCCGATGATCGCGATGAGGATGCCGACGAGGGCGGCGGAGTCCTCCATCGCCACGCTGTTGACGGTCGGGTCCTCCGGGTCGCGCAGCAGCCCGCGCAGCGTCTTGCGCGACTCGCGCGCCTGGGTACGTGCCCGCCGGATGGCCTGGAAGAACGACGCGCCCTCGAAGCAGGCGGCGACCACGAGCACCGGGTAGTTGATCCACAGCTTGTCGGTGGATTCCGCGCCGCCGCTGCTGAAGATGGTGTGCAGGCCCTCGTAGATCGAGAACGCGGCACCGGACACGAAGATCGCGCCGGCCGCGAGCAGCGACCAGAAATAGCGCTCCTTGCCGTAGCCGAACGGGTGCCGGCGGTCAGCGGGACGATCGGAGCGTCGCAGCGCGACGAGAAGCAGCACCTCGGTGGTCGAGTCGCCCACCGAGTGCGCGGCCTCGGACAGCAGCGCTCCGGACCCGCTGATCAGTCCGGCGATCAGCTTCAGCACGCCGACGGCGAGGTTCGCGCCGAGCGCGAGCAGGACGGTGACGGTGCTCTCGTCTCCCCCACCGTCTTTGGTCGGTGGGCCGCTGTCGCGGTCGTCCGGCACTGTGGTCATAAGCCTGACCCTTCCCGCACCTCGAGCGCGCGTACCGGCCGGTGGCACACCTTGTCCCGCCGCAATCTGTGCCGCCCGCAGCGTGCTAACGTTGCTTCCCGGCCCACTTGAGGTGGGCCGGATGCATGACCGGCGCCGCTAGCTCAACTGGCAGAGCAGCTGACTCTTAATCAGCGGGTTCGGGGTTCGAGTCCCTGGCGGCGCACAATCAATTTCCACGCCCGGGCAAGCGCGGGCGCACGATCCGCACGCGCAGCACCCTTTCGCTCTCTCGGGCCTCGCGCAGGTCGCGCACCCGCGCCGCCAGCAGCATGGTGATGCTGACCATGCCCAGCACGTGATCGTGGTCGTCCCGCGCGGTGACCGGCATCCGGTCCACCGCGTGCGCAGCCATCGCGGACACGACGGCGCGCAACGTGTCGTCCGGATGGGCGACGACGGGGTTCGGATGCGCGAGGTCGGCGACCGGCCGCTCGCCGCGCCCGTGATGAGTCGCCGTCTCGAGCTGGGTCCGGGTGACCACGCCGCACATCGCGCCGGTCCGGTCGACGACCGGGTACAGCATCTGCCGGCGGGCCGTGACCGTCGCCGGGCTGATCCCCGACACCCGCTCCAACGCCTGTGTGACGGGGACGTGGTCGTCGAAGGTGAGCACGTCGGTGTCCATGACCTCGCCGGCGAACAGGATCTCCAGCGGATCGACGTCGTACTCGCGGGACAGGTGGTAGCCGCGTCGTGCGATCTTCTCGGTGAGCACCGACCGGCGCAGCACGAGCACCGACACCGCGTACGCGGTTGACGCGCCGATGATCAGCGGAAGCAGCGCGTCCCACCGGTGGGTCAACTCGAGCGCGAACACGACACCGGTGAACGGCGAACGCATGACCCCACCGAGCACGCCGGCGAGACCCACCAGGGCCCAGAACCCAGGGCCGACCGTCGGGAAGACGTGGGCCTCGACCGTGCCGAGCGCGCCGCCGACCATGAACATCGGCGCGAGTACGCCGCCTGAGGTCCCCGAGCCCAGCGACAGCGACCAGATGAGCGTCTTGACGACGAGGATGCCGCACACCAGCCCGAGGCCGATCGTGCCGTCGAGCTCGGACCCGATCACGTTGTAGCCGACGCCCAGCGCCTGCGGCACGATCAGCCCGCCGATCCCGATCACCACCCCGCCGATGGCCGGCCACCACATCCAGTGGATCGGCAGGCGGTGGAAGGCGTCCTCGGCCGCGTAGACCAGCGCGGTGGCGACCAGCGCCAGCAGGCCGGCGGCGATGCCCGACACCAGGCACAGCAGGTAGGTGCCGTTGTCGATGTGCAGGCTCCCACTGGACGGGAACAGGGCACCGGTGCCGAGCAACGGGTGCCGTACCGCGGTGGCGACGACCACGGCGCCCGCGACGGGTACGTAGCTGCGCGGGCGCCATTCGAACAGCAGCAACTCGACGGCGAGCATCAGGGCGGCGAAGGGCGAGTTGAAGGTCGCGGCCATCCCGGCGGCCGCGCCGGCGACCAGCAGAGTCTTGCGCTCGTCGGCGGTCAGGCGCAGCAACTGCGCGAACAGCGACCCGACCGCGCCGCCGGTCATGATGATCGGGCCTTCCGCGCCGAACGGCCCACCGGTTCCGATGGCGACGGCCGCTGACACCGGCTTGAGCACGGCGACCCGCGGCGCGACCTTGCTACCGCCGAGCAGGATCGCCTCGATCGCCTCGGGCATGCCGTGGCCGCGGATCTTCTCCGAACCGAAGCGGGCCATCACGCCGATGACCAGGCCGCCGACCACCGGTGCCGCCAGGACCACCCACGGGCTGTGGTGACCGACCCCCGGCGCGACGAGCGCGGTGTCGACCCGGCTGTAGAACACCGCGTTGGTGATGAGCCCGATCAGCTTCAGCAGCGCCCACGCGACCCCGGCGCTGATCGCCCCCACAGGCAGGGCAAGCGCCGCGATCAGGAGCATGCGGTTCGTCGCGGTGAAGTCGCCGAGGTGGCTCACGTCCCTCGTCGCGGCTCGATCGGTCGGACGCTGATCAGAAATATATCGTGACACGAGCTAAAATCGTATCCGCAACCCCGCCCTCGATGCCAAAGCAGGTGACCGATGCCGCACCGTCCGCGCGCCGCTCGAACCGTGCGTGCCGGCGATTACGCGCGCTTGTTGACCGTGCGGACCGGGTTGCGACGTTTCGAGGCCTGGAGCGCGCGGCAGGCGGCCGATCACGGCCTCACCGCCAGCCAGCACCAGCTGCTGCTGGCCATCGCCGGCCACGACGCGCCGCGCGGCCCGACCATCAGCCAGGCGGCGGACTACCTGCTCATCAAGCACCACTCGGCGGTCGAACTGGTCGACCGGACCGAGAAGGCGGGCCTGGTGCGGCGCGAGCGCGACACCGACGACCACCGCGTTGTGCGGTTGACGCTGTCGCCGATCGGCCGTCGCGTCCTCGCCGATCTCAGCTCCGCGCACCTCGAGGAACTCGAGCGGCTCCGGCCGCTGTTCGAGTCGCTGCTCGGAGCGCTGTCCAAGCCCTGAGCGGGTTGCTCAGTCCCCCACCTTCAGCCGGGCCCAGACGTGCTTGCCACGGCCGGGCTCGAGCGGCAGTACCCCCCAGTCGCTTGCCAGCCGGTCGACGATGCTGAGCCCCCGACCGGAGGTGGCCGTTTCCATCGGCACCTGGACGTCCCGCGACGGCACCGTGGTGCCGTGGTCGAGCACCGAGACGTCGATCGACAGTGGTTCGACGATCATGCGGAGGACGATGTCGGGCTGGCCGTGCTGCACGGCGTTGGAGACCAGTTCGGAGACGATCAGGGTCACGTCGTCGAGGACGTCCTCACCGAGCTCGGGCAACCGCTCGCGGACGAACCCGCGGGCCTCGCCCGGTGCCCGCACGTCGGCGGGCAGCGGTATCTCGATCGGCTGTGACGCGTGCTCTGCGGATTCAGAGTGCGTCTGGTTGGAGTCCACCGCGAAGGTATGCCCGCGGGTCTGGTGCTGATCACAATGCTGTGACGGCCCGGCACGTAACCTCATGAGTCGACCCCCACGCAGTTCGTAGGGTCTAATCGCGTCTACGTGGCGACATCGAGTCGAAAGGCAATGGGTGCGCAACGACTTACGTGCGGCCGCGTCCGGCGCAACCGCCCGGGTTCGACCCGGAGCGACCTCGCGTGACCTCGTCGCGGCCGCAGCCGTGGGCATCGTGTCGATCGGCACCGATGCCCGCGTCCTCAGCGCGAATGCGGCGGCACTGGCGATGCTGCAGCGCAGCGAGGCCGAGCTCATCGGCCTCGACGCGCACGAGGCGCTCAACGGCGTGCCGGGCGAGGGCTGCGACCTCGAGGCGGCCGTGCGCTCCGGGCGGGCCGAGCACTACGACGCGGACATCTTCCGCACCGGCGACGGCGAGGCGCTGCCGGTGTGGTGGGCGATCAATCCGCTGCGCGCCGGCGACGAGGGATCGCTGCTCGGCGCCGTGCTGGTCTTCGGCGACTCGACCGTCCAACGCGCGCAGGCCGCTGCTGACGCGCGCGAGCGCGCGCAGGGACGAGCCGATCTCGCCGACGCGCGGCAGAGCATCGCCGACCTCGAATGGGTGGCCGCGACCTCGCAGGCTCTCGCGTCGACGCTGGACGAGGTCGAGGTGACCAACCGGCTGGCCCGGCTGACGGTGGGCCGGCTCGCCGACCTCGTCATCTCCGAGCTGGTCGATGCCAACGGCGTGCATCGCAGCGGATATGCGATCGCCGACGGCATCGACCTCGATCTCGATCTCGACGCCGTCCTGGCCGGTCCCGGGTTCGCTCAGGCCGATCCCGTCGAAACGCGCGAGCGCGGCCCGCGCTCGCGCGCGCTGCTCGCTGCGGTCGGTGCAGTGCACGTTCTCGCGGTTCCCTTGATCGCGCGCGGGGAAACCGTCGGCACGCTCACCCTGATCCGTCGGGAGGGCAGCGGCGCATTCTCCGATGTGGACGATTTGGTGGCCTCCGACATCGCCCTGCGCGCAGCGCTGGCGATCGACAACGCCCGGCTGTTCCGTGCGCAGGCCGACATCGCGAGCCGGTTGCAGCACGCGTTGCTGCCCGAGCTGCCGCCGCTGCCGATCCGCGCGGCGGTGCGCTACCTGCCGGCCCGCGACCGCTTCGACGTCGGCGGCGACTGGTACGACGCGTTCCGTCTGCCCGACGACACCATTGCGCTCGTGGTCGGCGACGTCGCCGGGCACGACCTCGCCGCCGGGACGACCATGTCGGCGCTGCGGAATCTCCTGCGCGGCGTGAGCGTGGTGACCCACGCGACACCCGGCGAAGTGCTGCGCGCGGTCGACGAAAGCCTCCAGCCGTTGGCGATCAGCGGCACCGCCACGGTGCTGCTGGCACACCTACGGCCGCAAGGTCGCGGCGCGTGGTCGCTGCGCTGGAGCAACGCCGGCCACCTGCCGCCGCTGCTGCTGCCGCCCGGCGGCGGCGTCGAGCAGCTCGACGAGGTGCACGGCTCGCTGCTCGGCACCGGCCAGGACCAGGTACGGCCCGACTCCGAGCGCATCCTGCCGGCCGGCTCGACCCTGGTCTTCTACACCGACGGCCTGGTCGAGACCCCCGAGGAATCCATCGAGGCGGGCCTGGTCCGGCTCCGCCGCACGGCTGTGACGCTCTCGGACCCCGACGATCCCGACGCGGTCGCCGACGAGCTGCTCGCCACCAACCACGCGAGCGCGGAGGACGACACGGCGCTGCTGGTCTGTCACCTGCCGGTGCTCAGAGACTGATCACCTCGAACGAGACGCCGAACCTCGCGCCGATACGCGTGCCGGTCTGGCGCGCGAAGGCCTCGAGGAACTCGCGCGGGTCGGACATCGGCCCGCTCAGCCCGCGCAGGTATTCCGCGTGCGCTTCGAGCGATTCGATGCCCTTCTCGAAGGTGTCGGTGACGTCGACGCCGTGCGTGGCGTGCGGGCTCCCGGACACCAGGATCTGCCTCGCCGGCCACGGCGGCACTCCCTCGTCGAGCAGCTCGCGGAACACCCACCGGTTGGCGGCGTCACGCACGCCGTCGAGCACTGCCCGGCCGACCGCGATGTGGTCGGCCTGGTTGGGCCGGCCCGGTCCCCAGCTGTCGTGGTAGTTGCCGGTGATCACCACGTCCGGACGGTGCCGGCGTACCGCGCGGGCGATGTCGCGGCGCAGCGGCAGCCCGTACTCGATCACTCCGTCCGGGTAACCGAGGAACTCGACGACGTCGACCCCGACGACAGCGGCCGACGCGCGCTGCTCCTCCTCGCGCAGCGGTCCGGACCGCTCGGGGTCGATCGCGTCGATCCCGGCCTCGCCGCTGGTGGCGAGGCAGTAGACGACGCGCTTGCCCTGCGCGGTCCAGCGCGCGATCGCCGACGCCGCGCCGTACTCGAGATCGTCAGGATGCGCGACCAGGGCGAGCGCGGTCGACCAGGATTCGTCCAGCGGCTCAAGAGGATCGGTCATGAGCCGAAGGTATCTAGGCTGTCCACCATGAGCGACGATCGGCGCGACATCACCGCCCTCATCATGGATGACCACGAGTGGTTCCGGCGGCAGTTCGCCCGGCTGGACGACGCGTCGGACACCGACGACCTGAAAGCGGTGTGGACCGCTCTTGCCACCCGGCTCGAGACCCATGCCCAGGCCGAGGAGACGATCTTCTACCCGGCGTTGCTCAAGCGCGGCGACGACGCCGACGAAGAGACCGACGACGCGATCCGCGACCACAACACGATCCGCGACGCGATCGCCGAGGCAGCACGGCACCCGGTGGGTTCGGACGAGTGGTTCGAAGCGGTCGGCCGGGCACGGGCGGAGAACACCGAGCACCTCGGCGAGGAGGAGGACGAGGGCCTGCCCGACTTCCGCAAGCACGCCAGTGGCGAGCTGCGCCGGCGCCTCGGCGAGCTCTGGCTGGCCTTCTACGACAAGCATCCGGACGGGCGCGGGATCGAGACCGCAGAGGTCGACCCCGCGGACTACGTCGAGGAGCATTCCTGAGTGGGCATCGGCACACTGCACCGCCGGGTCTCGGCGCTGGACCGGCGCCTGCTGCGCCGGGCGACCACGCGTGAGGACCCGATGGTCGACGTGGCGCTGCGCTCGGTGTCGCGCGCCGCGAACCACTCTAAGCTGTGGGTTGCGAGCGCCGCTGCGCTGAGCGTGCTGGGCGGCAGCCGCGGGCGCCGGGCGTCCCTGCGCGGGCTGATCGGCATCGCACTCACCTCCGCGGTCGTCAACGGCCCGCTCAAGCTGGTGCTGCGTCGCGAGCGCCCGGCGGCGCACGTGCTCGGTCGGCCGACGCTGGTCGCGATGCCGGGTTCGTTCTCGTTCCCGTCGGGGCACGCGGCCTCGGCGTTCGCGTTCGCCACGGGCGTCGCCCGCGAGTGGCCGGCCGCCGGCGTGCCGATCGGTGCGGCAGCCGGCATCGTGGCGTACTCGCGGGTGCACAACGGCGTGCACTACCCGACCGACGTGGTGGTCGGTGCGGCGCTCGGCGTCGGGGCCGCGGCGCTGGCCGGTGCGGTGCTGCGCGGCGACCCGGGCATCCCGCTGCCGCCGGCAGAGCCCACCCCGGTGCCCCGATCGGCCTGGGTGCTGGCGAGCCCCTCCTCGGGGTCGGCCGAGCTCTACGAGCAGGCGAGACAGGCGCTGGAGCAGTCGGGGATCGAGGTCGTGCGCGAGCTCGACATCGCCGACCGGGCCGCCCTCGCCGACGTGGTCGCGATGCCGGCCGCGCAGCGCCCGCTCGTCGTCGCGGCCGGCGGCGACGGAACGGTCGGCGCCGCCGCGGACGAACTCGCCGGCACCGGCGCGGTGCTGGCGATCCTGCCGCTCGGCACGTCCAACGACGTCGCCCGCTCGCTCGGCATCGCCACCGACCCGGTGGCCGCGGCCCGGGCGATCCGCACCGGAGTGGTGCGCGCGGTCGACGCCGGGCAGGTGGTCGTCGAGGGCGAGCGGGCACGCAATTTCGTCCACGCTGCGACCGTCGGCTTCAACGTGCACTTCGCCGAGCTCGCGGGGGCGTCGTCGCTACGGCGCCGCTTCGGCCGGTTCACCTACGCCGTCGCGGGCGTGCGCGCGCTGCGCCGGCACCGGCCGTTCACCTGCACCCTGCACTACGACGGCCGCAGCGAGCAGCTCGAATTGGTCCAGCTGTCGATCGTCAACGCCCCCGTCTTCGGCGGCGCGCTCGACCTGCGTGTGCCAGGCGCCCGGCTGGACGACCGCAGCCTGGTGGTGATCGCCGTCGAGCAGGGCTCACCGGTGCGGCTGATGCTGGGCGCGCTGCTCACGGTCGTCGGCCGGCGCCGGCAGGGGCTCGGCGTACGCGCGCTGCGTACCAAGGAGTTGCGGGTGCACGTCGACCGTCCGCTCGACATCGCCCTCGACGGCGAGATCGTCGCGCGTTTGCCCGCCGACTTCGACGTCGCCGCCGATGCCCTCCGGGTCGTCACCCCGCGGCTGAAGAACGATCGCGCCTGAACCGAATCAGCGACGGATGCCGGTGACGAGGCCGAGTACCGCGAACACCAGGCCGACCACGACCAGCACCGCGGCGATGAGGCGCTGCCGGCGTAGGGTCGGCGCCCGGTCGTGGCCGCGCACGTGCGCGATCGCCCGGCCCCACTGCAGCGCGGCGTCCGCCGAGCCGGACACGTCCAGCAGCACGAGCGCCCCGACCGTCGCCGCGCTCAGCCCGAACAGTCCCAACAGCGGGTCCAGCGCCGGCGCGGAGGAGTTGGCGAAGGCCACCGCCACCGCGGCGACGAGCAACACGACGTAGCAGAGGCCGGCCAGGCGCAGCACCAGCGGCGCCCGGCGGAACGCGGCGCCGACCGTCGGCGGATCTTCCTTCTCGGTCACTCAGAGCCCGCAGTGCGCGAGCGCCTGCCGCACCAGGGTGCCCTGGCCGCCGGCCATCTCGGCCAGCAGCGCGGGCTCGGCCGCCTCGGCCGGGGTGAACCAGGTCAGCTCGAGCGCGTCCTGCTGCGGGGCGCAGTCACCCTCGACCGGGACAACGTAGGCGAGCGAGACGGCGTGCTGGCGCGCGTCGTGGAAGGCGGTGACGCCGGGCGTCGGGAAGTACTCCGCCACGGTGAACGGCTGCGGGGCGGCGGGCAGCTTGGGCAGCGCGAGCGGACCGAGGTCCTTCTCGACGTGGCGCAGGATCGCCGAGCGGATGCGCTCGTGGTACAGCACCCGGCCGGACACCAGCGCGCGGCTGATCTCGCCGTGCGTCACCCGCAGCAGCAACCCGACCGAGATGACCGTGCCCGCATCGTCGGTGCGCACCGGGACGATGTCGACGTAGACGATCGGCAGCCGCTCCCGGGCGGACTCCAGCTCCTCACTCGCGAGCCAGCTCGTCCCGGACTGCGACTCGATGTGCGTCATGGGTTCTTTCTAGCGGTGCGGCCCGGGCGGCTCGCATCCGCCACCGCGCCGGGACATTGTGAATTCGCTGTTAGGTCGATACAGTCACGCTACCCGGCGGGGGTCGAGGAGGTCCCTGCTGTGTTCACCGACTACCCGGTCTACGTCGCGGGCGGCCTCGCCCTGGTGGCCGCGCTCGCCGCCGGCCGGTTCGTGCCGACCACGCGCACGGTGTCGCTCCGGCGCAGTGTCGCCGCCCTGCGCGGCTGGCACGTCGCCGACCTGGTCCGGTTGGCGGACGGGACCCTCGACCATGTCGTCGTCGCCCCGGCGGCGCTGCTCGCGGTCACCGCGACCACGCACGCGCCCGGGCCGGCCGATCTGGCCGCCGCCGAGCGCGCCGCGCAGCAGGTGCGCGAGCTGGCCCGTCACGCCGGTGTGCCGGACGCCGTCGTCGTGCCCGTGGTGCAGGTCAGCGACCCGGCCGGGGCGTCCGACGGTCACCGTGTCGTGCACGGCGTCCACGTGGTCGGCGACGCCGCGTCGCACGCCTGGCTCAAGCAGTTCCGCGAGGCGCGGATCGCGGCCGCACCGCGCATCGCCCTGGCCCGCGCGCTGGACCGGCGCGCCGAGACCCCGCAGCGCACCCGGCGTCGCGTGGAAGCCCTGATCGCGCCGCCGGAGCCCGCCGGCGCCTGAGCCGGTTTACCCGATCAGTTCCACGCCGGTGAGGTCGACGACCAGGTCGGCCGTGCCTTCGCTCGCCGCGACCAGCGCAGCGTTGGGCTCGTCGGTGCGCTGCACCCAGGCCAGCGCCTCGTCGGGTGTCTTGCCGAAGCGGACGTGCCGGGCGACCAGCCGCGCGACCCGCACCCGGTCGTCCTGCCGGCAGAACCACACCTCGTCGAAGTGGCGGCGCACGTGCTGCCAGTCGGGCAGCAGCACGTAGTTGCCCTCGCTCACCACGATGCGGGTCTCGGCCGGGACGGGCACCGCCTGGGCGACGGGTTGCTCGAGCACCCGCTCGAAGCCGGGCGCCCAGACCGCCTCGCCGGCCGCGATGCGTGCCAGCAGCGCGGCGTAGCCGCCGGGGTCGAAGGTGTCCGGCGCGCCCTTGCGTCCGGCCCGCCCGAGCCGGGCGAGCTCGACGTCGGCGAGGTGGAAGCCGTCCATCGGCACGTGCGCGACCGAGGGGAAGCCGCCCAGCGCCGCGGTGAGGAGCTCGGCCAGCGCGGTCTTGCCGCTGCCCGGCGCACCGGCGATCCCGATCACCACGCGCGCGGGGGCATTCGCCGCGAGGGCGGCGACGCGTTCGGCCAGGGCCTGGACAATCTCCACGACCGCGACCATAGGGTGAGGTGGTGCAGCCCACCGACATCGCCCACCTGATCACCCTCGGCCCGCCCACCGTCGCGCCCGACGCGCGCACTGCCGTCGTCGCCGCGACCCGTCCCGACCTGGCCGAGGACGAGTACCGCAGCCAGCTCTGGTCGGTCGATCTCACCGGGGCGACCGGGCCGCGGCGACTCACGCACGGCACGCGCGACTTCGCCCCGCGCCACTCCCCCGACGGCGCGTGGATCGCCTTCCTGCGTGCGGAGAAGGGCGGCCGTCCCCAGCTGCACGTGCTGCCCACGGCGGGCGGCGACGCGCGCAGCCTGACCGACCTGTCCGGCGGTGCCGGCGCGCCGCAGTGGGCGCCCGACTCGTCGGCGATCGCGTTCACCGCGCGCGTCCCGGAGGACGGACGCTACGGCCGCGAGGAGAAGATCACGCCCGATAAGGAGGCGCCGCGCCGCGTCACCGGGTTGCAGTACCGCTTGGACGGTGTCGGCTTCACCACCGACCAGCGCACGCACGTGTTCGTCGTCGACCTCGAGGGCGACGGCGCGCCGCGGCAGCTGACCGACGACTACGAGAACCACGACGTCAGCTGGAGTCCGGACGGCGCCTGGCTCGCCTTCGCCTCGGCCCGGCACGAGCGCCGCGAGCACGACCAGAACGGCGACATCTTCGTGATGCGCCGGGACGGCTCCGAACTCCGTCAGCTCACCGACACCAGCCTGGAGACCGGCGGCCCCCAATTCACCCCGAGCGGCGACTCGGTCGTGTTCCGCGGTAGTGACCCCGGCCCGGACCGCGACCGGTGGGTCGGCGCACAGCAAGGCATCTACTCCGTGCCCGTCACAGGCGGGCAGCCCACCCGGCTCACCGACGAGGAGCGCTACAACCTCGCCGAGGCACCGCTGGTGCTCGCCGGTGATCGCGTGCTCGCGCTCTACGAGAACCGCGGCGCGAACGACCTGATCTCGGTGCCGCTCGACGGCGGCGAGGCGACGACGCTGTCCGGCGGGCAGCGGATGCTCACCGGCTTCGACCTCGCCGGCGACACGATCGTGGTGACCTACGCAGACCCGAACACCGCCGGCGAGCTCGGTGTCGTCCGCGACGGCGCGGTGACCACCCTGACCGATTTCGGCGCCGACCTGCGCACGAACGCGGCACCGCGGCCGATCATCGAGCTGACCCCGTCCGCCCCGGACGGCCAGCAGGTGCACGGCTTCCTGGTGGTGCCCGAGGGCGACGGGCCGCACCCGGTGCTGCTGATGATCCACGGTGGCCCGTTCGCGCAGTACGGCTGGACGGTTTTCGACGAGGCGCAGGTGTACGCGCGGGCCGGGTACGCGGTCGTGTACGGCAACCCGCGCGGCTCGTCCGGGTACGGCGCGGCCTACGGCCGGCACATCGCCGGTGACGTCGGCGAGCGGTCGAGCGTCGATCTGTTCGCGCTGCTCGACGACGCGCTCGCGCGGCCGGACCTGGACGCGACGCGCCTCGGCGTGCTGGGCGGATCGCACGGCGGCTTCATGACGTCGTGGATCGTCGGGCACACCGACCGGTTCGCCGCGGCCGTGAGCGAGCGGGCGGTCAACGCGCTGGACAGCTTCATCGGCGCGAGCGACATCGGGTGGGGCTTCACCGACGACCTGTACGGGCGCGAGGCGTCCGAGCTGCACCGGCAGAGTCCGCTGACCTACGCCGACAAGATCAGCACGCCGCTGCTGATCGTCCACTCCGAGCAGGACTGGCGGTGCCCCATCGAGCAGGCGCAGCGGCTCTACGTCGCGCTGCGCAAGCGTGACGCCGAGGTGGAGATGCTGATCTTCCCGGGCGAGGGTCACGAGCTCTCGCGCAGCGGCCTGCCGAGCCACCGGGTCGCGCGCTTCGAGGCGATCGTCGACTGGTTCGATCGGTACCTGAAGAAGTAGTCGCCTACCCGGCGTCGGCGAGCACGTTGCGGCCCACCGCGACGCGGCTCGCCCGCCGGTCGGGCATGGTCGCCCAGTAGTACCAGACGCCCAGCGCCAGGCCGAGAGCCCAGGCGCGGCCGCGCAACCAGGTGGGGTCGTCGACGCCGGCTTCGCGGCGGAACACCTCGCGGGCCGGCCGGTCGAGCACCTCCCACGCGGCGATCAGGTCGACGCACGGGTCGCCGATCGCCAGCGCGCCGAAGTCGAGCACCGCGGCCAGTCGACCGTCCCTGACGAGCAGGTTCTCGGCGGCGAGATCGCCGTGATACCAGCGCGGGTGCACACGATCGTGGACGCCAGGCAGCGCCATCGCGTCGTCCCAGACCCGTTGAGCGGCGTCGAGGTCGAAGCCGAAATCGCCGAGCGCCCGACAGCGGGCGAGGTTGTCGCGGATGCTCGCGTCCATCGTGGCGAGCGGTTCGCCGCGGTACCAGCGCAGCTCGGCATCGCCCAGCGCGGTGTCCGGGACCGGGACGGTGCGCAGAGCGGTGACGAGGCCGGCGAGGTCGACGGCCAACTGCTGTCGGCGGGGGTGCACCGGCGTCGTCGGGTCGACGATCTCGGGATGTGCGCCGGCCAGCCGACGCACCACCGCCCAGTGCTCGGGATAGCCGGCGTCCGGGCCGAAGACGCCGACGACCTCGGGCACCGCGACCGGTAGCGCCGGCGCGAGGTAGGGCGGCCAGGTCGCCTCCTTGCGGATCGTCGCCGAGCCGCCGGGCTGGCGTGGCAGCCGCACCAGCAGGTCGGTGCCGAGCCGGAACAGCGCGTTGGTCGACCCGGAGGTCGGCATCGGGCTGATCGGCAGGCCGGCCCAGCTCGGCAGGGCACGCTCGATCAGGCGACGCACCAGCGCGGTGTCGATCGGGATCTCGTTCTCGTGCAGTGGCGCAGGCACCTGCGCACCCAACAGCACCGCAGTCGCTGCGGCAACCGAGATCCCGAGTTGCAACACGTTCTCGTTCATCGCACGATCATGCGATGCGCCTGATCGCTGCCGCGTCCGCCGTCCTCGTCCTGAGCGCAACTGCCGCGCCCGCCGGCGCAGCGGGGTCGTTCCACACCGCCCGCGAGCTGAAGAACTTCGCGATCACCCAGGAACGGCAGGCCGAGTACGACACGCCCGCCTACCAGAAGCAGCTCGCGATCGTCAGCGCCCGCAATGTCGCCAACGCCGCGCGCATCCAGGCCGCCGACCCGGGCCGGTTCTTCAGCAACAACGTGTGCTGGGAGCAGGCCAATGGGTGCGCCGGCGACATCCGCTTGAACAACTGGGGCCCCAAGCACTACGGGCTGGTGCGCAAGGTGCTGTTCACTGCGCGCGACGGTGCGACGCTGTCGGGTCACGTCTGGGCCACCCGGAGCGGACCGGCGCACCGTCCCGGCATCGTGATCACCGACGGCTCGGTGCAGGCCGACGAGCAGCTCTACTGGTACGCGGCCCAGACGTTGGCGAAGAAGGGCTACGTCGTGCTCACCTTCGATCCGCAGGGTCAGGGCCAGAGCGACACCTTCGGCGCCGGCCCCGACCGGATGGAGGGCGTCCCCGCGCAGAGCGACGGACGGCCGTTCTACGACGGCACCGAGGACGCCCTGAACTTCTTCCTCTCGACACCGCGGCACCACTACCGTCCGGTCGTCAGCTGTAGCACGGGCACCCGGCACGCGGCCAAGCAGGACCGCCGGGTCAAGGCCGGGCTCGACACGGCGTACAACCCGTTCTGGACGCTGCTGAAGCGCGGCGAGATCGGGCTGGCCGGACACAGCTACGGCGCCGCCGGTGTCTCCTACATCGGGCAGTGGGACCACCGGGTCAAGGCGATCGTCGCGTGGGACAACCTCGGCGGCCCGAGCCCGACCTCGGGTTCGGTACCGGGCACCAAGGGCCGCAGCCTCGGCGAGCAGGGCTGCCCGGGCAACCCGTCCGCACGCACGACGGCGAAGCTGCACACGCCCGCGCTCGGCATCTCTGCCGACTACGGGCTGCCGCCCACGCCGAACACGTCCCAGCCCGATCCGAAGGCGAAGTCGCTGTGGTCGATGCGCTACAGCAAGGCCGGCGTCGACACCGGCGAGATCATCATCCGCGGCGGGTCGCACCTGGACTTCAGCTACATCCCGAACCAGGCCTTCGGCGCCTCCCTGCGCGGGCCGGACATCAGCAACTGGTACACGCTCGCCTGGTTCGACAAGTACCTCAAACACGACCGGTCGGCCGATCGACGCCTGCTCACCCCGCGCTGGCGTCACGACAAGATCGCCGCCGCGGTCGATCCGCGCCATGACCCGAACACGCTCAGCTTCTACTACCCGTCCCGGCTGTCGTTCCACCGCTTCGACGGCCGGCCCGTGCTGTGCCGCAACCTGCGACGCGGCTGCGCGGCGCTGGTGCGACACGACGGCGTGCGCGGCGCGTTCCGCTATGTGAACATCGACCGCACCCCCGATCGCTGAGTTCTGCGGCCCGTCAGGCGACCAACGGCGTTACTGCGGACGGTTCTTGTTCGGCGGTGTCGTCCGGAACGACATCGCCGGCGTCGGTCGGGTAGCCGGCCGGGTCGTTGTAGTAGTGATGTCCGTCCGTGCTGGTCCAGCGCAGCACTTCGTCGGCGAGTCGCGTGACGGTCCATTCGGTGTCGTGCTTGAGATGGTGGTGCCTGGCGCACAAGCAGATCAGGTTCTCGGCGCACGTGGTTCCGCCGTCGGCCCAGGGCACGAGATGGTCGACCTCGCAGTAACGGGCCTGGCGGTGGCAGCCGGGGAACTGACACTCGCGATCGCGCGCGACGACGAAGGCACGCAGGGTGGCCGGAGGCCGGTAGCGGGTGCGGCCGTAGTCGATCAGGTGGCCGACGTCGTCGGTGACCAGCCTGCGCCAGGTGCCGGTCGGGTCGGCAGCGACCGCCCTGGCCATGCCCTCAGCTCATCGCGGAAATATTCCTTCTCCAGAACCGGCGCCGGAACACCCTCACGCGGGTCGTCGGCGATCGACGCGATCAAGCGAGCCTGCTCGGCCTGCAACGCAGCGATTTCTGCTTCGATCTCGGCCACCCGGTCGAGGCACTCGTCGATGTTCATGCTGTCGACGCTAACCACGGGGTCTGACAATTTCGGCTGCTGGTGTTCATAATTCTCGCTGTCGCGGCCCGGATGTCGCGGCGCACGCCACTCGCTGCGCGCGGCTCACGATCGTCTTGCTGCCGTGGCCGGCGCAACGTGATCGGGTCGCACCCCCCCGTTGGTGGCGTCGCAAACGACAACAACGAGACCCAGTCCCAGCCGGGCAGGTCGCAGCCTCGATCCCATCCCCCACCGTCCCGGACAGAGGCCGTACTGCCGAAGCCACCGAACGGCGATCGCGCTGGAACCCCTCGATGGTGTCGCCGCAAACGACAACAACGAGGCCCACTTCCAGCAGCGCAGGCACGACACTCGGCGGAGTAGCGCTGCGATCACTCCTCGGGCGGCACGCGATCCGGCTCGTCGAAGGAGACGGAGATGTCCTCGAATCCCTTGGCCTGCTGCGTTTTCGCAAGCCCGGTGTAGGCACGCCGGTCGGCACGGGT
>DATBTJ010000096.1:0-16570 GCA_036559305.1 Jatrophihabitans sp.
CGACCGATCCGCTCGACGTATCCCGCGTAGGAGCGCTGCACCAGTTCGTGCACGGCGCCGGCATCCGCGGGCGCCGCCCGCCGCACGATCGACTCCCCCGGCCGCTCAGTCATGCGCGCCGGTGCTCGAGGCATGGATGTCGAGGACGCGCACCCGCCGCGCGAGCAGGTCGACCGCCGGGCCGAGCAGCACGGTCACCAGCAGCGTCCCGGGACCGAGCGCGGCGCCGAGCAGCCAACCCACCAGCGCGCCGCCGCCCTGCAGCACCGAATAGCTCCACCGGAACGGCAGCGGCGGGTCGAATGCCAGGGCCGCGGCCTCGGTCGGCCCGGCCCCGGCGCCGCTGCCGAGATAGCCCGCGACCCCCAGCGCCAGCACGGGAAACGCGGTGATCAGCAGCAACGCGCGCAGCTCGTAGGTGCCCGGCTGGCTCATCAGGTCGAGCACGACGTTGATGGTCGCGCCGACCACCACCGGCTGCGCGATCGTGGCCCACCCCGGCCGCTGCCCGCGCCACCACGCCAGCGCGACGAACACGGCCCCGACGGCAACGTTCGCCACCGCGAACGGGATGCCGCCGGCCCTGGTGATCCCGTTGACGAGCGTCGAGTAACCGTCCGAACCCAACCCGGCGGACAGCAGCAGCCCGACACCGATGCCCAGCACGATGCACGACACGAGCAGCTGGACGAACCGCAGCCTGGTCACGGTCGGTCAACGCCCGAGATCGTCAGATGATGCCATTTGTGAGCGGTCGCTCATCCGGGCCGGCGGCGCGCGAGCAGCCCGCGGACGGCGAGCGCCAACGCCGCCACCGCGAGGGGAATCACGACGTGCCGCGCCGCCGCCGGCGCCACCACCAGCGTGAGCGCGATGGTGAGCACCGCGCAGAGCCGGGGCGCCCCGGCGAGCAGCCGCACCCCGGCGGCGGCCGCGAGCAGGTAGACCGCGACGACGAGGGTGGACGGGGTGACGACCAGCGTCTCGGTTCCCCAGCCCAGCACCGCGCCCAGGCCGAGACCGCCGTAGGCGATCGCGGCGACGCACAGGACCGCGGTGGCCGGTATCGACCGGGCGTCGACCCGCCCGACGGCCGGTGGCAGCCAACCCGTGCGGGCCAGGCTGTACCCGAGCCGCGACACCCCGGCGATGAAGGCGTTGGTGGTCCCCAGGCT
Organism: Jatrophihabitans sp.; assembly: GCA_036559305.1. Classification (GTDB taxonomy): domain Bacteria; phylum Actinomycetota; class Actinomycetes; order Mycobacteriales; family Jatrophihabitantaceae; genus RYN-133. The sequence continues at coordinate 1,176 of DATBTJ010000096.1, forward strand.
GATGACGACCGCGACCGTTGCGGCGACGACGGCGGCGGCCCTGCCGAACGCGCCCTGCAGCAGCACCTCGACTGCCACGTGGTCGATGTGGCTGCTGCCGTAGGTGCCGGTCAGCACCACGGCGGCCGCGATCCCGACGTACAGGGCCGTCACGACCGCGATCGTGGCCGCGACCGCGCGGGGCAGGTCGCGATCCGGATCGGTGAACTCGCCGCTCAGGTGGGCGACGGCCTCCCAGCCGGCGAAGGCGAAGAACAGCACGATGACGCCCGCCCCCACTGCCGCGACACCGTGCGGTGCGAACGGCGTCAGGCGGCTCACCGCCATCCGTGGCACCGACACCGCGATCGTGACGACGAGGGCGGTGGCGACGCCGGCGGCCAGGACGAGTTGGGCACGACTGCCCACCTTCAGCCCGACGAGGTTGGCGGCCACGGCCAGCGCCAGGATCACAGCCGCCACGACGAACGCCCACGCGCGATCCAGGTGCAGCGCCTCGGCGACGTAGTAACCGCCGGTCAGCGGGACGATGGTCTGCCCCACCGAGCCCGCCACGAAGTAGAGCCAGCCGGTGAGCCCGCCGAGGGTCGGCCCGAAGGCGTGCCGCACGTAGCTCGCGACGCCACCGGCATCCGGGTAGCGGCGGGCGAGCGCGGCGAACATGACCGCGAGCGGTACCCCCATCGCGCAGGCGAACGCCCACGAGACGAGCGAGGCCGGGCCCGCGAGCGTGGCCACCTGCCCCGGCAGTACCAGCACGCCGGCGCCGAGGATCGCGCTGACGTAGAGCGCTGTCCCCTGCCCGAGCCCGATGTGCCGGACCAGTCCGGGCGAGGCGGTGTCGGTGCTCATCAGAGCGAGCATCCAGCGCGGCGCCCCCCGGCCGGAAGTGGCAGACTCGCCATGGTGCGCAATGAATCGGACAGCCCGGCCCGGCACCGCGTGGCGGTCGTCGCGACCGGCGGCGTGCCGCTGTTCGAACTCGCCATCGCCGTCGAGGTGTTCGGCATCGACCGGCGCGACCTCACCCCCGACTGGTACGAGTTCGTCCTGGTCGCCGGCGACGGCGCCGGCACCGCGACATCGCACGGGCTCAGCGTCCCGGACGCGTGCGGCCTGGAGGCCCTGGCCACTGCCGACACGGTGATCGTCCCCGCCTGCGCCGACGTCCACGATGTCGCGCCGGCGCCTTTGCTGGCCGCGCTGCGGGCGGCGCACGAGCGCGGCTCGCGGGTCGCGGCCATCTGCTCGGGAGCGTTCGTACTGGCCCAGGCCGGCCTGCTCGACGGGCGGCGGGCCACGACGCACTGGATGCACGCCGACGAGCTGGCGCGCCGCCATCCGGCCGTCGTCGTCGACGCGCAGGTGCTCTACGTCCACGACGACGTGTGGACCTCGGCGGGCAGCGCCGCCGGGCTGGACATGTGCCTGGAGATCGTCCGGCACGACCACGGGGCGGCGCTCGCCAACGAACTCGCCCGCCGGATCGTCATCCCCCCGCACCGCGACGGCGGCCAGGCGCAGTACGTCCGGATGGTCGGACCGGGCGCGCGTGATCGCGGGCCGGACGTGCTGGACTGGGCGCGGCACAACCTCGCGCGCGCCACCGTCACCCGCATGGCCGCCCAGGCCGGGGTGAGCACGCGCACGCTGAACCGCCGCGTCCAGGCGCAGACCGGAAGGTCGCCGCAGTTGTGGCTGCAGCGGCTGCGGCTCGACACCGCGGCCGAACTGCTCGAGACGACCGATCGCCCGCTCGACTCCATCGCGCGCCAGGTCGGGCTCGGCTCGGCCAGCAACCTACGCGCGCGATTCGTCCGCGGCTTCGGGGTCTCGCCCAGCTCGTACCGTCACACCTTCGGCTCGCCCACCCCTGGGAGGTAACGCATGGTGTCGTCGACGTGCTTTCAAGAACTAGCGGTGCTCACCGGCGCAAACGTCAGGCTGGAGCCGCTGACGCTGCGGGTTCTCGACGACTACATGAGCGCGTTGACCGATCCGGAGACGCAGCGGCTCACCGGCACGCATGCGAGCTTCGAACCGTCGGCCGTCGAGCATTGGATCGCCACCCGGCACGAGATTCCCGATCGCGCCGACTGGGCCGTCGTGCGCAACGCCGACGGCGTGTTCCTCGGCGAGGCGGTGATCAACGACCTCGATGTCGACAACGAGTCGGCCAACTATCGGATCTGGCTCGCAGGGCCGCACGTCTTCGGTTGCGGCTACGGCACCGAGGCGACCCGGCTCGTTGTCGACCACGCCCTCGACTCGGCCGGACTGCATCGGCTCAGCCTCGGCGTCTACGAGTTCAACCCGCGCGCGCGACGCGTCTACGAGAAGTGCGGGTTCCGCGAAGAGGGCCGGCTCCGGCAGTCGCTGCGCTGGGAGGGCGGCTGGTACGACGAGGTGCTCATGGCGGTCCTGCAGGGTGAACCGCGCACCGATCAGGTGCCCGGTGCACCGGTCGCGGAGGCGACCACACCCGGTTAGCCTGCAGGCGTGTCCGGCGAGATCGGCTTCTTCGAGGCCTACGAGACTGCGCTGCGGCCGCTGTTCCTCGCGCGAAACGCGCTGAGTCTGATCAGCAGCGTGCATGCCGTCGGGGTCACCCGGGCACTTCGCGAACCTGCCGGTGTCCGCGAGCTTGCCGCGACCGTCGGCCTGGACGAGACCCGGACGGCCGACGTGTGCGCCGGCCTGCACACCCTCGGCGTTGTCGAGCACGCCGGCTCCGACCGCTACCGGCTCACGCCGGCGTGGCTGGCCCTGACCGCACCGGGGGCGTTCGTCCCGCTCGATGTCGCGCTGGCCGGCAACGCCGTCGAGAGCCGGCTGCTCGCCTCAGCCACCGCACCGACGTACTGGGCGATGCCTGCAGCCGACCGGCTCGTCTACGCCCGGGCCATCTCGCCGGACCCGTACTCGGACGCCCTCGTGGCCGCGTTCGGCCGCCAGCTCGCCGCGGACCCCGAGCGGGCAGCGATCCTCGCCGGCGGCCGGATGCTCGAGTTGGGCTGTGGGGTGGCCGGCCGGTTGCTCACCACACTGCGCGCCGCGCCGCGACTGTCCGGGGTCGGTGTCGAGCTGAGCGAGGACCTCGCCGCGGAGGCACGCCGGCGCGCCGACGACCTCGGGCTCAGCGAGCGCGTCACGATCATCTGCGGGGACGCCGCCGGTTACCGCGGCGACGAGCCGTTCGAGTTCGGTTTCTGGAGCCAGTTCTTCTTCCCCGAACGCAGCCGCGCGACGGCGTTGCGTGCGCTGCACGCGAACCTTCGCAGCGGTGGGGTCGCATTCGCCCCGCTCGGCGTCGACCATGCCGAGATCGCCGCCGACCCGGACGGCACGAAGGCGCAGGCCTACGCCGTGTGGCGGGTGATCGTCGGGTCCTGGGGCGTGCCCGAACGCACCGGGCCGATGTTGGTGGACGAATTCGTCGACGCCGGCTTCGTCGACGTCCGAGTGGTCGAGCGCGGCGGGGAAGGACCGGTCGTGCGCGCCACCCGGCCCTGATCGGCGATCAGCGGCCCCCGCGCCCGGCCACCTCGATCAACAGCGCCGCGGACGGCGAGGGGGCAGCGCCGAGCCAGACCGCGTTCAGCGGCCGGGTTGCCGTCAGCCCCGACACGGTCAGCTCGGCCAGCGCGGCGTTGTGCAGATCGACGTTCGCGGCGCGGGCGCTGATGACGCCGATGCCGCCGCCGGCGCGTGCGGTCGCCAGGATCGTCGTGGTGGAGCCGAGCTCGATCGCGTGCGGCAGGTCGACGGTCGGGCCGTTTCCCATCGCGGCCGCTAGCGCGTGGATGAACGTCTCGCGGGTGCCCGAGCCGACCTCGCGCAGCAGCACCGGCTGGGTGATCAGATCGGCCGGCCGCAATGCGGTGCGGCGGCGCGCGGCGGGATAGTCGGGCGCGGCGACGAACGCAAGCTCGTCCGTGCCGACCTGCCGATGCGTGAGGTCGGGCGGGACCGTGGGCATCTCGACGAACCCGAGGTCGACCTGGGCGGCGCGGACCCGGTCGCAGACGTCGTGGGAATTGGCGACCACCGCCGACACGTCCAGCGTCGGGTTCTGCCGGCGCAGCACCAGCAGCCACTGCGGCAGCAGGTACTCGGCGACGGTCAGGCTGGCCGCGATCCGCAACTTCGCCGATCGGGACTGTCGCAGCGCCGTCACGTTCTCGCCCAGCGAACTCGCCGCGAGCACGACCTCCCGCGCCCATGTCACGAAGGCGTGCCCGACCGGCGTGAGAGTCGACCCGGTCGGGGTGCGCGTCAGCAGCGCGAGACCGACCTGGCGCTCCAGACGATGCAGCTTGGCGCTGGCCGCCGGCTGGCTGATCCCGTGGGCGTGCCCGGCCTTTCCGACGCTGCCGAGTTCCGCGACGCTCAGCAACAGATCGAGCGACTCGAGGTCGGGGATCCAGGTCGGCAGCGGCACGTCATCACACCGTCGCCCACTGTAGTAGCAGGCTCGTGCCCGCCACGGTGATCCAGAGCAACAGGCCGAGCAGCATCGGCTTCGGACCGGTGCGGCGCAACGCGGCCAGGTCGGTCGACAGGCCGACCCCGGCGAGCGCGGTCGTGATGAGCCACAGCGCCACGTGTGACAGCGCGGCGTGCGCGCCGATCGGGATCAACCCGAGCGAGTTCGCGGCCGCGACCAGCACGAACCCGACGAGGAACCACGGGACGAGGCGCAGCGGCCGCACCGGCGCGCGGTGCCCGACGGGTGCGGCTGCCGCGTCGCGGCGGCGCACGAGGACGGCGAGCCCGATGCAGATCGGGATGATCATCAGGGTGCGGACCAGCTTGACCACGACCGCGTGATCGGCCGCAGCAGAACCGTAGGCCGACGCTGCCGCCACCACCGAGCTCGTGTCGTTCACGGCGGTGCCGGCGAACAGACCGAAGTCGGTCTGGCTCAGACCCAGCGCATGACCGAGCGGTGGGAAGATCAGCACGGCCGCCACGTTGAACAGGAAGATCGTCGACAGGGCGTAGGCGATCACGTTGCTGCGCGCCTTGATCACGGGGCTGACAGCGGCGATGGCGGAGGCGCCGCAGATCGCCGTCCCGACCCCGATGAGGGTGCGCAGGTCGGTCTCGATACCCAGCCGGCGACCGACGACGTGGGCGACCGCCAGGCAGGCAGCGAGGGTGCCGAGCATGACCGGCAGCGCGCCGTAGCCGACCTGCACGATCTCGGTGATTGACAGCTGCGCGCCGAGCACGACGACAGCCAGAGGCAGGACGACGCCCTGCGCCGCCCGCACCCCCGGGCGCAGCGCCGCGGCGTCGCCGAGCGCGAGGCGCAGGACGACTCCGGTCATGATGGCGAGGACGGGCGCGCCGACCACCGGGGCGAGCTCGCCGCCCGCGGTGGCCACCGCCGCGATCGCGGCGCACAGCAGCAGGCCGGGAACGGCGAGCCGTACCGGCGACGGCGTCGGCCACTGGTTCGTGACCGGACGATCGGCGGTGGCGGTCATACCGGAAATGCTCGCCGTCCGGCAGCCCTCCCGGTAGCCGGCACTTGGTTACCGGGTCATAACCGACGGTTATGGGCTGCCTGCGAGGTCTTGGCGGCGGCGCCGATCCGGAGGATGCTGCCGAGCAAGCGTGACGCGGATTGTGGGAGGGCCGTCATGCGAATGCGACAGCTGTGGCTACGGACGTGGCGCTGGGGAAGCAAGAACGCGGCGTTCCCCGGCACGATGTTCGCGCTGGTGGCGAGCGTCGTCTCGCTCTGCCAGTACACGGCCACCCAACGACAGGCTGTCGAGGCGTCGCGGGAATCGACGTGGAACGACATCATGGCCTCGCTGTCCAGCGCCTCGTCGGCGGTACAGATGAACGCGATCCTGCGCGTGGTCGACTACGTCCAGCTCGCGTCCAACTACTGCGACCGTTACGCGACTCTCGCGCAGTTCATCAGCGCGAACACCGTCACGACGAGCGCCGGCCTGCAGCCCTACACCTCGCAGACCCCGATGACGAAGGTGGTGCTCGTCGCCGCTGCGCAGATCATGGATCTGGAGCGCAATCGCGATCTCGGACCGTGGCCGGTCGATCTCACCCACGCCGACCTGCACGGTTTCAGCGACGACTGGATCGTGCTCAACAGCGGGTCCGATCTCACCGGGATCGACCTGCGGGAAGCCGTACTCCGTGGCATCCGGATCGCGCCGACGGCCGACGTGCAACTGATCGACGCATTCCTCACCTGCGCCGACCTCTATGGGACGAAGGGGCGCGAGGCGTCGCTGGGTGGGGCCGATCTGCAAGGCGCCGACCCGCAGGGCGCGAATCTCGACTTCGTCGACCTGAGCCACGTCCAGCACCTCACCCAAGAACAGGCCAGACATACGACCTACAACACACAGACCCGCTGGCCACGGTCCCTACACCGCAAGAAGCCGGCGTACGCGCCGTGGCAGAGCGACTCCGGCCGCTGCACCGCAGTCATCGGCGACATGACCGACATGTTGCCGGGCGAGGGCTACGTGAAGGTTCGCCCTTGGACTTCCACCGGCGACCTGCCCACGGACAAACGGACGGCGATCGTCCGAGTGCGGGCGGCACGCGATTCTCCGGGCGCTGCGTGAGTTCCGCAGTCGAACTCCTGACGGCGCAATTGGGCAGGGCCTGTCGTCCTCACCGGGGCCGGCCCGTGCCGAGCGCGGCCCCGATCAGCCGCGCGTACGCCTGCGCGCCGGCCGGCGTGAGGTGCAGCCCGTCGGAGTACAGCCAACCTGCCCGACCGGACGACGCGGCGTACCAGTCGAGCACGCGCACGTTGCGGAACTGCCTGCCCACGGACCTGATCGTGGCGTTGTTGAGGTCCTGCCATTCACGCGGCACGCGGTCGGTGACCAGCACGACGCGGGTGCGATCGCGCAGCGCCGCAAGCGTGGAGCGCAGCTGCCCGGCCGAGATGATGCCGTTGTTCCCGGTGTGGATCAGCACCCGCGGCGCGAGCGTGCCGTGGGCCGCGCGGGCCAGCACGTCGTCGAGCACCTGGTACGGCTGGCGGCCCTCGACCGCGTCGAGGGCCAGCCTTCCGGTCGTCCGGCGCAGCGCGTCGCTCGCGCCCAGCAGCACCGAGTCCCCGAACGCGCTGACCGGGCCGCGCGCGACCCCGGCGGCGGCATGGTGCGATCGGGCGGCCGGCGCACCGGGGAGCGAGGCGGACCGCGACCCTACCGGCGGGGCGGCCGATCGCGGCGGGGCCACCGGCGTGCGGTGGGCGACGAAACCCGGCAGCGTGGGCGAGCTCGCCGAACTCGACGCCGCGACGAGGCCCAGCGCGGCGGCCACGGTGACGGTGACGGCGAGCGCGTCCCAGCCGCGACGCCTGCCCTGGCTGCGCCCGGCCCGCCAGCGGGCGTACCCGCCGGTGCGCAGCGGCACCTCGACGAAGTGGTAGGACAGCGCGCCCAGCCCGAGGATCAGCGCCAGCCGGCACAGGTCGATCAGCAGGGCGGGACCACGCACGTCCAGATCGGGACGGGTGACCACCACGACCGGCCAGTGCCAGATGTAGATCGAGTACGAGCGCCGGCCCACCCAGCGCATCGGCCGCATGTCGAGGATCCGGCCGAGCAGACTACGCCGCCGGGTGCCGCACACGAGCACGGCCAGCACGAGGGCGTCGAAGGCGAGGAACCCGCCGCGGTAGAGGGCCGAGCTGAACTCGGTGACGGTGACCAGCTCGACCAGCAGCACCATCAGTGCGACCGCCCCGGCGACGTCGGTCAACCAGAGGAACTTCGCGGGCAGCCGGTCCGACCGCGCCGGCGCCGCCGCGGTGCGCGCACGCACGGCGAGCGCCGCGCCGCAGGCCGATCCCAGGAACAGCCCCATCGAGTGGGTGTCCGAACCGTAGTAGACCCGCGAGGTGTCGCCGAAGTACGGCAGGCCCGAACGCACCGCGAGCACTGCCATCGCCGTGGTCGACGCGAGCGCGCACGCCAGCGCGATCAGCGCGACCAGCCGCACCCGGGCGACCGGGTTGATTCGCCGCGCCGCGACAGTCACCACCGTCATGACCACGACCGACCACACCAGGTAGAACTGCTCCTCGATCGCGAGCGACCACAGGTGCTGCACCATCGGCGGCCGGCCGGTCCACACGAAGTAGTTCTGGTCCGCCGCGATCAGCCACCAGTTGGTGACGTACCCGGCGCTGGCGAGCGCGCCGCCCCGCAGCGTGGCGAGCTGGTCCGGCCACAGGGTCGCCGAGGCGATCGTGACGACGAGGAGCAGGACGAACACGGCCGGCAGCAGCCGCCGGGCGCGGCGCAGGTAGAACGCGCCGAGCCGCAACCGGCCGGTCTCGAGGATCTCGTTCGCGACCAGGGTGGTGATCAGGAAGCCGCTGATCACGAAGAACACGTCGACGCCGAGGAAACCGCCGGGCGCGATGCCGTAGTCGAGGTGGAACACGACGACCGCGAGCACCGCCACCGCGCGCAACCCGTCCAGCCCCGCGAAACGCCGTCGCGGGCCGGGCGCCGCGCGGCCGCCGGGCAGCAGGACGGGCGTCCACCCCGCTGCGACCGGCTCCGGGGCGCACGCGATCGACTGCGCGTTGTCGCGGCTGTCGTCGTGCGCGTGCGTCATCGCTCCCCGGCGGGCTCGGCTCGGCGCCATTGCACCACCGCGGCCCGGCGCAGCGTGGGAGGCAGGCCGTCCTGCGGGCGCCGCGGCAGCGGCTGCGTTACCGTCGGGTCAGCCTGCGACCCCACCACCCGGAGGTGCTTGTGAGCCAGACCCGCGACAACCACGTCGACGTCCTGATCATCGGGGCAGGCATTTCGGGCATCGGGGCCGCGTGCCACCTCACCCGCGACGTCCCGAACCGCAGCTACCGCATCCTCGAGCGGCGCGAGCGCATCGGCGGCACGTGGGACCTGTTCCGCTATCCGGGCGTGCGGTCGGACTCGGACATGTACACCTTCGGCTTCAACTTCCGGGCCTGGAAGGCGACGCAGGTGCTCGCCGACGGCACGTCCATCCGCGACTACGTCAACGCGACCGCCGACGAGTACGGCGTCCGCGAGCACATCGAGTTCGGCCGGAAGGTTGTGCGCGCCGACTGGTCGAGCGCCACCAACCGGTGGACCGTCGAGGCCGAGGACGAGGCGAGCGGCACGACCGAGACCTGGACGTGTGCGTTCCTCATCGCCGGCACCGGCTACTACGACTACGACAACGGCTACCGGCCGCAGTTCCCCGGCGAGGAGAACTACGGGGGCACGCTCGTCCACCCGCAACACTGGCCGGCCGACCTCGACTACGCGGGCAAGCGGGTCCTGGTCATCGGCAGCGGGGCCACAGCGGTCACGCTCGTCCCGGCGATGGCGCCGCAGGCCGCGCACGTCACGATGCTGCAGCGCTCGCCGACCTACGTGGTCGCGCTGCCTGCCGTCGACAAGATCAGCGCGGCGCTGCAGAAGGTCCTCCCGGACGGTCTCGTGTACCGCCTCGCCCGCGGGCGCAACATCGCCATCCAGCGGCTGCTCTACGCGGCCGCCCGGCGCCGGCCGAAGCTGGTGCGCAAGCTGGTGCTGGCGGGCGTGCGCCGCCAGCTGGGGCCGGGCGCCGACCTGTCGAACTTCACCCCGAAGTACGACCCGTGGGACCAGCGGCTGTGCGTGGTTCCGGACGGCGACCTGTTCGCCGCGATCCGCGAGGGCCGCGCCGAGGTCGTCACCGACACCATCGACACGTTCACCCGTACCGGCGTGCGCACGTCAGGGGGCCGCGACCTTGAGGCCGACATCGTGGTGACCGCCACCGGGCTGCAGGTTCAGCTCATCGGCGGCGCGCAGCTCAGCGTCGACGGCAAGCCGGTGCCGCTGAACCGGGCCATGACCTACAAGGGCGTGCTGGTCGAGGATCTCCCCAACTTCGCGTTCATCTTCGGCTACACCAACGCGTCGTGGACGCTCAAGGCCGACCTCGCCGCCGAGTACGTCACGCGGCTGCTGCGCCACATGGACGAGCACGGCTACCCGACCGTGACGCCGCGCGGCAGCGACGACGTCCGGGGAACCGACTCGGTGCTCGCCAGCCTGAACTCGGGCTACGTGCGCCGCGGCGACGCCGTGCTGCCGCGCCAGGGCACCTCGGCGCCGTGGCGGGTGCTGAACAACTACCTACGCGACGCTCCCATGCTGCGCCGTAGCGCGATCGAGGACCCGGCGCTCGAGTTCAGCCGGCAGCACGCGCAGCACGCCGACGCGCCGGCCGCGGCTCAGGCCTAGCCGATCACCGCGGCCGCCACCGCCGCAACGACACCGGCCAGCACGCCGAGCCCGCCGGCGACCAGCACCGGTCGGGGCACGCGGTGGCCGTCCAGCCGCACCATCGCGGCGGTGAGCGCGGCGGCCGCGACCAGCAGTGCCGGCACGACGAGCGCGCCGGCGCCCGCGGCCAGCAGCGCGGCGGTCACCACTGCGAACGCGATGCCGGTGGCCGCCTCGACGAGCGGGTAGCGCGCGCTGATCGGCAGGCCGCAGTCGAAGCACTTGCCGCGCAACACCAGCCAGCCGAGCACCGGCACGTTGTGCCGGTTGCGGATCTGGTTGCCGCACCGCGGGCACCGCGACGGCGGCGACACGATCGACTCCCCCGCCGGCAATCGGTAGATCACCACGTTCAGGAACGATCCGACGGCCAGTCCGAGCAGCACGGCGAGGGCCGTCCAGAACCAGATCGGGATCACGCGATGACCTTAACCGGGCGGGTTCGCCTCTGAAGCCCCTTACTGCTCGCTGTCGCGAAATTCTGGCTCGCGATTTCGTCATACGGAGCAGCAAGCGGGCAGCGCGGGGCCGGCGGATGACGTCCGCTTGCTAGGCGCCGACGCGCGCCGGCTCGTCGCTCGCCAACGGTGCGGTGGCGGCGGTCAGCACGACCGCGATCGTGACCAGCACGCTGACGACGGTGAGCGCGTGCAGCACACCGACGTGGTCGGCGACGAACCCGACCAGTGGCGGGCCGCCGAGGAAGGCGAGGTAGGCGACCGAGGACGCCACGCTCACGCGGGCCGCCGCCCGGCGCGGGTCGTCGGCGGCGGCGCTGATCCCGGTCGGGAAGCCCAGCGAGGTGCCCACGCCCCATGCCAGCACGCCGACGAACGCGAGCACGACGTTGTGGGCGAACACGACGAGCAGCACGCCGACCAGCGCGACGACCGCGCACGTGCGCAGCACCGGCACCCGGCCGAATCGGTCGAGCAGCGCCGGCCCGAACCACCGCCCGAGGGTCATCGCCGCGAGGAACACCGCGAGCGCGAGCGTGCCGACGGCGTCGACGGTGTGGTAGGCGTCGATCATCACCACGCCGATCCAGTCGTTGCCGGTGCCCTCGCTGAAGGCCATGCACAGCACGAACACGCCGATGAGCAGGGTGCGCGGCTCGCGCCACGCCTGCCACACCGAGCGCCGCGACTCTTGCGTCTCGGCTTCGACGACGTGCGGAAGGTAACCCCGCAACACAGTGATCGGGACGACGAGCGCGACCACGACCGCGATGCCGACCAGGTGCGCGGTCACCGGCACGTGCAGGGCCACCATCGCTGCGCCGATCGCGGCGCCGGCGACCGTCCCGATGCTCCACCCGGCGTGGAAGCGGGCCATGATCGAGCGGCCGATCGTTCGCTCGACGGTCGCACCCTGCACGTTCATCGCGACGTCCCAGCCGCCGGTGCCCAGGCCGAACAGCACCAGCCCGATGCACACCGGCGCGACCCCGACGACGTAGCCGACGCCGGCGATCGCGAGCCCGCCGCATTCGAGCAGCGACATCGCGACGACGGTGCGGGCCTCGCCGAAGTGCGCGACGATCGCGCCGGACAGCGGCAGCGACACGATCGACCCGAGCGCGATACACAGCAGCACGACGCCGAGCTGACCCGGGGTCATGTGCAGGTGATCGCGCACCTGCGGGATCCGCGCGGCCCAGCTGGCCATGGCGAGCCCGGCACCGGTGAACGACACGTAGACGGCACGGACGGCGCGAGCAGCTCGTGGATCGGTAGGACGCGCGCTCACCGGCACCACCCTAGCGGCGGGGCGGTAAGCGGTTTCATCGCCCGGTGAGCAGCTCCACGACCGGAGCGAGCTCGGCGGCGTAGTCGGCGTTGACCGTCACGTAGGACGTGCCGAGCCTGTCCCGTCGGCGCTGCAACTGGTCGGCCATGGCGTCCGGTGTCCCCTCCAGGAGCGAGAGCGAGTCGGCCGACCGCAGGGCCGGCAGGTCGGCACCGAGATAGCGCTCGGCATGCGGCGGCACGCGGTCGCCGACGACGAACAGGCTCGTACAGAACTCGATCCGCCGATCACCGGCGCTCGCACGGACGGTGGCGAGGCGCTGTTCCACCTGCTCGCGCGGCTCCAGCGCCCCGATGGCCGGCGTCACGATGTCGGCGAGCTCGCCGGCGAGACGCAGCGCGCGAGGTCCGGCCGCCGCCATGATCACCGGCGTGTGCTGGTCGGGGCCGTCCAGCTCGCGGACCGCCCGCACGACCTCGGCGACCTGAGCCAGCCGCTCCCCCGGCGTCCCGTACGGCAGGCCGAGCCGTTCGGTCCATTCGCGCACCACGGGGCGCCCGGTGCCGATTCCGAACTCGAAGCGTCCGCCGGTCAGCGTGGTCATGCTGTGCGCCTCCCAGGCGGCGAGCCCGGCCGGTCGCAAGGGCGCCGCCAACACCCACGTCCCGACCGTGACCTCGGCGCTGGCCGCGGCCATGGCCAGCGCCGGCATAGGCGCGGGCAACTGCATGCCGTCGGGCATCAAGACCGACGTGTAACCCTGCCCCGCGTGCCGGCGGACCGCCTCGGGCCAGCTCGTGCCGGCGCGTGGTGTGGCAACGACGCCGAACCGGAACGGACGGCTGCTTCCTTCTCCCATCGCCCGTTCCTATCGCGAACGGCCCCGGAGGGGAAGATCAGCTCGACCCGTTAACCGTGATCGGGGCCCGGCCGGCCGGCTGCTTCGGGCGCGGTGTCAGCGGGTCGACGTGGTAGGCCTTGCGGACCACCGGTTGGTCGGCCTCCAGCTGCAGGGTCTCGCCGCAGTGCACGATCTCGACGGCGTCGCCGTCGACGTGGGTCGCGGTGTAGGTCACCTCGCTGTCGGTCACCTCGACCCGGAGGTGCGACCCGCGCCAGACCAGATGGAACGCGAACCGCGTCCAGCCGGGGGCCAGCTGCGGCTGGAAGGACAGCACGCCGCCGTAGTCGCGCATGCCGCCGAAGCCCGCCACCAGCGCGATCCAGCTGCCGGCGAGCGAGGCGATGTGCAGCCCGTCGCGGGTGTTGTGCTCGAGGTCGCGAAGATCCATCATCGCCGCCTCGGTCAGGTATTCCGAGGCGAGATCGAGATGACCCACCTCCGCCGCCAGGACGGCCTGGGTGCAGGCCGACAGCGACGAGTCACGCACCGTGATCGCGTCGTAGTACTCGAACGCGCGTGCCTTGTCCTCCAGGGTGAAGGCGTCGCCGAACCAGTGCATGGCCAGCACGAGGTCGGCCTGCTTGACGACCTGCTTGCGGTAGATCTCCATGTAGGGCGAGGTCAGCAACAGCGGGTAACCGCCGTTCTCGGCGCTCGCCTCGAAGTCCCACACCTCCCGCTCGGTACAGCCCAGATCCTGCTGGTGCACCTGGCGTTGCTCGTCGTACGGGATCGCCACGCGCGCAGCCGCGTCGCGCCACCGCGCGATCTCGTCCGCGGTCACCTCCAGCTCGGCGGCGGGCTTCGGGCAGCGCTCGGCGACGTCGGCCGCGGCGATCAGGTTCCGGGACGCGCCGAGGTTGGTGTAGATGTTGTCGCGGACGATGGCGCTGTACTCGTCCGGGCCGGTGACCCCGTCGATGTGGAACTTGCCGTCGTCGCCGTGGTAGCCGAGTGACATCCACAACCGCGCGGTCTCGACGAGCATCGGGACGGCGAAGCGCGTCTCGAAGGCCGTGTCCCCCGTCCAATCGATGTACCGCTTGGTGGCAAGGGCGATGTCGGCGTTGATATGCATGGCGGCGGTACCCGCCGGCCAGTAACCCGAGCACTCCTGACCACGAATCGTCCGCCACGGGAACGCGGCACCGGCCAGATGCAACTGGTCGGCCCGCTCGCGGGCCATGTCGAGCGTCGACCACCGCCAGCGCAGCGCATCGCGCGCGGCGTTGGCCGAGGTGGCGGTGAGCACGGGCAGCACGAAGGCCTCGGTGTCCCAGAACGCATGCCCGTCGTAACCGGGCCCGGTCAACCCCTTGGCGGGGATCGCGCGCTGCTCGGTGCGCAGCCCGGCCTGCACGGTGTGGAACAAGGCGAACCGCACCGCTTGCTGGATCTCCGGTGCGCCGTCGATCTCGACGTCCGAGCAGGCCCAGAACAGGTCGAGCGCCTGGCGCTGTTCCTCGGCCAGCCCGCTCCAGCCGGCGTGGCGCGCCGACATCAGCGCGGCGCCGGTCTGGTCGCTCAGGGCGCGCAAGGACCGCTGGCTCGACCAGCCGTAGCTGACGAACTTGACCAGGCCGAGCTTCTGCCCGGGCTCGAGCCGGGCGCCGACGCTGAAGCGCGCGATATCGGCGTCGGAACGCATCTCGGTGGCGTGACCGTCCGGGGCGAGGACGACGTGATCCATCGCCGCGGCCATCCGCAGCTTGCTCTGCGACGTCGCGTGCAGCATCCAGGCGCGGCTGCCTTCAAAGCCGTGCGCGACGGAGTTGAGCGGCGCCTCCATGAGCGAGGCGACGCGCGGATCGCGCGACTGCGCCGGGACGAACTCGTTCGCGACCAGCTCCGACTGCACCACGACGCGGGCGGCGTCGCCGACCGCCTCGACCTCCCACTCGATGGCCATGATCGAGCGTTGGGTCAGCGACACCAGCCGATTCGAGCGGATGCGGACCACCTGCCCGGAGGGGGCGGCCCACTCGACCACGCGCGACAGGATGCCGGTACGCAGGTCGAGCACGCGGACGTGGTGCAGGATCTCGCCGTACCGAAGGTCCACCGGCTCGTCGTCGACCAACAGCCGGATGATCTTGCCGTCGGTGACGTTCAGGATCGTCTGCCCGACCTCGGGGAAGCCGTAGCCCGCCTCGGCGTAGGGCAGCGGCCGGTTCTCGTAGAAAGAGTTCAGGTAGGTGCCGGGGAGTGCGTGCGGATCGCCCTCGTCAAGGGTGCCTCGCGCACCGATGTGACCGTTGGACAGCGCGAACAGCGACTCCGATCGGGCCAGGTCGCCGAGGTCGAGACCGACCTCGCGCAGCTGCCACGGGTCGACCGGGTACCGGTCGGAGTGCCGGGGGCTCAACGGAGTTCGTCCAGCGACGTGACCACGACCGACGCTCCGTGCTCGTGCAGCTGCTTGCCGTGCA
>DATBTJ010000097.1:0-67903 GCA_036559305.1 Jatrophihabitans sp.
TGCGTGACCGCACAACTGCGACACGGCCACACGTGGCACGACGAGTTCTCACCCGCCGCCGACTGCCACCACACCGAGGCCATCAGATAGGCCGCTCACCGCACAGCCGGCAAACCTGCACGTCAACGACGCGGTCGGATCGCCGCCGCCGCACGCAGACAGACCACCACAACGCGAGCGGATGCCACCAACGGCTCTCCTTCGGGCTACACAACACCCAGCGGCTCGCCGCGCGTTACCGGCAAGCCGCTCTCCATTGCCTACCGTCGGCCATCTCGGGGCAGCGAAGACAACCTGGGTACGCACGACCGCGGAGCCGTTGGAACTCATTACTGGGTGTGTCCCAATTCGACCCCGCGCGGCCCGGCTCGTGTCGCATCAGCTTGGGCCGCCCGCGTCAGCCGTGATCAATCGACCGGATCGGTAGCCGATGGGCGGTGCTAAGCGGTCACGTCTATGCGGCAGCGGAGCGCAAGGTCTGCGACCGAGACAGGTCGTCCCGACATTGCATCAAGTCCTGGTCCTCGATCATCGCGACGACAGCACGGCCCACCCCCTCGGGAGATTGCGAGCCGGTGAGGTCGAGATGTTCGGCGAACTGCATGACACCTTCGGTCCGCACCAAGCCCGGGTGCACCACCAGACTGGCAACCCCGTGGGGCCGCAACTGGCTCGCTGCCGACATGGCCAGGCGGTCGTCGGCGCACTTGGCCGCCGAGTAGGCGGCCCCGAACGTCTCGCCGGGACTTGAGACGTCGAAGGAGATTGTCACCACCGCGCTGCCAACCGTCGAGATCAGCAGTGGCGCACCCGCTGCCAAGGCGACCCAGTGGGCCCGGATGCCTCCATTGAACATGGAGTCGAACAACTCGATCGGCTGCTCCCACAGTGGGGCATTCCACTCCTGCCAGGCGCCCGCGTTGAGTCGCTCGTAGCCAGCCCAAGCGTTGTTGACCAGCAGATCGAGCCGACCGTGGGAGACGGCGATCTCCTCGGCCACCGCCGCGACCGCTTCGTCGTCACGGTGATCGCACACCATCGCAATCCCTACGCCGCCTGGTCCGGTGACCGCTTCGGCGCACTCCTGCACCGTGCCAGGCAGGTGTCCCGTCCGTCTCGAGGTACTGGACCGAGCGGTCACGTAAACCGTCCATCCGGCGTTGCCCAACGCCAGAGCCACCCCGCGGCCCACTCCCCGACTGGCTCCGGTCACCCAGGCCACGCGTTGAGCATCGTGCATATGGCCAGGGCAACGAGGCGTCACGGGGATCAAGCTAAGCCCTACCTCCGACAGAAGATCCCCCGGCACAAGGAGCGCCTCGCTAATGCCTGTTTTCACCAAGCCAGCAGATGGGGCTCGACGATCCCAGCCCATGTTCGCCACTACCAAAGCGGTCCGGCGCAACGAGCGACCCGCGCCTGCCAACCACATGCCATCGCCACCGCCGGTGCTGGAGGTCGTGGCGTCCACCGACCACATCACGGTCAAGATCAGCGCCTGGGCCAGCGCGCCGACCGCGACTTGACCGCACCACCCGTACCAACCAGCGAGGGCGGCGAGCACTCCGATCAACGCCCAGACCTTGCCTGTCTGATACTCCTGCAACCGGTGCCAACCCAGAAGCAGTAAGTAGCCCGCGACAGTCACGAGCAGCACGATTGCCGTCACCGACCAACGGTTGCCGGCCGGGTCCGCACCGTTGCGGGCACTTCGGGCCGGTGCTGTCGCTGAGCGCACCCTCGTCCATCCCTTCACCGCGCTGGCTGTATCGACACGCTGCAGCGGCCGTCATCGGTCGCGCGGGGTGATACCGCTTGCCGCACTATCCGGCCCGTGACTTCGATCATGTCAACGAATGCCGGCAGCCCGTCTGAGCACAGCTACTCGACTGGACACGCTGTCCACCGCGTCCAGGCTCAGCGCGGCGGTCCGTCCGTTCACCGGAGCGGCGACCAGCACCAGTAGGTGCCACGTGGATCGCCTGCAACTCGAACGTGAACGAGGACGGCATGCGGTCCAACTCACCGCGATCGCGGGCCACAAGCGGCGTGCAGGAGGTTCGAAGCGCGCGGAGGCGGGCGCCGCCTGCACGCGCGAGCGGGCCGAGTCAATTCATCACCCCTCGAAGAGTTCGCGCAGCAGCCGGGCGAGCTCGTCCGCTGCGGTCGCCCGTTTATTCATCAACGTTGAAAACTGTCCGCCCATGCCGCACCGTGCCTGACATGACTTCGACCTCGACCCGCGAGCGACGTTCGAGCCGCCCGGTGCTGATCGTCAGTTGCCTCGCGCTGGCCACCGTCGTCGCGGCGGTCGCCTCTCTCAACGTGGCCATCCCCTCGATCGCGCAACAGACGCACGCGACCCAGACACAGCTGTCCTGGATCATCGACGCCTACGCGCTGGTCTTCGCCGCGCTGTTGTTGCCCGGCGGCGCGATCGGCGACCGGTTCGGACGCCGGCGCGCACTACTCGTCGGGCTGACCATCTTCGGGGCCGGCTCGGCGGCAGCGATGACCGTGACCGATCCCGGCTGGCTCATCGCGATGCGCGCCGTCCTCGGCGTCGGCGCCGCGCTCGTCATGCCGGCGACCCTGGCGACCGTCACCAGCAGCTTCGCCAAGGACGACCAGCAGCGCGCCGTCGGCACCTGGGCCGGCGTCGCCGGCGCGAGTGCGATCCTCGGGCTGCTGACCTCGGGCGTGTTGCTCGAGATGTGGTCGTGGCGCGCGGTGTTCGGCCTGAACGTGGTGCTCGCCGTGCTCGCGATCGCCGCCACCCGGCGCGTCATCCACGAAACTGTCGCCCCCGCGGGCGGTCGCGTCGACGTCGGCGGCGCTCTGATCACCGTGGCCGGGCTGGGCCTGCTGGTCTACTCGGTCATCGAGGCGCCTACCGAGGGCTGGCGCAGCGGGCGCACGCTGCTCGGAATCGGCGGCGGGCTGGTCGTCCTGGTGGGATTCGTGCTGTGGGAGCGCGGGCACGCCCACCCGATGCTCGACCCACGGCTGTTCAGGAATCGGGCCTTCTCGGCGGCCGCGGTGACGATCACCGTGCAGTTCCTGGCGTTCTTCGGGTTCATCTTCCTTGCGCTGCAGTACTTCCAACTCGTGCGCAAGGACTCACCGCTGATGGCCGCGGTCAGCCTGTTGCCCCTGCCGCTCGCGATGATGCCGTGCGCGCGCGGCATCGCCCCGCGGCTCGTGAAGCGCGCAGGGCGGCCGCGCATCTGCACGGTGGGGCTCACGCTGATGGCCGCCGGGCTGCTCGTGCTCGGTGAACTCGACCCGAGTTCGTCGTACTGGTTGGTCGTCGCCGGGCTCGTGCCCTTCGGCGCCGGCATGGGCCTGGCGATGACGCCCGCGACGTCGACGATCACCAACGCGTTGCCGGATTCGCAGCAGGGCATCGGTTCGGCGGTCAACGACCTCGCCCGCGAGCTCGGCGGCGCTCTCGGCATCGCCGTCCTCGCCAGCATCATGCAGTCGGCCTACCGGAGCCACCTACGGCTCACCGGCGTGCCGAGCGGGCTCGTCGAGCAGATCCGCTCCTCGCCCGGGGTCGGCATGCACGTCGGCGGGGACGTGGCGAGTCGGGCCGCTGTCGCGTTCACCGACGGCATGCAGCTCGCCCTCCGGTGTGGCGCCGCGATCGCGTTCGTCGGCGCGGCCGCGATCGTGGTGCTGCTGCACGGCAGTGCCACAGAAGAGACCCGCGGCGCTCGGGCACGGTCGAAACCGGTGGTCACTCGGTAGGGATCCGACGATGATCGGAACCCGTCCGGGGCCGTGGATCCGGCCGCCACTGCGGCGCGTCTGATGCGCACTGGAGCGGTCAGCGTGCGGGGCAATCACGACCGTCAGGTGCTCGACGACCATCCCGCGTCGATGCGCAGCTCGGACAGGCTGGTGCAACAACACCGTCACGACCGATCAGCACGCGTGGCTGGCGGCCCTTCCGCCGCGCGCCGAGATCGGCGCCGGCGTGCCGGCGTTCCATGCCACCCCGGACGGCGACCTGACCTACCTGCTCGAGACCGTCACCGTCGACGGCGCCCGCCCGGCGATCGAGGCCGAGGTGCTGCAGCGACTCGGCGGGTGGAGCATGCATTACGGCCTTCGGCTGTGCGGTCACACGCACCTGCAGCGCTCGATGCGGTTGAGCACGGGGCCCTTCGTCGTCAACCCGGGCCGTGCCCGGCCACGCCAAGGCCTGCGCGACGATGACCCGCTCGCCGTCGTAGGTGACGGCCGGTCCCTCGTGCAACCGATAACCGAGTTCGAGCGCCTCGCTCACCCGGCGGCAGAACACCGCGTCGTCGGGGCCGGTGAGCACTCGATAGATCGGTAACCCGTCCGGCGGTGCCGTCGGGTCGACGCGACCACGCAGGGTCCTTCTCATCCAGCGGTGCACGTCTCGACCTCCGTCAGTTGCCAACTCGTCGACGAGCCACCGCGGGACGTCGCCGCGCCACTCGCCCGGAGATCACCGCACCGGCAACGACCGCGCCCAGGTAGGCGACCGCAAAGCCCGTCCGGCGCGCCGCGGTGCCGCCGACGATCAACGCCGCCGCCTCCTCACCGAACCAGGAAACCGGCATCGCCACCAGAAGGGACAGCGCTACGCCCGAGACGAACGTTTTGGCGGCTCGGCGCCGGGAAGCGCCGTCGCCGATACCGGCGCCGAGGTCGACATCGGTGCCGTAGCGCGCCACGGCCCACGCCGCTGCAGACACAAAACCGCCACCGAGAAGGATCAGCGCCAGCCAGTAGCCCAGCGGCTCACCGTTGCCGTCGCGCGCCGCTCCGGAGCTGTCGTAGACCACGGGTATCCGGTCGCCGACCGCGTATTGACGCCGAAGCCCGATCAACACCGTGCCGTTGCGGCCGCCGACCGTGACGTCGCGCGTCGCGCTGAGGTCGGCCACCACGGCATTGTCGTGCGGCTGGGCGGACACGGCTGTCACCGTCTGAACCCGCACGTGCTCGCCCGGCCAGACGACGCTCTGCGCGGCAGCACCGGCCATCGAGTCGAGCACGCCCGACAATGATCGCCATGCCCAGCAGCGTGATCGCACGCGCCGGCAGGCCCGCATCGACCGCGGCCCAGCGCCACCTGGCGGACCGCACCTCGGCCGTCACGTCAGTGCTTCGATACATCGACGGCAACAGCGTGACCGACTGCGCCGCGGTGTCCGTGCCAGCCCGTGACACCGCGTGGATGGCGTTCCGCGCGCGAACGACGTTCCGGGGCACGAGACCCCGGGCCGCCGCGCCGGCGAGCACGGGCAAGACGGTGACCGCCGCGGCGGCGCCGCAGGTCGGCACGACGACGAGCAGGTCGAGACTCGGCCGCCTTCGGCCGATGCTGCTCGCGAGCTGCACCGTGAAGGACACCCAGCACCGCGCCAGGCGGTCGAGAGCGGCCCAGAGCGGCACGATCCACGCGGTTGCGTTGCGCAGGTCGCGGACCACCTGTGCGGCGGCGTCCGGGCCAGTCGTGGCCGGCAGCACCGTGTAGCACCGTCGCGGGCCGCGGAACGTCAGCGGACGGTCGAACTCCGCGGTCGACGTCCACACCGCCGGCGCCGGTGCGCGCGCGGCGCGACACGCGGCCTCGATCTCCGCATCGCTGATGAGACGGCGGGTGCCGTATGGGGCCGCCGCCAGCCCGAAGGCAGGTCCAGCGGCGACGACGAGGATCAGCACCGTGCCCCTGCCGAGCGGACTCGCACCCCACAGCCCCGTCCCACCCAGGAAGGCGACCGCGCCGTAGGCCGACGCGAGCAGGTACGACAACACCAGCCACGAGACCGCCACGCGGACGACGCTCGAGACAACCCGCACAGCACCAAGCAGACCGGACGACCCGTCCGCGCGGGCTGTCCTTCCAGGAACTTCGAAGGCACTCGCCGTGCAATCTGCGTCGGTCACATCATCGGCGTCGACCCACCACAACGTGAACGGAGCACCGCCTTGTCTGTCCTGTCCCCCACCGTCGTTCACGTCGACGACCTCCCGACGTTCGAGATCACCGCCGGCATCGTGCGTCGGGAGCTGCCCGCGACGCAGTTCGCGCGTGGCTGGGTGATCGACTTCGCGCCGGGAACCGAGTGGCCGAACGTCGATCACCACCTCGCCGAGGAGCGTTACTACGTCGAGCGGGGCGAGATCATCGAGGACGATCGCCGCTACCCCGCCGGCTCGTACGTGGTGTTCGCGTCGGGCTCGCAGCACCGGCCGCGCAGCGAATCGGGCGCGCGCATCATCGGGATCAGCGAGACCATCAGCGAGCGGACCGACCGCCGTGCCCCGGTGAACCTGCCGAACGCCGGTTGTTGCTAACGTCTTGCAACAAGCGCTCGGTGCCGCCCACGGTCGAGATGATCACCACCGACGCCGCCGGCGAGAGGGTACGGATGACCGCGACCGAGAGTGCGACGACCGAATCGGGTCTCACCCGGTTCCGGCGCAGTCTCACCGCTCGCGATCGGCGCTCGCTGGCCGGCATGGGGTTGTTCGTCGTCGCGCTGCACGTGCTCGGCTTCGGCGTACTGCTGGGCCTGGTCGTCCCCCGGCACTATCACCTCGGCGGCGATCACCCGGCCTTCTCGATCGGAGTCGGCATCCTTGCCTACACCCTCGGCCTGCGGCACGCCTTCGACGCCGACCACATCGCCGCCGTCGACAACACGACCCGCAAGTTGCTCGCCGACAACATCGAGCATGAGGCGGGCGGCGACCCCGACGTCCGCAAACCGCTGTCGGTGGGGTTCTGGTTCAGCCTGGGCCATTCCAGCGTCGTCTTCGGCCTGACCTTCCTGCTCGCGCTCGGAGTCCGGGCGCTCGAGAACCCCGTCGCGAAGCAGGATTCGACGCTGCACTCGGTGACCGGCGTGGTGGGCGCGTCGGTGTCCGGCGTGTTCCTCTGGATCCTCGGCATCCTCAATCTGGTCGTGCTGCTGGGCATCGTGCGGGTGTTCCGCGACATGCGGCGTGGCCGCTACGACGAGGCGGCACTGGAAGAGCAACTGAACAAGCGCGGCTTCATGAACCGCTTCCTGAACGGGCTCACCAGATCGGTGCGCAGGGCCTGGCACATCTACCCGGTCGGGGTGTTGTTCGGGCTCGGCTTCGACACCACCAGCGAGGTCGCGTTGCTCGTGCTCGCCGGCGGCGCCGCGGCGTTCACCCTGCCGTTCTGGGCGATCCTCAGCCTGCCGGTGCTGTTCGCCGCCGGAATGTGCCTGATGGACACCATCGACGGGGTGTTCATGACCGGGGCGTACGGCTGGGCGTTCGCCAAGCCCGTCCGCAAGGTGTTCTACAACATCACGATCACCTCGATCTCGGTGGCGGTCGCGCTGATCATCGGATCGATCGAGCTGATCGGCGTGCTCGCCGACCAGGCCGACATCACGTCGGGCCCGATCGCGGCGATCGCCGAGATCCCGCTCGACTACGCCGGCTACGGCATCGTCGCGCTGTTCGTGGTGAGCTGGGCGATCGCTGTCGTGGTGTGGCGTGTCGGCCGCATCGAGGAGAAGTGGTCTGCCGAGCTCGTCCCGCCGGTCCGCGACTGAGGTCGAAACGACAACACCCGGCGTCCGCTGCTGACAGCGGACGCCGGGTGCTCTGCAGCGCCTCGTCGGCGAACACCGCGGCGGCCGACCGGCACGTGCTCCGCTGGGTGGTCGGCAGCGAGCAGTCGAAGGTCTGCGGAATGGTGAACGACTTGTTCGACGTGTAGGACAGGATCGCGACGGAGACGGTTTCGGTGGTCGTCTTCGGCTGCGGCAGCGACCTGCCGCGCGAGGTGAGAGCGGGACCGGTGTACTGCGAACCGGGCCGGCGCGTGGATCACCACGGCGATCGGACCCCCGCGATTGCCGGTCACCGCGACCGGATGCAGCTTCGCCGAGAGCGGCGCGTCGTTGGTCGCCGTACGGCACTCGCGCAGGGTCTCGCCGTGGGCGCGCGCCCACGACCGCGCGTCGGCCGCGCGGTGCGCTCCGGCGAGGTAGGCACACATCGCCGAGAAGACCTCCGGCCTGCGTCGAACATGGCGGTCATCGAGTGCGACCCGCCCCGCAGCGACCGGAACGAGGCCCACGACACGTCGTCCTGGGCGTTCCCGAGGCCGCTGCACGCGAACCCGGTGGGGCCGGCGAGGGTCTGGTAGGCGAGCCCGACGTTGCCGCTGGAGGTGCGGCGCCGGTTGTTCATCACGCCGGACAACGCCATCACCCTGCCGACGCGCAACCCGACCGGGCGCGACACCGTCGACGGCGCGTGCACCTTCTCGACCGGCTTCGCGGTAGCGCGGTGGTAGTCCAGGTGATGGAAGGCGCCCGAGCAGTAGTGGACGTCGGTGCTGCTGGACACCGGCTCCGACGACGCAGACCGTGCTGATGAGCCGGCACCGGCCGCTGCTACGCAGAACGCGGCTGCGGTGAGGGTCGCAGCGGTGAGGCTGGTCAGTGCTGCGGTGATCGCAACACTGGTGGTGCGACGAGCCATGAGTTCGGGTCTCCCTTGTCCGTGTGGTGGTGCCGGTACCTGGACGACGCCGGGTGATCAAGATCCGATGCACGCGATCCCGAGCCGACCTCAGGAATCACACAGTCAGCTGTCGCGCGTTCCGCGGTGGCTCGCACGGCTCGCGGCGGGCCGCGGATGGGCTCGACCTCGATGTGAGGGTGAGGAGTTTTGCCCCGGTAAGGACCCGATCGTCGCGCTGACCGGCTGAGCGGTCGCCGCGCCGAAACCGGCCTGTGTCGGGCTCGAGTGAGAGAATGCTTGCCATGGTCAATCACACCAGCGTGCGCAGCGTCGCGCCCGCCACGGGTGCGACGGGCTTCGCCGGAGTGCTTCCCCGGCGGCTACTGCGCTTCCGGCGGCCGGTCTGGTGGCAGGAACTCACGTTCCTCGCGATCGGCTACTGGCTCTACAGCCTCGGCCGCAACGCCATCCCCGAGCAGGCCTCCATCGCCATCCGGCACGGGCTGTCCATCCAGCACGTCCAGCAGATCGTCGGGCTGGATTTCGAGCTGTCGGTGAACCGCTGGGTCGCGGCCCACGAGTGGCTCGCCCAGGTGCTCGACTACTACTACGCGACCTTGCACTTCCTGGTGACCCTCGGCGTGCTGGTGTGGCTGTTCGTGCAGCGCCCGCACATCTACCGCGGCGCGCGCACGGTGCTGTTCAGCCTGACCCTGATCGCCCTCGCCGGTTTCGCGATGTACCCGGTGGCGCCGCCGCGGCTGCTGCCCGGGACGGGGTACATCGACACCGTGCTCAAGTTCCACACCTGGGGCTCGCTCGCCGACCCCGAGATCGCTTCGCACTCGAACCAGTACGCCGCGATGCCGAGCCTGCACATCGGCTGGGCGCTGTGGGCCGGCGTCTCGGTGTTCATGTGCGCCCGGGCCATGTGGGTGCGGGTGCTCGGCCTGCTCTACCCGTTCTTCACCCTGCTGGTGATCGTCGGGACCGCCAACCACTACTTCATCGACGCCATCGGCGGCGTGGCGGTCGTGGCGCTCGCCTTCGGCATCCAGGCGTTGCTGTCGGGCCACGGCGCCTACACCCCGCCCTGGGACGCGCCCGACTTCGGCCGTCCCGACCCGCCGCTGCCGCACCTGCGCCCGTCCCGGCTGGCCACGACGGCCCGTCAGTCCAGCGGCGCGTAGAACACCTGCTCGACGACCTTGCGGGCCCGCCGGGCCGCGCGCCGGTAGTCGTCGATCACCACGCCGGGGTCGAAGCCGGCCGGGTGGCCGAGCGCCCGTCCGACGGCTACGAGCGCCGTACCGTGCGAGGGGATCTGGTCCTCGGCGCGGTCGCGCACCAGCATGATCGCGTTGCGCAGCCGGGTCGCCTGACCCCAGGCGGAGGTCAACGCCCCGGCCTGGGCGGCGGTGAGCAGGCCGTGGTCGAGCGCGGCCGTCAACGCGGTGAGAGTGCGGGGGGTACGCAGCGCCTCGATCCGGCCGGCGTGCTGCAGTTGCAGCAGCTGCACCGTCCACTCGATGTCGGTCAGGCCGCCGCGCCCGAGCTTGGTATGGGTGGACGGGTCGGCGCCGCGTGGCAGCCGTTCGGCGTCGACGCGGGCCTTGATCCGCCGGATCTCGAGCAGGTCGGCGGGTCCGACCCCGTCGGCCGGGTAGCGGACCGCGTCGACCATCGCGAGGAACCGTTCGCCGAGCTCCTCGTCGCCCGCCCCGAAACGGGCGCGCAGCAGCGCCTGCGCCTCCCACGGCGACGACCAGCGCTGGTAGTACTGCGTGTAGGAGGCCAGCGAGCGCACCAGGGGGCCGTTGCGGCCCTCCGGGCGCAGGTCGGCGTCGACACCCAACGGTGGGTCGGTCGACGACGGCGCCGCGAGCAGCGCGCGCAGTTTTCCGGCGACGTCCTGCGCGATGCGGGTGACGTCCTCGGCCGAGTCGCCCACCGGCTCGAAGACGAACAGGACGTCGGCGTCCGAGCCGTAGCCCACCTCCGAGCCGCCGAGGCGACCCAACGCGATCACCGCGAACCGCAGCGGCAGGCCGTCCATCGCACGCTCGGCAGCGACCGCGCGCATCGCGATGCGCAGCGAGACCGAAAGCGTCGCGTCCGTGGTGGTGCTGATCGCCGCGCCGACCGACTCGACCGAGGCCAGCCCGAGCAGGTCGGCGAAGGCCGTGCGCAGCAGCTCGGTGCGCCGGACGCTGCGGACGCCGGCGACCGCGGCGGCCGGGTCGTCGCGGCGCTCGGCGATCTCGCGCATGGTGGCGACGACCTCGGCGGTGCTGCGCGGCACCAGCTCGTCCTCTGCGGCGAGCATGCGCAGCGCTTCGGGCGCACGTCCCAGCATCCGGCCGACATAGCGGCTGGTGCCGAGCAGGAAGGCCAGCCGGGACGCCACCTTGCCCTCGTCGCGCAGCAGGCGCAGGTACCACGGAGTCGTGCCCAGCGCGTCGGAAACGGTGCGATAGGCGAACAGCCCGGCGTCCGGATCGGGCGCGTCGGCGAAGTCGGACAGCAGCACGGGCAGCAGCGCGCGCTGCAGCGTCGCCCGCCGCGACAGGCCCGAGGTCAGCGCGTCCAGGTGCTGCAGGGCGCGGACGGGATCGGCGAAGCCGAGCGCGGACAGGCGACGGCCGGCCTCCTGCGGGGTGAGCCGCAGCGCGACCGACGGCACGCGCGCGACCGCCTCCAGCAGCGGACGGTAGAAGAGCTTCTCGTGCAGCCGGCGCACCTCGCGCGCGTGCAACGCCCATTCCGACTGCCACACCGCGCGGGCGTCGCCACGGGTGTCCGGGCGGAAGCCCATCGCCCGCGCCAGCCAGCTCAGCTGGGCGGCGTCGTCGGGCACCAGGTGCGTGCGATGCAGGCGGCGCAACTGCAGGCGGTGCTCGGTCGTGCGCAGGAAGACGTAGGCGTCGGCCAGACTCAACGCGTCGTCGCGCCCGACGTAACCGCCGTCGCGCAGCGCGCGCAGGGCCGCGATGGTCGCGCCGGTGCGCAGCGACTCGTCGCCGCGGCCGTGCACCAGCTGCAGCAACTGCACCGCGAACTCGACGTCACGCAATCCCCCGGGGCCGAGCTTGAGTTCCCGGTCGGCGACCTCGCTGGGCAGGTGCGCGACGACGCGGCGGCGCATCGCCTGCACGTCCTGGACGAAGTTCGGGCGTTCGGCCGCCGACCACACGAATGGTGAGATGACAGCCTCGTAGCGGGCGCCGAGGTCGCGGTCGCCGGCGATCGCGCGTGCCTTGAGCAGCGCCTGGAACTCCCAGGTGCCGGCCCAGCGCTGGTAGTACGCCTCGTGGCTGGCGAGGGTGCGCACCAGCGGCCCGTCCTTGCCTTCCGGGCGCAGCGCCGCGTCGACCTCCCAGGCGACCTCGCGGCACAACCGCATGGTGCGGCTCGCGAGGGTCGTGGCGGTGCGCAACGCCCGCTCGGCGTCACCGTCGCCCTCCGGGTCGTCGGGTTCGGCGACGAACACGACGTCCACGTCGGAGACGTAGTTCAGCTCGCGGCCGCCGGTCTTGCCCATCGCGATGATCGCCAGCCGGCACGCCGCGGCGCCGGGCGGCAGCTCGGCGGCGGCGACGGCGAGGGCGGCCCGCAGGGTGTACCCGGCCAGGTCGGCGAGCGCGCTGCCGACCTCGGTGAGGCCGAGCTCGCCGGACAGGTCGCGGCCGGCGATCGCGATCAGCTCGCGCCGGTACGCCTCCCGCAGCGCAGTTGTCGCCGCCGGGCCCGTCACCGTCGCGCGGGCGCCGCCCGTCCCCGTGACCGGCCGGGCGGCGTCGGCACCCACCGCGTCGTGCAGCCGGGCGGACGCTGCGTCGGGGTCGGCGGCACCCGACAACACCTGCCAGGCCGCGGGATCGGTCAGCAGGTGCTCGGCCAGCGCCGGCGACACCGCGAGCAACGGCAGCAGGCGGGCGCGCAGCTCGGCGTTCTCGCTCAGCGCGCGGGGCAGCGCGGCGCCGGCGTCGGTGGCGGCGAGCCGGGCGAGCAGGTCCAGGGCCTGGTCCGGCGCTGCGGTGCGCCCGATGGCTGCGATCGCCGCCGCGGCGGCGTCGTCGGCCGGAGCGACGCGCTCGAGGTCCCACCACGCCAGCGGCGGCGCGCAGAGCAGCCGCAGCGCCTGCTCGGCGTCGACGAACGACAGCCTTGCCAGGCGCAGGGCGCTGCGCCTGCTGCGCGGGTCGGCGGTGGTCGGGTCAGCCATCGTCAGGGCGGCGCAGGCCCGGCATGGGCAGCAGCCCGCGGGCTGCGTCCGCCTCGGCCGCGAGCGCCGCCCGGATCGCTGCCGGATCGGTGAGCGGAGCCGCGCCCGCCGTCGGCACGCCCCGCGGCGCCGGCACCGCGCCGGGATCGCGGACGATGTCGGCGAAGGCGGCCGCGAACTGCTGCCACACCTCGGCGAGGTCGTTGTCGATCGCGGCGGCCCGCTCGACGACGAGGTCGAGGTCGTGGTCGGCGAGCTCGCCGGCGTCCTCGTCGGCCCAGGCCCGCACGATGGTCACGTCGGTCTCGATGTGGAACTGGACGCCCCAGGCGAGCCGGCCCAGCCGGTACGCCTGCTGCTCGCAGCCCGGTGAGCTCGCCAGCTGCTGCGCGCCGGGCGGCAGCACCTCCACCTCGTCGAAGTGCCACTGCAGCACGTCCGGCGTGATCGGCAGTGACCGGAACAACGGATCGACGGCGGCGGCTGTGCGCTTGGCGACCAGGTGCGCACCGATCTCGGGACCGTTGGGCATGCGACGGATCCGCCCGCCGTTCGCGACGGCCAGCAGCTGGTGCCCCAGGCATACCCCGAGGGTCGGCACCTCCTCGCTCACCGCGTCGCGCAGCAGCTGCCGCACCGCAGGCAGGAACGGTGCGTCGGCGTCGTCGTTCGCGCCCATCGGGCCGCCGAGCACGATCAGCCCCTGGTGGCCGCTCAGGTCCGCGGGTAGCGGCTCGCCCGCGTCGAGCGCGCGGACATCCAGCTCCAGGCCGGCATCGCGCAGCCAGCCGCCGAGACGCGCAGGCGGATCCGAGGCATCGAGTTGGACGACGAGAACAGGCACGCCGTCGAGCTTAGGACGTGGTCATTCTCGCGGCGCCAGGAGCGAGGCCGCCGTTGCCTCCGTACCGCTCGGCTCGCGCGACTCCGTCCGAGCAGAGCAGAGGAACACCCGATCACCACCAGGCCATCAGTCTCCTGGCGATCACGACGGACTCGGCTGCCCGCAGGGTCAAAGCGCGGGCAGATACCGGCGCAGCTCGAACGGGCTGACCTCGGCGCGGTACTCGATCCACTCCTCACGCTTGTTGCGCAGGAAGAAGTCGAAGACGTGCTCGCCGAGGGTTTCGGCGACCAGCTCGCTGTCCTCCATCGCAGTAAGCGCGTCGGCGAGGTTGTGCGGCAGCTCGTCGTAGCCCAGGGCACGCAGCTCGTTGTCCGACATCGACCAGACCTCGTCCTCGGCGCCGGGAGGCAGCTCGTAGTTCTCCTCGACCCCCTTGAGTCCCGCGGCAAGGATCACCGCGAAGGCGAGGTAGGGGTTGCAGGCCGAGTCGAGCGAGCGCAGCTCGATACGCGTCGAGTTCGCCTTGCCCGGCTTGTACATCGGCACCCGGACCAGCGCCGAGCGATTCGCATGCCCCCAGCAGACGTAGGTCGGCGCCTCGACCAGTTCGCCGCGCGCCGCGTAGCCGAACAGCCGCTTGTAGGAGTTCACCCACTGGTTGGTCACCGCGGTGATCTCGCGGGCGTGGCGCAGCAGACCGGCGATGAACGCCTTGGCCGTCTTGGACAGGTAGAGCGCGTCGGACGAGTCGTGGAAGGCGTTGTTGTCGCCCTCGAACAACGACAGGTGGGTGTGCATACCGCTGCCCGGCCGGTGCCGGAACGGCTTCGGCATGAAGGTCGCGTGCGCCCCCTCGGAGATCGCGACCTCCTTGATCACGTGCCGGAAGGTCATGATGTTGTCGGCCATCGACAGCGCGTCGGCGTAGCGCAGGTCGATCTCCTGCTGGCCGGGCGCGACCTCGTGGTGGCTGAACTCGACGGAGATGCCCAGGCCCTCGAGCGCCCCGACGGCCGCGCGGCGGAAGTCGTGGGCCGCGTCGTGGCTGGTCATGTCGAAGTACCCGCCGTTGTCGATCGGCGTCGGCTCCGATCCGTCACTCGGCCGGTCCTTGAGCAGGAAGAACTCGATCTCCGGGTGGGTGTAGAAGGTGAACCCCCGATCGGCGGCCTTGGACAGAGCACGCCGCAGCACGTAGCGCGGGTCCGCCCAGGACGGCGAACCGTCGGGCATCGTGATGTCGCAGAACATCCGCGCCGAGACCGGCACCCCCGGCGCGCCGGGCAGGATCTGGAAGGTGGACGGGTCCGGGCGGGCCAGCATGTCGCTCTCGCTGGCCCGGGCGAAGCCCTCGATAGCGGACCCGTCGAAGCCGATGCCCTCGTCGAAGGCGCCGTCGAGTTCCGCGGGCGCGACCGCCACCGATTTCAGCGTCCCGAGGACGTCGGTGAACCACAGCCGCACGAAACGGATCTCGCGCTCCTCGAGCGAGCGCAGCACGAACTCCTGTTGCCGATCCACGACTCTCCACTCTTGCCCGGTCCGGTTACCGGAACATTACGCGGACGGGTCGGATCAGGAGTTGGCGAGCGCGCTGCCCTTCTTCCAGTCGCTCCAGCTCATGGTCCAGTCGCCGCCCTGCCACAACTGCAGCTCCGGAGCGCCCTTCGCGCCGTGGACGATCACCGGGTCACCGATCAGCGAGTGCGTGTAGAACCACTGTGCGTTCGGGCCGGTGAGGTTCAGGCAGCCGTGGGACACGTCGTAACCGTGGTCCTGGTACCACTGCGTGCTGTCCAGCTCATGGAGGTAGATGCCGTCAGTGCTGATCTTGGTCGACCACGGGATGTCCTCGCACTTGTAGCCACCGGGAGCGTTCGCCGGCAGGCCGTAGGAGTCGGAGCACATGCTCGCCGGGTTCTCGAAACCGAGCACCGTGTATGTGCCGTCGAGTGTGTAGAAGTTGATGTACTTGCCGTTGATCGTCTCGCCGCCGTGCTTGCCCATCGAGGTGTTCATCGTGCGGACGAGCTGACCGCTGCGGAAGGTGCGCACCTTGTCCACGCGGGGCGCGCTGTCGTTGGCGACGGTGATCTGCTTGCGCCCGATGCGGAACTCGACGGTCTTGTCCGACTGGCCGTAGAGGCCGCTGCCGACCTCGACGCCGTACACCTTCGCGGTGATCTTCACCGTGGTGCCCGGCGCGTAGAAGTGCTCCGGCCGCCAGTGGAGCTCGTGGTCGTTCACCCAGTACCAGGATCCGTCGACGTGCGGGGACGTGGTGACCTCGAGCGCGCGCTCGGCGACCTTCTTGCGAGTGACGGACTCGTCGAAATTGACGACGGGGATCATGCCGACGCCGTACGTGCCGCCGTTCTGCAGCGTCCCGCCGTAGATGGTGTTGAAGTACGGCATCGTCATGTTGGCCGGCGTGAGGGTGGTGAAGGCGTGCTTGTAGGTGTGCGTCGTCTCGCCCGATGTGTCGGTGGCGGTCGCCGTGAACCGGTAGGTCTTGCCATAGCCGAGGACCTCGTTCGCCTGCCAGCTCGTCTTGTCCTTCGACAAGGTGCCGGTGACGTGGTGGCCCTCGGGGTTGACGAGTGCGACCGTGCGCAGCGTGCCGTGGGCGACCGCCAGCGTGACGGGCGTGGTCGGGTTGACGGCTGTCGCCGCGGCAGGCGCCGCGGTGAACGTGACCGGATCGGGCGCCTTGGAGGTCACCGGCGCACTCGAGTTCGGTGCGGGCGCCGAACTCATCGGCTGCTGGGTCGAGCCCGTGGGGTCACCTGCGGGCTTCGTACCGGTGGCGGAGGTGCACGCCGACAGGAGCAGCGCGGCGCCGGCCACGAATGCGCCGGCGGCCCATCCCCGCCGCCGGCTCTGCTGTGCATGCTGACCGTGTTCGAACAACTGGTACCGCCTATCCCTCACTGCCACCGACCTGGGTGTTCCGGCCGACGGGCTGGCTCATTCTCCCTCACCTACCCGTCGACTCCCGGCAGGCGCGTGTCACAAAAGCCTTACAACCGATATGACGCGCCAGCCGGTGGTGCGGTTGCATCGCTGGGGGCGACATTTCGACTCGCCCGCCGACTTGCCAGGCGCAGCCGCACGCGCTGTGTGGTGCCTCCCTGCCCGGTCCCATACCCCCGGGTCGGCGCGGCGACGGATGTTCGGCGGCCATTCTGCCTCACACGGACGACATCCCGGGACGAGATCGGCGCGACGCTCAGCGATCGCACGGGTCCGGTCGGCCCCGGAGACCGCGGAATCAACCGATTCGCCCGACGCGTGACGGACGTCTCGGCGGGGGCGACAAATACCCCAGGCTGGGGAACCATGGGTTTCGTCCACGTAACAGCCCGGGGACCGGCGTGCCGGCCCCGAGGAGAGAACGCGAGGAACCCATGACCGGTACGTCCCTGTACGGCGGTGTCACCACTCGGCGGATCACGATCCGTGACCTGCAGGCGGCCAAGGAGCGCGGCGAACGCTGGCCGATGCTCACGGCCTACGACTATTCGACGGCGCGCGTGTTCGACGAGGCTGGCATCCCGGTGCTGCTCGTCGGCGATTCGGCCGCCAACGTCGTGTACGGCTACGACACGACCGTGCCGGTCACGGTCGAGGAATTGCTGCCGCTGGTGCGCGGCGTCGTGCGCGGCACCAAGCGCGCGCTGATCGTGGGCGACCTGCCGTTCGGCAGCTACCAGAGCTCCCCGACGCAGGCACTCGAGACCGCGACGCGGTTCATGAAGGACGGCGGCTGCCAGGCCATCAAGCTCGAGGGCGGTCAGCGGATGACCGGTCAGGTCGAGGCGCTCGTGTCGGCCGGCATCCCGGTCATGGCGCACATCGGGTTGACCCCGCAGTCGGTCAATGCCCTCGGCGGCTACCGCGTGCAGGGCCGCGGCGACGAGGCGGCGCACCGTCTGATCCAGGACGCCAAGGCGATGCAGCACGCGGGCGCGTTCGCAGTGGTGCTCGAGGTCGTGCCGTCCGAGCTCGCCGCGCAGGTGACCAAGGAACTGCACATCCCGACGATCGGTATCGGCGCCGGCCCGGGCACGGATGCCCAGGTCCTCGTCTGGCAGGACATGGCGGGGCTGCGCGGCGAGGGCAAGCCCGCGAAGTTCGTCAAGGAGTTCGCGCAGCTCGGCACCACGCTGCGCACGGCTGCCGAGACGTTCGCGACCGAGGTTCGTGCGGGCAGCTACCCCGCGCCGGAGCACGAGTACAGCTGACGATCACGACGCGGCAGTGAACAACACGCTGCGCGTCGCGATGTCGGCGCGGACGAGCTCCGCGCGGATGCGGGAGCCGACCTCGAGGTGCGCGCCCTGACAGTGCGCGCGCACTGCGGGGACGTCGAGGGTCACGGCCGCGCCGTCGTCGTCCGCGTCGATCACGAGCACATCGAAGAGCTCGCCGACGCGCTCGTGCAGCAACCAGGCCTCGGTCATGTCGACGACGGCGCGGTCGGCGGCGTGTGCGCGTTGGTCGCCGGCGCGCATCGTCCCCGGCAGGCTCGGCAACGCCCAGTCGACCCACGCCGGCACGGGCGTTCCCGCGTGCAGCGCGAGGCAGAGCTCGCTCGCATAACGATCGACGAGCCGGCGCAGCGGTGCGGTGACATGGGTGTAGGGCGCGCCGATCCCGGCGTGCGAGTAGACGGCGGGCGCCGCACCGTCGACAACGGTGTACGCAGCGCCGCGTAGCAGCACAGTCGCATGCTCGATGAGCACGATGTGGCGCGGGTCGGTTCGGTCGAGGCGGGCGAGAACGTCACCGGGTGCCGTTCCCGCCGGCCAGTCGACGCCGAGCGCAGCAGCCGCGCGGCACAGTGCCCGGATGGCGTCCGGGTGCGGTGGCGGCACGGTGCGCAGGATGCCGTGGCCGTGGTCGAGCATCAGCCGGGCCGCACACATGCCGGTGAGCAGCGAGATCTCGGCGTTCCAGCTCTCCACCGGCAGCGGAGCACGGGCGCGAAGTTGCCAGCCGTCGCCGTCGTGCTCGACCTCCTGCGCAGGCAGGTCGAGATTGATCGCGTGCCGCTCGCGGGCGAGCGCGAACCGCAGCCGGCCGACCTCGGGCAACAGCGCGACGGCGTCGGCGACGGCGGGGTCACGCTGCACCGTCCCGTAGTCCAGTTGTGCGCGGCTGCGGACCCGGGCGCGACGCAGGTCGACGCCGCGGACCTCCCCCACGTCGTCGAGGGTGATCCGCCAGAGCACCGCCGGGCGCACCTGATCGGGCAACAGGCTCGCGGCGTTCTCGCTCAGCACCGGCGGGTGCAAGGGCACGCGCAGATCGGGGAAGTACAGCGTCTCACCGCGCCGGTTCGCCTCGCGGTCGATCGGCGACCCTGCGGCGACGAACGCGGCGGTGTCGGCGATCGCGTAGCTGACGAGGTAGCCGTCGCCCTCGACGGCGATGTGCACGGCCTGGTCGAGGTCGCGGCTGCCGGCCGGATCGACGGTGACCAGCGGCAGGT
This sequence comes from Jatrophihabitans sp., assembly GCA_036559305.1. GTDB lineage: Bacteria > Actinomycetota > Actinomycetes > Mycobacteriales > Jatrophihabitantaceae > RYN-133. Next base: position 19,066 of record DATBTJ010000097.1, read on the forward strand.
CGGTCGCGTCGAGGTCGGGAAGCTCGACGCTCGCCGCGGCGCGATCGGCTTCGGCGAGGACATCGGACGCGAAGTCGCCGGCGACCGCCAACTCCGACCGCAACGCGGCGAAGTCGAGCGGTACGCCGGCGACCCGATGTGAACTCATCCGCGACAGCGTCCGCGCTGACCTGCGGACGCAGGCGTCGCGGTCAGCGGGCGCGCTTGGCCGCGGTCTTCCTGGCGGCCGTCTTCTTGGCCGGCGCCTTCTTCGCGACAGTCTTGCGCGCGGCGGTGGTCTTCTTCGCCGCAGTCTTGCGCGCGGTGGTCTTCTTTGCCGCAGTCTTGCGCGCCGTGGTCTTCTTCGCCGCCGGTGCCTTCTTCGCGACGGTCTTGCGCGCGGCGGTGGTCTTCTTCGCCGCAGTCTTGCGCGCAGCGGTCGTCTTCTTAGCCGCAGTCTTGCGCGCGGTGGTCTTCTTCGCCGCGGGCGCCTTCTTCGCGACGGTCTTGCGCGCAGCGGTCGTCTTCTTCGCCGCAGTCTTGCGCGCGGTCGTCTTCTTCGCCGCGGGCGCCTTCTTCGCGACGGTCTTGCGCGCAGCGGTGGTCTTCTTCGCCGCAGTCGTCTTCTTCGCGGGGGACTTCCTGGCGGCGGTCTTGCGCACCGCCTTCTTGGCGGCAGTGGTCTTCGCGGCGACCTTGCGGGTCGCCTTCTTGGCCGGTGTCGTCATTGCGTTGCCTCCTCGGCAGCAGTCAACGAATCCTCATTCGTTGCGATAAGTGGACGATGCATGTCGTGCAGCGTCAATGCGCCACGCCGACTCGTCATAAGAGCATGGTGGCCTACAAACGCGATCAACGCATCATCGCGCGATCAATCCGTTGCACAGCAGTTGCCCGCATGTGAGCGATCGCTGGGCGATCCCGAACGGCCGTCGCAGACGGAGCTACTGAGAATCCCCTTGCATTGAAGCGGATTCGTCGAGCACCTCGACCGCGACCGCGACGGCGCGGTTAGCTCGCGGCAGTCCGGCGTACAACGCGCAGTGCATCACAACTTCGACGATCTCGTCGTCGGTGAGGCCGTTGCGACGTGCACCGCGCACGTGCATGGCGAGTTCGTGCTCGGCGCCGAGCGTGACCAACGCGGCGAGCGTCGCGATGGATCGGTCGCGTCGCGAGAGCTCGTCACGCGACCACACATCACCCCACGCGTACCGCGTGAGGAAGTGCTGGAACGCCGCCGTGCGCTGGGTGATCGCCGCGATCGCACGGTCGACGTGGGCATCACCGAGTACCGCACGGCGGGTGGCGAGGCCACGCTCGAGCGTTGCGCCGCCGCGGAAGTGTTCGCGCAACAAGCCGGCGATGCGAGCGGGTTGTTCGTAGGTCGCGACATGCGCGGCATCAGCGAGGATCTCCAGCCGTGCACCGGGAACACCGTCCGCGATCACCTGCAGTTGCGCCGGCGGTGTCGCCGGGTCGTCGGCACCCGCGACGACGAGCGTCGGTGCCGCGATGCGCATGAGATCCGGGCGCAGATCCATCGTGCCGAGCGCGTCGCAGCACTGCGCATAGCTCTCGGCGTCGATCGACGCGACCATCGCGCGTAGCTTCTCGACCAGTTCCGGATCGCGCTGCGCGAGGCCGGTGGTCAACCAACGCGTGACCACCGGCTCGACGACCGCGGCCATGCCCGAGACGCGAACAGCCGCAGCGCGTTCGAGGTAGGAGCTGCCGATGTGGGCCGACGTGCAAAGCAACGCGAGACGTGCGATCCGCTCGGGGTGATGGATCGCGAGCCACATGCCGGTCATCGCGCCGAGGGACAGACCGGCGAAGTGCGCGCGGGCGATGCCGAGATCGTCGAGGGTCTCGAGCACGTCGGCGCCGAGGTCGGCCAGCGTGCACGCCGACGACTCCGGTGCCGCAGGTTGCGACCCGCCGTGCCCGCGATGGTCGATGCGCACGATGCGGAACTGCTCCAGAAGCGGCGCGAGGGCGGGCGTCCACATGTCTGCCGTACTCCCGACCGAGCCGACCAGCACCAGCGTGGGCAGCTCGTCGGAGCCGTCGATGCGCGCGTGCAGTTTCATGGCGTGCTCCTGCGGGTGAGGAAGGTGTCGACCAGATCGCCGGCGTGGCCGAGGTCGACGGCGTCGGTCAGCGCGGCGAGGTTGCGCGCCATCGCGTCGGTGTGGACGTCGAGGTCGAGCGCAATCCGAAGGCGTGCGGCGGCACCACCGGTGAAGCGCAGCAACCCGAGCAGGGCCGGCCACTCCGCGTGCCACGGTCCGGCACCGCGTTGCAGTTCAGGCGTCTGCGCCAGCAGGGTCGCGACCAGGCCGGGCGCCTGTGCCGCCGCGGCGCGTGCGGTCACCGCCGCGATCGGATTGCGCTTGTGCGGCATGGCCGACGATCCGCCGGGCGCCCGCTCGCTCACCTCACCCATTTCGGTCTGGGCCAGCAGCACCAGGTCGGTGGCGGTCTTGCCGATCGCGCCGGCGGCAGCACCCAGCGCTCCGGCGAGCTCAGCGACGATCGTGCGGTCGGTGTGCCAGACGCCGTCCGGGTCGGCCAGCTCGAGCTCGTGGGCAAAGGCCTGCCGCACGGCGAGACCGTTCGGGTGCAGCACCGACGACGTTCCGGCAGCCCCACCGAGCTGGGCGGGCAGCGTGTCGCGCAGGGCGGCCAGCCGGGCCGCGCTGCGGTCCAGCGCGATGCCCCAGCCGGCCGCGATCGCGCCGAAACTGGTCGGCACCGCCGCCTGCAACAGGGTGCGGGCCGCCATCGCGGTGTCGCGGTGCGCGCGGGCGAGCTGGGCGCAGGTGTCCGCGGCGTCACCGATCGCAGCGGCGATCACACCCAGCGCCTGCTTGCTGACGAGCATCAGCGCGGTGTCGAGGATGTCCTGACTGGTGGCGCCGAGATGCACCGCGCTTGCGGTCTCTGCCCCGGCCCGCACCTCGACCCGGTGCCGGATCTCGCGCACCAACGGCACGACCGGATTGCCGTCGGGCACCGCCCGGCGCGCGAGCTCCGCGGTGTCGAGACGGCGGATCGCGTCGCACACGACGCCGATCTCGAGCGCGGTGGCCAGCGGGATGATCCCGACGTCGGCACACGCGCGTGCAAGCGCGGTCTCGGCCATGCACAACGCGTCGACGATCGCCGCGTCGTCAGTGGCGGCCACGACGGCCGTGGTCCCGAAGATCCCGTCGAACAGCTCACTGGTCACGCCTGCCAGCGTGTCAGACGGCGAAGAACGGCGTCTCACCGTCGCCCTGGAGCCGGATGTCGAACCGCAACACGTCGGCGTCGTCGACCGCAACGAGGCGGTCACGGGCATCGGCCGGAAGGGACTGCAGAACCGGGTCGGCCGCGTTCGCGGTGGCCTCGTCCGGGAAGTAGAGGCGGGTCACCAGGTGCTTGAGCAGGCCGCGCGCGAACACGACGACGTCGATGTGCGGCGCCTGCTCGGTGTCGACACGTCCCGGCTTCACCGTCCGGAACCGGAAGGCGCCATCGGCGTCGCTCGGGCACCGCCCGAACGGGCGCAGCCCGGCGTAGTCGGCCCGGTGCGGATCAGCGGGATGCGGAAAGTGCCCGTCCGGATCGGCCTGCCAGATCTCGACCAGGCCGTCCGGCACCGGGGCGCCTGCACCGTCGGTGAGCGTGCCGACGATCGTCAGCCCGCCCGAGGTGACCAGTTCCGGGCCGTCGTGCCACGGCAGCGCGATCGACAGGAACGGGCCGATGGTCTGCGACGGCGTGGTGGCAGGCTCACTCATCGTCCGGCTCGCTCTCGAACGGCGTCTGTCCCGTGCCGCGCAGCACGATGTCGAAGCGGTATCCGAGTGCCCAGTGGTCCTCGGTGGCGTCGTGGTCGTAGGCAGAGACCAGCCGCGGACGTGCTGCCTCGGGAACCGAGTTGAAGATCGGGTCCTGGAAGAAGAGCGGGTCGTCGGGGAAGTACATCTGCGTCACCAGCCGTTGCACGAACGCCTGACCGAACAACGACAGATGGATGTGCGCGGGCCGCCAGGCGTTGCGGTGGTTCTTCCACGGGTACGCGCCGGGTTTCACCGTCGTGAACCGGTAGCGGCCGTCGGCATCGGTGGCGCAGCGGCCGAGGCCCGCGAAATGCGGATCGAGCGGTGCAGGCCACTGATCGTTGACGTGCCGGTAGCGCCCACCCGCATTCGCCTGCCAGATCTCGAGCAGCGTGTCGGGTACGGGACGGCCGTCCGAGTCGAGCACGCGGCCGTGCACGATGATGCGCTGCCCGACTGCCTCGCCGTCGTTGCAGCGGGTCAGGTCGTCCTCGCCGGGGCGCACCCGGTCGTGGCCGAACATCGGACCGGTGAGTTCGGTCAACCGTTGCGGCAGCAGGTGCAGGTCGCTCTGCGGATGACGCAGGCCGGTGCTGCGGTAGTCGGGGCTGTCGTTGGCCGGGTGCGACGCGGAGTCGTCGACGTAGCTCACGCCGCCTCCAGGACCATCGCGAGCCCCTGACCGACGCCGATGCAGATGGCGGCGAGACCGTAGCCGCCGCGGGCGTGCAACGCGCGCGCGAGATGGCCGACGATGCGCGCGCCGGAACAGCCCAGCGGATGGCCGATCGCGATGGCGCCGCCGTGCACGTTCACGATCGCCGGATCGAGCTCGGGCCACTCGGCAAGGCAGGCGAGCGACTGGGCGGCGAACGCCTCGTTCAACTCGACCAGGGCGAGGTCGCCCCAGCCGATGCCGGCGCGGCGCAGGGCGAGTTCGGCTGCCTCGACCGGACCGACGCCGAAGTACTGCGGCTCGACCGCGGCGACGCCGCGCGACACGATGCGGGCGAGCGGTGTGGCACCCGCTGCGCGTGCGCCGTCGGCACCGCCGATGAGCAGCGCGGCCGCGCCGTCGTTGAGCGGGCTGGCGTTGCCGGCAGTGACCGTGCCGTCGGCGCGGAAAGCGGGCTTCAGCTTCGCCAATGCCTCGCGGGTGGTATCGGGACGGATCGACTCGTCTTGGTCGAGGTCGACACCGGGGACGGCGACCACCTCGTCGGCGAACACCCCGTCGGCCCAGGCCGCGGCGGCGCGCTGATGACTGCCCAGCGCGAACTCGTCCTGCGCCTCGCGGGTGATGCCGTACTTCTCGGCGAGCAGCTCGGTGGCCTCACCAAGAGACACCGTCCAGTCGGCCGGCATGGTGGTGTTGACCATGCGCCAGCCCAGCGTCGTCGAGTACATCGTCTCGTGCCCGGCGGGAAAACCCTTCGCCTGTTTGAGCACCACCCACGGCGCACGGCTCATCGACTCGACGCCGCCGGCGATCGCGAGCGCGACGTCACCGACGGCCACCGCGCGGTTGGCAGCGATCACCGCCTCGAGTCCCGAGCCGCACAGCCGGTTGAGGGTGACGCCGGGAATCGTGGTCGGCAGGCCCGCCAGCAGCACCGCCATGCGCGCGACGTCCCGGTTGTCCTCGCCGGCGCCGTTCGCGTCGCCGAAGAAGACGTCGTCGATACGTGCGGGGTCGACCAGCTCGGCGCGGGCGGCCACCGAGCCGACGACGTGCGCCGCCAGATCGTCCGGGCGGGTACGTGCGAGCGCTCCGCCGTACCGGCCGATGGGGGTGCGTACGGCGTCCAGGACGAAGGTTTCGGCGGTCATGAGTTCCTTTCCAGGGTCTGCTGCAGCGCGCGCAGGATGTGCAGTTCCTCGTCGGTCGGGCTCGCGGTCGTCGCGAGGTCGTCGGCGACCGCGAGTTCCCAGCCGGTGTTGTCGCGGACCTGGTCGACGGTGACGCCCGGGTGCACCGCGGTCAGGGTCAGCTCGCACGTCCCCGGATCGGGTTCGAGCACGCCGAGGTCGGTGATGACCCGGGTCGGGCCGCGACCGCGCATGCCCAGCCGTTCCCGTTCGCCGGGACCGGCGCCGTAGCCGAAGGAGGTGATGAAGTCGACGCGGTCGACGAACGAACGCTGCGTCTGCCGCATGATGATCAGCACCTCGCCGCACGATGCTGCAATCTCGGGCGCGCCGCCCGCGCCGGGCAGACGCACCTTCGGCCGGTCGTAGTCGCCGACCACCGTGGTGTTGATGTTCGCGAAGCGGTCGAGCTGCGCACCACCCAGGAACCCGACGTCGATGCGTCCGGCCTGCAGCCAATAGTTGAACACCTCGGGGATCGTGATCACGGCGTCGGCGGTGTCGGCGAGGATGCCGTCGCCGATCGAGAGCGGCAGCTGGTCGGGTTTCGCGCCGAGCGTGCCGGACTCGTAGACGAGCACGACATCCGGGGCGTGCGTGCGGCGGGCCAGGTTGGCGGCGGTGGACGGTTGGCCGATGCCGACAAAGCAGACGTCGCCGTCGCGCAATGAGCGCGACGCGGTCACGACCATCATCTCGTCGGCGGTGGGTGTCATGCGGCAAGCCTCTCGAGCCACGCGGCGAAGCGGGAACGGTCGCGGCTGATCGAGTCCCACTCGCGGTAGTAGCTGTTGTCGCGATCGGAATAGCCTTGCGCGTAGGACGGATGCGCGCCGCCGGGCACCTCGGCGACTGCGGTGACGGCCCAGGACGGCAGGATCACCGCGCCGACCACCGGCTCGAGCTCGTCCACGATCTCCTCCACCGTCACGAGTGCGCGGCGTGCGCCTAGCACGGCCTCCTTCTGGATGCCGACGATGCCCCACAGCTGCACGTTGCCCGCACGATCGGCCCGCTGGGCGTGGACGACGGTGACGTCCAGATCGAGGGCGGGCACGGCCGCGAGCACCTCGCCGGTGAACGGGCAGGTCACCTGACGGATCGTGTCGGTGTGCTCGGCGAGATCGGTGCCGGCGTACCCGCGCAGCACGGCGAACGGCAGCCCGGACGCGGTTGCGGCGTAGCGGTTGGCCATCCCCGCGTGACTGTGCTCCTCGATCTCGAGCGGTCGCGGCCACTGGTGCTCGACCGCGTCGCGGAAGCGGTGCAGCGAACCCACGCCGGGGTTGCCGCCCCAGGAGAAGATCAGCTTGCGGGCGCAGCCCGCGCCGATGAGCTGGTCGTAGACGATGTCCGGTGTCATCCGCACCAGGGTGAGATCACGTCGTCCCTGCCTGATGAGCTCGTGACCGGCCGCGACCGGGATCAGGTGCGTGAAGCCTTCGAGAGCCACGGTGTCGCCGTCATGGACGAGTTCGGCGATCGCGTCGGCGAGCGGCAGGATGCGGGCTCTGCTCATCGGTAGCTCCATCCTGCGGCGTAGGGCAATCCGGTGTAGTTCTCGGCCAGCGAGGTCGCCATCGCGCGCGAGCCGGTGACGTAGGCGAGCTGCGCCTCGGCCAGCTTCCCGGCGAACGCGTCGGCGTTCGGATCGGGATGCAGCATGGTGGTCATCCACCACGAGAAGTGCGTGGCGCGCCAGACCCGTCGCAACGCTGTGTCGGTGTAGCTCTCGAGCAGGTCGGCGCGGCTGTCGGTGTAGTAACCGCCGAGAGCGTGAGCCAGCAGGCGGACATCGGCGATCGCGAGGTTCATCCCCTTCGCGCCGGTGGGCGGGACGATGTGCGCCGCGTCGCCCGCGAGCAGCAGCCGGCCGTGTTGCATCGGCGTCGACACGAAGCTGCGCATCGGTGTGATGCCCTTGTCCAGCAACGGGCCCTCGGTCAGCTCGAAGCCGTCGTCGGTGGCCAGCCGGGTGTGCAGTTCGGCCCAGATGCGGTCGTCCGGCCAGTCCTCGACGCGCTCGGTCGACGGAACCTGCAGGTACATGCGGGTGATGGTCGGCGACCGCATCGAGTGCAGCGCGAAGCCGTTCGGGTGACGGCAGTAGATCAGCTCGGCGGAACTGGGTGGTGCCTCGGCGAGGATGCCGAGCCAGGCGAACGGGTAGTCGCGCTCGTAGACCGTGCTGCCCGGGACGAGGTCGCGGCTGATGCCGTGAAAGCCGTCGGCGCCGACGACCCAGTCGGCCTCGATGTCTTCGCCTCCGGCGGTGACCCGCGGCCGAGCGGTGTCGAGGTCGTGCAGCGCGGCATCGGTGACCTCGAAGCGGATCTCGACGCCGTCGGCCAGGTTCGCGGCGATGAGGTCCTTGACGACCTCCTGCTGGCCGTAGACGAGGATCGAGCGCCCGGTGAGTTCGGTGAAGTCGATGCGATGGCGTTGTCGGCCGAAGCGCAGTTCGGTGCCGTCGTGCGGCATGCCCTGGGCATCCATGCGTGAGCCCACGCCGGCCTCGCGCAGGGTCTCGGCCGTGCCGTGCTCGAGGACGCCGGCGCGGACCCGCGCCTCGACGTAGGCGCGGGTCCGGCACTCGAGCACCACCGATTCGATGCCCTGCAGGTGCAGCAGCCGGGCGAGGAGCAACCCGGCCGGTCCGGCGCCGACGATCGCGACTTGAGTGCGCACGACCTCCAGCCTGCTACACGGCCGAAGCGAGGGCGAGCCGCCTCACCCCTGATCATCTCGAGGGGCGGAGTGGGTCAACGGCGTCACGCCAGCCCGCGTACCGTCCGGGTCGGCAATCGCGTGCCGCGGATCGACGCGATCAGGTCCAGCGTCTGGCGCGTCTCGGCGATGTTGTGCGCGCGGAACACGCGCGCCCCCAGCCAGGCCGACACCGACGTCGCCGCGAGCGTGCCGATCAGTCGCTCGTTCAGCGGACGCCCGAGCGCCTCGCCGACGAAGTCCTTGTTCGACAGCGACACCAGCACCGGCCACCCGGTCGCGACCATCTCGCCCAACCGGCGGGTCACCTCCAGCGAGTGCCGGGTGTTCTTGCCGAAGTCGTGTCCGGGATCGATCAGCACCGACTCGCGGGCGACGCCGAGCGACACCGCGCGTTCGGCGAGTGCGACCGTCCGCGACAGCACGTCGCCGACCACGTCGTCGTAGGCGATGCGGTGCGGACGGGTGCGCGGCTCGACCCCGCCGGCGTGCGTGCATACGATCGCAGCCCCGTGCTCGGCCGCGACAGCGGCGAGGTCCGGATCCCAGCCGCCCCAGGCGTCGTTGATCAGGTCCGCCCCGGCCCGGCACGCGGCGTCGCCGACCGCCGCTCGCCAGGTGTCCACGCTGATCACCACGGACGGGAACTCCGCTCGGGCGGCAGCGACGAACGAGGCGGTGCGCTCGATCTCCTCCGCGACGCTCACTTCGACGCCGGGTGCCGCCTTAACCCCGCCGATGTCGACGATCTCGGCGCCGTCGGCGACCACCGAACGCACCCGGTCGAGCGCGACGTCGAAGGCGAACGTCGCGCCCCGGTCGTAGAACGAGTCCCGCGTCCGGTTGACGATCGCCATGATCAGCAACGCGTCGTCGTCGAAGGAACGACTACCCAACTTCAGCACGCGGACTCCGTTCGGTCAGCGGGACGGGCCGGCCGCGCCACGGCGGGGTGGCGCGCCGGTCGAATTGCCACAGCATGTCGTCGACCGGTGCCGGGGCGCCGAATCGGCGGTGCGCGACGGCCAGGAGCTCGGCCGCCATCAAGCCGAGGTCGTGCACCGACTGGTGCGAGTGCGCCCGCGCGCCGAGGTCGACCTGCGCGACGGCGTCCAGGCCGCCGGCCGCGACGACGTCGAGCAGCACGGCGAGTTCGACCCCGTACCCGGTCGGGATCGCCAACTGCTCGAACACCGAGCGCCGGATCGCCCACTCGCCCGCCAGCGGCTGCACGAGCGCTGCGAGTTCGGGCCGGTACAGGTCGAGCAGCGGACGCGCGACCAGCTCGGTGACGCGACCGCCCTGCGGCGTCACCGGCCCGGACGTGCCGTCGTCGAGCACCCGGTCGTAGAACCCCTTGACCAGCGCGACGTCGGCGGCGGCGAGCAACGGCCCCACCAGCCCCGTCACGAAGTGCGTCCCCCAGCCGGTCAGGTCGGCGTCGACGAACACCAGGACGTCCCCGCTGGTGACGAACTGCGCCTTCCACAACGCCTCGCCCTTGCCGCGGTAGGTACCGAGGTCCGGCCGCACCGCGCGGGCCTCGTGCACCACGGCGCCGGCGTCGCGTGCCAGGGAGGCGGTCTCGTCGGTCGAGTCGGAGTCGATGACGACCAGCTCGTCGACCAGCGGCACGTCGTCGACCAGCGCGGAGCGGATCCCCGCGACGATCCCGCCGATCGTTGCGGCCTCGTTGCGGGCCGGGATCACGACCGAGATGCGGGTGGTGCCTTTGCCGGCGAGCAGCGCCTCGACCGGCCAGTCCGCGGCGGTACTGGTGCGTCGGGAGAACCAGGCGGCGGCCGCGTCGTGCACGACGACCACGCTAGCCAGCGCCCGGTAGTCGCCGGGGCCGAGGTCAGGCCTGGATGCGTTCCTGCGCCAGGTTGTGCTCGCGACGCGCCTTCTTCTGCACGTACATCGCCGAGTCGGCGTCGCGAACCGCGTCGATGACCCGGTGCCCCGGCGTCGCCGTCCCGAGCCCGACGCTCGCAGCGACCTGCTCGCGGCACGAGCGCATACCGGCGAAGCGCATCGTCAGCGAAGTGACGCGCTCGGCGGCGAGCGCCGGGCCGACCGGCAGCAGCAACGCGAACTCGTCGCCGCCGACCCGGCACAGCACGTCGTCGCTGCGCGAGTACTCGCGCAACACGTCCGCGCACCGGCGCAGCAGGTCGTCGCCCGTGTCGTGCCCGTAGGTGTCGTTGACTTCTTTGAGCCCGTCGACGTCGACGGTGATGACCGCGACCGGCGCGCCGGCGTCGACGCGCTGTTGCGCCTCGCCGAGCGCTTCGTCCCAGCGCGTCCGGTTGCCGAGCCCGGTCAGGGCGTCGGTGCGCGCGCTGCGGAAATGCTCGTCGGCGAGATCGCGAAGGTCCTCGCGCAGGACGGCAGTGTGCGCGATCACGCCAGCGGTGTCGGCGACCTGCTCGCCGAGACGGCGGCACAGGCTGGTGAACCCCCGCGGCGCGGCTTCGGTGTGGGCTACGACCAGGATGCCGCCGAGCGGTTCGGCCAGCGGCACGACGAGGACGGAGTGGATCCCGTGCGCGGCGTCGAGCGGGTACGGCACCTCCACCGACGCGCTGTCCTGGACGCAGTACGTGTGCCCGTCCGCGCGGGCGGCCAGCTCGTCGAGCGCCCGGTCGAGCTCGGCGCGATCCGGCGACCAGCCCGACAGCTCCACCCGCCCGGCGCCGTCACGCACGACGCCGAGCTCGCACGACAGCGCATCGGTCGCCACGCCGATGACGTGCGCGAGCGTCTCGGACACCGACGAGGTCGGCGTCGTGATCACCGCCCGCACCGCGTGCAGCACCTCGAGCTCGTCCCCGAGCCGTTTGGACGGAGTGATCTCGTCGAGGTCGTTGTCCAGGCACGCCGCGAGTTCGCGCAGGGCGTCCTCGCTGCTGGTGCGCAATGCCGCGTCCGGGTTGCCGAGGACCACGAGGACGTCGTTCGTCAGCCGCACGGCCGCGGCCCCGGTCGCGTAATAGGGCCCGATGACGTGCGCCGGCGTGCCGTGGGCCACGACCCGCACCTCGCCCGGCGCGCCGGCGAGCATCGGTTCGTCGGCGCCGACCTCGACAACACCCGCCCAGCCGCGGCCGCGGCCGAGTCCGCCCAGGTGGGCCCAGGTGGTGCTCGAGATGCGCCGGAACACAAACGCGTCGACCACTCCGGACCGTTCGCACAATCCGGTGAGGTCGCAGCACGACACGCCGTCGGTCATGCGCCACCGTCCCTCCCGAAGTGCTCGTCGGGGCCCGAGCGCTATCGGTCCGATCGGCAGTCCGCCGTCGAGGTTGAGCCGGACGGGCGATGTTTTCCTGCCGAGCCGCGATCAGTCCGGCAGCATCGGCACGGTCATGCCCTGCTCTTTGCCGAGCAGGACGGCGCGGGTGATCGCGGCCGTGCCGAAGCGCTCGCGCACGCCGTCCATGGCGCGGTCGACCCGGGTCGGGTCGCGCACCGCGAACGGCAGTTCCGGCTGGAACGGGTCGTCGGCGTCGGCGAGGTTGGCCAGCGAGATGCCGACCAGCGTGCACCCCCTGGTGGTGATCATCGGCGTGGCGATCGCCAGCAGGCTGCGCACGGTGGCCAGGATCGCCGCGGTGTCGTCGCTGGGTTCGGCCATGGTGTGCGAGCGGGTCGCCCGGGCGAAGTCGTCGAAGCGCAGCCGCAGCACGACCGTGCGACAGACCCGTTCGGCCTTGCGCAGGCGGCGGCAGACCCGGTCGACGATGCCGACCAGGGCAGCGTCGAGTTCGCTGATGGGGCGGTAGCTGCGGCCGAGCGCGCGCTGCGAGCCGATCGAGCGGCGGCGCCGCCCGACCTGCACCGGCCGGGGATCGCGGTTGTTCGCGAGCGCGTGCAGGTGCCGGCCGGACGCCCGTCCGAGCATGGCGACCAGCGTGTGCTCGTCGAGAGCCGCGACGTCGCGGACCGTGCGGATGCCACGCTCGCCGAGTTTGTCGGCGGTGATCGACCCGACGCCCCACAGCCGCTGCACCGGTAGCGGGTGCAGGAAGTCGAGTTCGCCGCCAGGCGGCACGACCAGCAGGCCGTCCGGCTTGGCGACCCCGCTCGCGACCTTGGCCAGGAACTTGGTGCGTGCGACGCCGACGGTGATCGCCAGGCCGACCTGCTCGCGCACCCGGGCGCGCAGCCCGGTCGCGATCTGCAACGCCGACCCCGACACCCTGGCGAGCCCGGTGACGTCGAGGAAGGCCTCGTCGATCGAGATCCCCTCGACCAGCGGCGTGGTGTCCTCGAAGATCGCGAACACGGCCTTGCTCGCCTCGACGTAGGCGTCGAAGCGCGGCGCGACGACCACCAGGTGCGGGCACAGCGCCCGCGCCTGGCTGCCGCCCATCGCCGAGCGCACCCCGTAGGCCTTGGCCTCGTAGCTCGCGGCCAGCACCACGCCGCCGCCGACGACGACCGGCCGCCCGCGCAGCGTCGGATCGTCGCGCTGCTCGACCGAGGCGTAGAAGCTGTCGAGGTCGGCGTGCAGGATCTGCCGCACCAGGCTCACGGCGACCATGTTCGCACATATTTTCGATTTAGGAGACGGTGAGCCCGCTCCCGGTCCAGCGCAGGCCGGTGAGGTCGGCGGTCCACGCATCGGTGTCGAGCCCCGGTCGGCCGATCCCGACCACTGCGCCCACCCCGGCCGCCCGGGCGGCCGCGATCCCGGCGGCGGCGTCCTCGACCACGATCGTGTCGGCCGGGTCGATCCCCAGCCCGCGGGCGCCGGCGAGATAGCCCTCAGGGTGCGGTTTGCCGTGCCGCACGTCCTCGGCCGTGACGAGCACTGGCGGAACCGGCAGGCCGGCCGCGCGCAGCCGGGCGATCGCCAGCTCGCGCCGGCCCGAGGTCACCACCGCCCAGCAGGGCACTGCGGCGACCAGTTCGGCGGCGCCGGCGATCGCCGTCACCGCCCCCGCGTCGTCGACCTCGTAGGCATTGATCAGCAGCTCCGCGCCGGCGCGACGCTCGGGCGGCAGCAGCGCCGCGACCGTGTCGGCGGCGCGGCGCCCGTGCACCACGTCGCTCACCTCGTCGGGGTCGAGTTCCTGGGCCAGCGCCCACCGCCGCCACGCCGAGTACACGCTTGCGTCGGAGTCGACGAGCACGCCGTCGCAGTCGAACAGGATCGCCGCGGCGGGCAGCAGCCTCATCGGACCGGCCGGTTCCGGTAGCGGCCGACCAACTCGGGGGCCGCAACCTGCATGCGGACGGGCGGCAATCCGCGGGCGATCAGGCGCAGGTCGTCGAGCACCATCGCCCCGACCTCGCCGAACGCGGCCGGGATCCCGCCCGCTCGGTGCGGGGACAGCACCAGGCCCTCGAGCGCACGGGCGCGGTGCTCGGCCGGCATCGGCTCGTCCGGCCACACGTCGATCGCCGCCAGCAGCCGTCCGGCCTGCACGCGGTCGAGCAGCGCGCCGAAATCGACGACCGGCGCGCGGCTGACGAGGACGAGCCGGGCCTGTTCGGGCATGAGGTCGAACTCGGCCGGCCCGAGCAGGTGCTCGCTGTCGGCCGTCACGGTGGCCAGGACGAAGACGAACTGCGACCGCTCCAGCACCTCGGTCAGAGGCGCGGCGGCGACGCCGTACTCACCCAGCGTCGCGGCCGGCAGCCACGGGTCGTAACAGCGCACCGTGCACCGGAACGGTTCGAGCAGTGGCCGCAGCGCGCGGCCGAGGTTGCCGAAGCCGATCAGGCCGACGTCCGCGCCGCGCAGCAGCACCGCGTCGGCGTTGCCCTCGGCGACCCAACACTCGCGTCGGGCGCGAAAGGCGCGGTCCTCGCGCGAGATGCCACGCGCCAGGTCGAGCGCGAGCCCCAGCGAGAACTCGGCCACCGCCTGCCCGTACGCAGGGCCGCACCCGAGCACGTGGATGTTGCGGAGGAAGCACTCGTCGTAGTCGACGTTCGGATAGAAGTTGCCCTCGACGTTGAGCACCGCGCGCAGGCCGGGAGCGGCATCGAGTCGAACCTTGGGCAGGTCGGGTTGCCCGACGATCGCGAAGGCGCTCGGCAACGCCGCGTCGAGAAGCTCCGGACGGCCCTCGATGTCGACCACGTCGAACTCGGCCTCCAGCGCGGCGCGCACGTGCGGCGCGAAGATCCGCTCGCCGGGATGCGGGCCGGGCAGCAGGATCACGGTGCGTCTCATGCGAATGCCTTGACCGCGAGCCAGATACCGACCGCGACGCCGAAGGTCACCACGCACGCGCGCAACACCGGCTCACTCAACCGTCGCACGAACCGTCCCCCGATCACCCCGCCCAGCAACGACAACGGTGCGATCAGCAGCGCCGCCACCCAGTCGACCGGCCCGAAGATCGCGAACACCAGCAGCGACACCGTCGAGACCAACAGCTGCAGGACGCCCTTCAACGCGTTGACCCGGGTCAACGGCGCGGCGACGGTCAGGCCGAGCAGGGCCATGAGGATCACGCCGAGGCCGCCGCCGAAGTAGCCGCCGTAGATCCCTCCGAGGGCAGCACCGGCGATCAACTGCACCGGACGGTCGGCGGCGTGGCCGCCGAGCGCGGCCTTGATCCGGTTCTGGAACGCGAGCAGCGCGCTCGCGCCCAGCACGAGGAACGGCACGACGACGTCGAAGGCGCTGGCCGGCGTCAGCAGCAGGATCGCGCATCCCACCAGCGCGCCGAGCGAACTCGCCGCGAAGACCGGCCACTGCGCGCGTCCCGGCCGGTCGGTGGGGCCGAGCGCGGCCACGTTGCCGATGTAGCCCGGCCACAGCGCGACCGAGTTCGTGACGTTGGCCCGCACCGTCCCCATGCCCGTCGCGACGAGCGCGGGGAACAGCAACAGCGAGCCACCGCCCGCGATCGCGTTCACGAACCCGCCGATCAGGCCGGCACCGGACACCAGGACGAGCTGACCGGCGTTCATCATCGGCCAGCCTAGACAGCGGGATCGCAACAACCACCCGTCGGTACCGTCGAATGAGTGCAACCGACCGATCATCCGCATCCGGACCGTTGGAAGGCACTCGCGGTCTGCCTCGTCGGCGGTGCGATGGTGCTGCTCGACGTGTCGATCGTCAACGTCGCACTGCCGTCGATCGAGACCGGCATCTCCGCCGCGCAGAGCGAACTGCAGTGGGTCGTGTCCGGCTACGCGCTCACCTTCGGTCTCTTGCTCGTGCCGGCCGGACGGATCGGCGACGTCCGCGGACGGCGCGTGGTGTTCGTCGCCGCGCTGGGCCTGTTCACCCTGGCCAGCGCCGCGTGCGGGCTGGCGCCCAACGGCATCACGCTGGTCATTGCGCGGCTCGTCCAGGGTCTGGCCGGCGGGTCGGTCACGCCGCAGATCAGCGCGACGATCCAGGAGATGTTCCAGGGCCGCGAACGCGGCAAGGCCTTCGGCTCGTTCGGAACGATGGTCGGCATCGCCACCGCGGTCGGGCCGCTGCTCGGCGGCCTGCTCATCCAGATCTTCGGCGACGCGAACGGGTGGCGCGCGGTGTTCTTCGTGAACATCCCGATCGGGCTGGTCGCCATGCCGCTCGCCTGGAAGCTGCTGCCCGAGCGCGAGCAGAGGACGACTCGACGCAGGCGGCACGACCTCGACCCGATCGGGGTGGTGCTGCTCGGCCTGGGAGTCGTGCTGCTGCTGATGCCGTTCGTCCAGAACCAGGAATGGGGCGCGTGGCGGTGGTGGCTGGTGCCGGTCGCCGCGTTCGCGCTCGGCGCCTTCATCGGTTGGGAGCGGCTCTACGGTGCGCGCGGACGGGAACCGTTGGTCGACCTCGCGCTGTACCGGCGCCGCTCGTACTCGGCGGGTTCGGCCATGATCACCTTGTACTTCGCGGGGTTCACCCCGCTGTTCTTCGTGTTCACGCTGTACCTGCAGAGCGGGCTCGGCTACACCGCGCTCGCTGCCGGCCTGGCGATCACGCCGTTCGCGCTCGGGTCGGCGGTCGCCGCGGCGATCGGCGGCCGCAAGGTGAGCGACGTCGGCCGGCCCTTGATCGTCGTCGGACTGGTGCTGGTGATCGTCGGGCTCGCCGCGACCTACGTCGCCGTCCGCCTCGACCCTGCGCACGGCACCGGGTGGGCCACGCTCGTCCCGCTGCTCGTCGCCGGGTTCGGCGGCGGGCTGGTCATCTCGCCCAACCAGGCGCTCACCCTGTCCGAGGTGCCGGTGGAGCAGGCCGGCACCGCGTCCGGGCTGCTGCAGACCGGCCAGCGGGTCGGGTCGGCGGTCGGCATCGCAGCGGCCGGCTCGGTGTTCTTCGCCGCGGTGGCCAGTTCGCACGGCGACTTCGCAACCGCGTTCGAGCGGGGGATCCTCGTCGCCGGCTGCTTCGTGATCGCGGCGCTGCTGATCGCCGGCACCGATGTCATCGCCGGACGCGTCCAGGGACATGAGGGCGAGCGCGCCGGCCGCGCATCAGTGATGCATCCGGTGCGCCGGGGCTGATCGGGCGCATCAGTGATGCATCCTGTGCGCCCGGGCTAGCGGAACCGCGACGGAGCGGGGCTGCCGGGCACTTTGCACGTGGCACCGTCGCAGGACGCCCTGAATTACCCCGCCGTAACGACGTTGCCGAATGCAGAGTGGGTGCACGTCAACGGGCCGGGGGGCGCACCAGTCTCGACAGGGCCGTTGTCGGACGAGCGGCGCATACTCACCGTCCATGGGTTACGACGTGATACTCGCCGATCGGCTGCGCGAGGTACTCGCCGGCGAGACGGCGGTTACCGAGAAGCGGATGTTCGGCGGCCTGGCGTTCCTGGTGGACGGGCACCTGGCGGTCGCCGCGAGCCATGCGGGCGGGCTGCTCCTGCGCTGCGACCCCGAACGCACCGAGCACTACATCGCCCGGCCCGAGGTCAGTCCGTTCGAGATGCGCGGGCGTGAGCTGACCGGCTGGCTGCGGGTCGAGGCGGCCGCGGTCGATCGCGATGACGATCTTCGACGCTGGGCCGGGGTCGGGGTCGAGCACGCCCGCTCGTTGTCGCCGAAGTAGGCGAACTGTCGCCGCTACCACCGAAATGTCAGGATGACCCCCGTGACGACGACCCACGCCGAGCATCAGGCGGCGATTTCGCTCGCGCGGGTGCTCACCGACCGCCCGTCGGCGGTGCTGCTCATCGACCTGGCCGAACGCCAGGTCGTGTACGCCAACCCGCTCGCCGTCCAGCTGGCCCCGTCCATCCACCTGCCCGTCGACGTCTCCGACTGGTCGCACCACGCGGGTCTGCGCGATGACACCGGCGCCGAACTCGAGACCGGGCCGGCGCCGCTGCAGAAGGTCGCCGCCGGGGAACCGGTGAACGGCGAGGTCGTCACCGCACTGCGCGGGTCCGACATCGCCGAGGCCCGAGAGGATCTCTGGGTCGTCGGCATGCCGCTCGACGGTGCGCCCGGCGCGCTGGGCAACCGGGCGTTGGTCGTCTTTTTGCCGCTGCGCGAGCAGCCCGCCGTCGAGAAGGTGCAGCTGACCGCGGTCGACCTGCGTCACCAGGCGGTGGTCGCGTCGTCGATGGCGTTCTCGATCTCGGACCCGAAGCAGAAGGACAACCCGCTGGTGTGGGTCAACCCGGCCTTCGAGCGGGTGACCGGGTATTCGGTCGACGCCGCGCTGGGCAGGAACTGCCGGTTCCTGCAGGGACCGCTGACCGATCCGGCGGCCATCCGGCGGATGAGCGAGGCCCTGCACTCCAGCGGCATCGTCAACGAGACCCTGCTCAACTACCGCGCCGACGGCACCGCCTTCTGGAACCACGTCGTGGTCTCGCCGGTGTTCGACGCGGACGGCACCCTCACCCACCACGTCGCCGTGCAGACCGACGTCACCGAGCGGGTCGACGCCGACATCGCCCGCGAAGCCGCGCTGCGGCTCGCCGAGGCCGCCCAGCACCGTGAGCGCGCGCTGGCCGCGATCAGCGCGGCGCTGGCGGTCTACCCGGCCAACCCGGCCGACCTGCTCGCCGCCCTGCCTGGCCTGGTCGTCGCCCACTTCTGGGGCTGGTGCGCCGTGCTCACCCTCGACGCGGCGGGCCAAGTGGCCGACTCGGCCGTCGCCTACGGAGCGCCGCCCGGGCAGCACGACGCGGCTGCGGTCGGGGGCGGCGCCGACACCGCCGCCTACGCGGTCGGCGCGCGGGACACCGACCTCGCCAAGACCGTCCTCGCCGCCGTGCTCGCCGGCCCCGGCAAGCCGATCGTCGAGGCGGCGGCCGGAAACGGCACCTGGCCGGTCCGGCTGACGCTCACCGCCGACGAGTACGAGCAGCTCAGCGACCGTCCGCTCGTCCCCGGCATCGCCGACGAGCGCGCCGGGCGGAGCATGATCGCCGCGCCGCTGATGTCGCGCGGGCGGGCGTCCGCGGTGCTGTTGGTGAGCCGACCGGACGAGTCCGCGTTCAGCGACCCGGCCGAGGTGGCCGCGATCGTCGACCTAGCCCTGCGCGCCGGCACCGCGCTCGACAATGCCCGGCTCTACGCCGCCGAGCACGAGGCAGCGCTGACACTGCAGCGCAGCCTGCTGCCCAAGGTGCCCCACCTGGCCGACTTCGACGTGTCAGCCGCCTACATCCCGGCGCAGGCGAGCGAGGTCGGCGGCGACTGGTTCGACGTGCTGGATCTTCCCGGCCCCTGGCTCGGCGTCGCGATCGGCGATGTGATGGGCCACGACATGAACGCGGTCGCCGCGATGGGGCAGGTGCGATCGATGACGCGCGCGCTCGCGTGGGACGGCCGCCGGCCGGCCCAGGTCGTCGACGAGCTCGACGGGCTGGTCCGCGGGCTTGGCGCGACGACCATGGTCACGTGCTTCTATGCCGTACTCGACGAACCGTCGGACGCGTCCGCACCGGCCCCGATGAGCTACACCAGCGCCGGCCACCTGCCGGCGCTGCTGCGCCACGAGGACGGCAGGATCGAGCGACTCGATGCCGCGCTCACCCCGCCGATCGGCGTCGCCGCCGACCGCAGCGAGGTCGAGGGACACGTCGACGTGCCGCCCGGCGCAGCGCTCGTCCTCTACACCGACGGCCTCGTCGAGCGCCGCCACTCCGACCTCGACGAAGGCATCTCGGCGCTGACCCGTGTGCTCGCCCGCACCGGCCGGGCCGACTCCGCGGAGACGATCAAGGACGCGATCCTCGCCGCGCTGGTCACCGACGACCGCAACGACGACATCTGCGTGCTGGTGATCACCCGGCCCTGACCGCCCGCCGCATCGCCGTCACTCGTCGCGGTCGTCGCGGTCGCCGTCCTCGCGGTGCTCGGCGTCTCGCCGCTTCGCGGTCTCCTCGTTGGCCGGGGTGGGGTCGGACGGGGCTCCGGGCGGGCCGTCCGGCACCACCTGCGGGCCGCCCTTCTCATCATCAAGATCGCTCATCCGCGAAGCGTTCCCACTTGGCGACTCCCTGACACGGCCCGCCGACGGACGCGGTGTACGCCGCGCTCCCCGCCGCCCGTCCGTCCGACCGGCCGGTGGCACGAGAGGCGACGGACTACGTGTGCGGTACTGACCGGGCGGGTCCTGCTCACCGTGCACGCGTCGTCGTCGCCAGCATTGCGCAGGGCGCGCGACCGCTACGGCCTGTTGCATGATCACGCCAAGACCGACTCGGCCCTGGTCCGGTTCCTGGTCCTCGACAGCCTGGTCGCCAGCTTCGAACCGCGCTTACTCGCCCTCGACCAACGACTCGATGAGATCCAGCTGACGCTGCTGGGCAGCTCACCGCCGGAGCTCCATGACGAGGTCGTCGGCATCCTCCGCACCTTGACCGAGTTCGTCCAAGGTCTCAACTGGTACGACATCGACCTGGGGATCTCCCCGACAGTGTCGACGAACTACAGGCTGCTTCGCCGCTTCAGCGTGCACATCGGTCAACCCTGACGCGAATCGTGTCGCAGCTCGGGAGCTACTGCCCTCACTCACCGCCGCGGCTGCGGTGGCGGCGCAGGTCGCTACCCGTCGTCCGAGCCCTTGTCGCGTCGGGCCAGTCCCGCCTGCGCCGAATGGGCGAACACTCGAACGACCAGGCCGAGTAGGACGAGATCGAGAACGATCTGGACAACTGTGATGATCCGCGCCGGCTCGGACACCGCGGTGATGTCGCCGAACCCGACTGTGGCGAACGTCGTCACCGTGAAGTACAACGCGTCGAGGCGGGTCATCGCCTGCGAGAAGCTCCCCTTGCTGTACTCGTCGATCATGAAGTAGACGGAGGAGAACAGCACGATGAAGATGGGGAACGACGTGAACAGCGCGACGACCGCCCGCACCAGCGGATACGGCGCCTGGGCGATCGCGTGCGCGTGCCAGACCATCAGGCCGGCAAATGCGACGAGCGCGACCGCCAAGGCGAACCCGGTTTCGACCGCGCCCCTGTTGCTGAAAGGAAGGGTGAAATAGAGCAGGAAGACGACGGCCGTGACGCTGACGGCCCGAAGCCCCAGACGGACCAGCACACGGCGACGGGCGGCACGGGAAACCGTGTCGTTCGTCGATCGCGACTTCTCGGCGACCAATGGTGGAAACTCGCCCTCTCGACAGCGGTCAGCCGGCGGGGTCGGCCGCGAACCCACGCAGCGGCTCGGCCGGACCGTTCGATCCTGGACCGGCGAGCGGACGACGTCCTCATCCTGAACGTGTGAATCCACGCGGCCGCATTCCCCGGCCGGCGGGGCCGATCGGGGTGGGGCGGACGAGTCGGCCTGTAAGCCGGGTTCTGTCCCGGCGCTCGCGCGCCGGGGGCGACCATCCATCTAGGCCGGCCGTTGCCGACAGGCTCCAGCGGTCCACCCGCAGGCTCGGACGGGCCGTCCTCGAACGCCTGCGCGAGCGGTGCACGCACCGCTCTTCTCGACCTTGCTCCGGGTGGGGTTTACCGAGCCGTCCCGATCACTCGGGGCGCTGGTGGTCTCTTACACCACCGTTTCACCCTTACCGGCGCTCGCGCGCCGGCGGTTTGTTCTCTGTGGCACTGTCCCGCGGGTCACCCCGGGTTGCTGTTGGCAACCACCCTGCCCTGTGGAGCCCGGACTTTCCTCGGCGAGGTGGAACACCTCGACGCGGCCGCCCGGCCGGCTCGTCCGCCGTGATCCCGATGTTAGCCGACCCCGAATGCCCCAGTAGCGTCGATGTACGTGCCGGGCGCGCTCGCAGAGACCCTTGCGGTCGCGATCCTCATCATCAGCCTGCTCGTCGCCGTGATCCGGCCGCTCGGCCTGAGCGAAGCGGTGATCGCCGTTCCGGGGGCCGTCCTGGTCGTGCTGACCGGCATCGTCTCCTGGCACGCGGCGCTCGACCGGCTCGAGGCCATCGGGCCGACCGTCGGCTTCCTCGCCGCGATCCTGGTGTTCGGCCACCTGTGTGCCGAGGCGGGCGTGTTCGACTACCTCGGCACCCGCGCCGCGCTCGCCAGCGGTGGGCGACCGCGCCGGCTGCTCGCCCTCGTCGTCGTCCTGGCGGCATCGGTGACGGCGGTGCTGACCCTCGACGCGACCGTCGTGCTGCTCACCCCCGTCGTGCTCACCACGGTGCAGCGCATGCGCATCGCGAATCGTCCGCACGCCTACGCCTGCACCCATCTCGCCAACAGCGGTTCGCTCTTGCTGCCGGTGTCGAACCTGACAAACCTGCTGGCGTTCGCCGCGAGCGGGCTCTCGTTCGGGCACTTCGCCGCGCTGATGGTCCTGCCGTGGGTACTGGCCTGCACGATCGAGTGGGTCGGGTTGCGGACGTTCTTCGCCCGCGACCTGCCCGCCGAGCCCGTCGACAACGATGCCGACCTTCCCGCCGCCCCGCGCTACGCGCTCGGCGTGCTCGCCCTCACCGTCGTCGGCTTCGTGGTGACCAGCTCGGTGGACGTGAACCCGGCCTGGGCGGCGCTGGGCGGCTGCCTGCTGTTGCTCGTCCCTCGACTGCGGCACGGCGGGGTGTCGGTCCGACGGCTGGTCGGCGAGGCGAGCCCCGGCTTCTGCCTGTTCGTGCTCGCGCTCGCCGTGATCGTCGAGGGCGTCACCAAGCACGGCCTCGGCAACGTGCTGCGCCACCTCATGCCCGACACCACGACCGTCGGAGCCCTGCTGCTCGCCGCGTTCCTGGCGGCGGCGGTGGCGAACCTCCTCAACAACCTGCCCGCGACGCTCGCGCTCATCCCGATCGTCACCGGCCAGCCGGCGCTCGTGCTCGCCGTGCTGATCGGTGTCAACGTCGGGCCGAACGCGACCTATCCCGGTTCGTTGGCGACCCTGCTCTGGCGGCGGCTGCTGCCCGCGGACGCCAAGCCGAACGCCGCCCAGTTCCACCTGCTGGGCATCCTGACGGTGCCGGTGATCCTCGCGGTCACGACCGTGGCGTTGTGGGGTGGCTACCAGCTCATCGGGTGAGGTGGGACGCGTCGTTGAACAGCCGCAACGACGCCGAGCCGTCGCCGGAGTAGTCGAGCGCCGACACCGTCGCGACGTCCAGGTGCATGTGGAACAGCGCGGCCATCGGCGCGTCGAGCGCGGCACGTACCAGCAGCTTGATCGGCGTCACGTGAGTCACCACGAGCACCGTGGCGTCCGGGTGCGCCGCCACGATCGCGTCGCGGCCGCGGCGCACCCGCCGGGCGAGCGCCGCGAACGACTCGCCGCCCGGGGGCGCCACGTCGGTCGATCCCGCCCACTGCGCGAACGCCGCGGGCTCGGCGGCCTGCGCCTCGGCGAAGGTCAACCCCTCGAACGCGCCGAAGTCGACCTCGGCGAAGTTGTCGTCGACGCGGGCCGGCAGGCCGAGTTCGGCCGCGATGACCTCGGCGGTCTGCCGCGCCCGGCGCAGCGGTGAGCTGACGATCGCCGCGATCGTGCCGAAGTCGCGCTTGGCGAGTGCGGCCGCCTGTGCCTCGCCGTCCGGGGTCAACGGCAGGTCGTTGCGCCCGCTGAGCCGCAGCGCGGCCGAATGTTCGGTCGCGCCGTGCCGGACGAGCAGCAGCCGGGTGCGCGGCCCCGAGGGCGGCGTCCACGACTGCGCGGGTGGAGCCGCCGGGGCAGCACGCGACGGCCGCGAGATCCCGGCGGCGGAGTCCATCGCCTCGTTCGCGAGCCGGTCGGCGTGCTTGTTGCGCTCGCGCGGGATCCACTCGAAGCTGATCTCGGCGAACCCGCTGCGCAACGCGGCCGCCTCGCTCGCCAGCGGCCGCAGGCCGGGGTGCTTGACCTGCCAGGTGCCCTTCATCTGCTCGACGACGAGCTTGGAGTCCATCCGCACCGCGACCCGCGTCGCGCCGAGTTCACGCGCGGCCTGCAGGCCGGCGATCAGGCCGCGGTACTCGGCGACGTTGTTGGTCTCGACGCCGATGGCCTCCTTGCGCTCGGCGAGCACGGCACCGGTTGCGGCGTCCATGACCACGGCTCCGTAGCCCGCCGGGCCAGGGTTGCCGCGCGATCCGCCGTCCGCCTCGACGACGACCCGCTCGCTCACAGGCCCGATTCGGCGGTCCGGACGAGGATGCGCCGGCAGTTCTCGCAGCGCACCACGTCGTCGGGGGCGGCGGTGCGTACCGCGCTCAGCTCGCTGCCGGACAGCTCGATGCGGCAGCCCTCGCAGCGGCGTTGCCGCAGCATCGCCGCGCCCACCCCGCCGCCGTGCTCGCGTGCGCGCTCGTAGAGCGCCAGCAGGTCCGCGGGCAGCTCGTTCGCGATCATGGCCCGCTCGCCGGTCCGCGCGGCGACCGCGCTGTCGATCTCGGCGAACGCGGCGTCGCGGGCCGCCGTGAGCTCGCCGCGTTCACCGTCGACGACGGTGCGCTGCGTGGCGAGTTCCGACAGCGCGGCGTCGGCCTGTTCACGCTGCTCCATGACCTCGAGCAGGTCGTCCTCGAGGTTCGACTGGCGGCGGGCGAGGGTGGCGACCTCGTGCTGCAGTCCCTCGATCTCCTTGGCGGGCAACCCGCCGCTCTGCATGCGCTGCTCGTCGCGGGCGGTCCGGGTACGCACGGCGTCGACCTCGTTCTCCAGCCGGCGCTGCTCGTCGGCGGCGTCCGCCGCCCGCGTCTCGGCGTCGATGATGTCGGAGGTGAGCACGTCGGCGCGCCGCTCACGCTCGGCGAGCGCGGCGAGCTCCGGCAGGGTGCGGCGCCGGTGCGCCAGCTGGGCCAGCGCGGTGTCGGCGGCCTGCAGATCGAGCAGACGCAGTTGGGACTGGTGTGCGGCGTTCACGACGGTGCTCCTGCCGAGGGTTCGTGCAGCGTCCACGGATCGGTGACCTGCGTGGAGACGGACACGTCGAGGCTAGTGCCGAACCGCTCGCGCAGCCGCGCGGCCACCTGGTCCAGCCAGGGTGCCTCGGTCGCCCAGTGCGCGGCGTCGACCAGCGCGATGCCGTCGCCGGCCCGTTCGCTGACCTCTTCGACCACGGGATGGTGCTTCAGGTCGGCGGTCAGCAGCACGTCCGCCCCGGCGCGGCGGGCCCGCCCGGCGAGCGAGCCGCCCGCTCCCCCGCTGACGGCAACCGTGGCGATGCGGCACTGCGGATCTCCCGCGGCGCGGACACCCCACGACGTGGCGGGCAACACCGCCGCGGCCCGGGCGACGAACTCGCGCAGGCTGACCGGCTGCGCCAACGTGCCGATCCGCCCGGTGCCGCGACGGGTGGGCATCGGCGCCTGCGCGAGCAGGTCGAACGCCGGCTCCTCGTACGGGTGGGCCGCCCGCAGGGCGGCAACGACGGCATCGCGCCGGCCGGCCGGGACGACCATCTCGACCCGCGTCTCGGGCACCGTCTCGATCTCGCCGATCCGACCGATCGCGGGCTGCGCGCCGGCGGTCGGGGTGAACGTGCCGGTGCCCTCGCTCGTCCACGCGCAGCGCCGGTAGTTGCCGATCGCGCCGGCCCCGGCCGCGGCGAGCGCGTCGATCAGTCGCTCGGCGCCGGCGGACGGCACGAACACCACGAGCTTGTCCATGGCCTCGGTGCGGACCTCGAGCGGGCGCAGATCGTGCAGTCCGAACCGGGCGGCGAGCGCGTCGGAAACCCCGGGCGCGGCGACGTCGGCATTGGTGTGCGCGACGAAGTGCGCGATGCCGCCGCGGATCATCCGGTGCACCAGGGCACCCTTGGGATCGTCGGCCGGGACCCCGTGCACACCGGTCAACAGCAGCGGGTGATGGGTGATCAGCAGGTCGGTCCCCGCCGCCTCCTCGACCGTGGCGGGAACGGCGTCGACCGCGAGCAGGATGCGACGGACGTCCTGGTCGGGGTCGCCGCACACCAGCCCGACGGCGTCCCACGACTCGGCCCACGACGGGTCGTACCACCCGTCCAGCACGCGGCACACGTCGGCGAGGGTCGGCATCGCGTGTCAACCTATCGCGGCGGTCGGGCGGCCGCGCAGTACCGTTGTCCGCAACGCGACGAAGGTGGGGCCATGCTGCTGTTCGACGGCTTCGGCGGCTTGCTGGTACTCGGGGTGTGGATCTTCTGCTTCATCGACGTCCTGATGACACCGGAGACGGCCTGCCGCAACCTGCCGAAGCTGGCCTGGGTGTTCCTCGTGCTGCTGCTGCCCGTGTTCGGCTCGATCGTCTGGCTGGTCGCGGGCCACCCGTGGAACCGCGTGCCCGGCAGTGGAACGCCACGCTCGGCCGGGGCGGCGCGGACGACCCGGATGACGCAGCGCAGCCGGACGCCGGCCCGCACGCCGACCAACCCCGATGACGACGAAGAGTTCCTCGCCAGCCTCAACCTGCGCGCCGAGGAGCAGCGCCGCCGGGCCCGCGAGCAGCAGGAGCGCGAGACCCGCGATCCGCGCGATTCCGGCGACGCGGACGCGGGCTGACGACCTTCTTCCGGCGCCGCGGCAACGGCGCGTGACCGACCGGCCGGTGGGTCGTTGGACGGTAGTGACCCCCGCGGTCGATGTCCGCTGCGAAGTCGGCCGCGGATTAGACGCCGCCTCAGCCGGGGTATCACCACGTCCACGTGGTCGACCCGACGAGAGAGGTGCCCAGCCGGTGTGGCAGGTGGTGAAGTCTCTGCGTCCGCACCCACTGTCGGTGGGCCAGGCACGCAACTTCTGCACTCGCCGGCTCAGTTCGGTACTCGACGACCGGCCGGACCTTCCCGACGTGGTGGCCGACGCAGCCACCATCGCCAGTGAACTGGTCACCAACGCCCTGACGGCAGGCTCCTCGGCGATCGAACTGGCGCTCGCCCTGCGCTCGGACGCCGTCTACCTCGAGGTGGCCGACGACGCGTCCGGCACCGTGCGGCTGGCCCATCCCGAGCCGACCGACCCCAAGGGCCGCGGGCTGCTCGTCGTCGCCGCGCTGTCGCGCGAATGGGGCGTCTCGTCCTCGGACAAGACCAAACACGTCTGGGCCGAGATCTCCCTCGTCGCCAGCGGGCAGGCCGCGCAGCGCGCGAACGGCTCGGCCGACGGGGTCGGATAGGGTCGCTCCATGACTGCGACGGGAGGGACTCAGCGGCAGGTGGTGTTGACACTGTCCGGCGACATCGACGCCATGACCCAGGCCGGCTACCGGCACCGCGCCGAGCAGATGCTGGCCGAGGGCGCCGTCGAGCGGTTCGTCGTCGACATGACCGACGTGGCCACCATCGACTCGAGCGGGCTCGGGTTGCTCGTCCATCTGCAGTCGCTCACCCGGGACAAGCGCATCGAGATGGTGCTCGCGAACGTCCCGCCGCGTGCCGGCGCCCTGCTCAAGCGCACCGGGCTCGATCGCGTCTTCGAAATCGCCGGCTGACACCCGATGATCGATGTGACCCGAACGGACGGTCCCGGCCGTCCGGCCGAACTGCGCCTGACCGGGGACATCGACTTCTTCACCGAGGACGAGTTCCGGGCCGAGGCCGAACGGCTGCTCGACGACCCCGCTGTCGACCGTCTCGTGGTCGACCTGACCGACGTCGGGGTCATCGACTCCAGCGGTCTGAGCCTGCTCGTGGACCTCCTGCGGCTGTGCCGCGACATGGATCTGCCGATGTCGTTGCGCGGCGTCCCGGACCGTATCCGGCACCTGCTCGACCTCACCGGGCTGGACAAGGTGATCTCCGTCGAATGAGCTCTTGAACGCTCAAACGACTACACTGGGCCGAACGGACTGAACCACAGCCGCTGCCAAGTGCCCGCCGTGCGGGCATCCAGGAGCCCCCGACTATGGCCGAATCCGCCCCCGGCGGTGACCAGCCCGTTCTGACGATGACCGGCGATGTCGACATCGCGACCGAGCCCGAGTGGCGGCGTCAGGGCCGGCAGCTGCTGCAGACCTACCCGGACATGCGCCAGATCGTCATCGACATGGCGGCAGTGAGTTTTCTGGACTCTCGCGGCATGGCCGTCCTCGTCGACCTGCACACCGAAGCGCTACGGCGCGGCGGCAAACTCACCCTGCTCGCGGTTCCCCGTCGGGTGTTCAAGGCGCTCAACATCGCCGGCCTCGACCAGGTCTTCCAGATCGAATCCGCCTGAACCGGCGCACCATTCGGCACGCGAACGCCCACCAAGCACCGCCTTCGCTCCGCTCCCCTTGACGAGGTCGGCAGCCGGATCCTCCTCAGGGGGCAGTGCTGTCTTGCGCAGGACGGGTTCGCGGTGACAATATCGAACGCATGGGCGAACGACGGAGCAACCGCGGCATCCACCGCACCGACCAACAGATCCTCGACCACGCGACCGACGTCTGGTTGCTGACCGAGGTCGCCGCCGGCCGGGTGCGCACCCAGCCGCAGAACCGGATGGATCTGCGCCGGCTCGCCTCCGACGGCCTGATCCTCGCCGGATTCGGCACCGGCGCGCTTGCGGCGCTGCTCCCCCGCGGGCAGCGCATCGTGGCCGCGGCCCGAGGGGAGTACACGCTGCCGCGCGAGGACGGCTGAACCGTCGCCCGTCGGGTACATTCCTCTGGCACTGCGTCCCGGTAGCTCAGCTGGTTAGAGCGTCGCGTTTACACCGCGAAAGTCGGCGGTTCGAGTCCGTCCCGGGGCACCGTTGCGGCCACCGGGAGACGACACCAGCGAGGGCAGCCCGTACCGTGATCGGCGTGGCAGAAGCGGACGAGCGACCGGCGATGCGCGGGTATCTGCACGCCCTGCGCGACCCGCGCTACGCCCCGCTGACCGCGCTCATGGTGCTCGTCGCGATCGTGTGCATCGCGGCCGGCACCTGGCAGATCCTGCGCTTCGAGGGCAAGGTCCACGACAACGACGCGCTGCGCGCCAACGCCCACCGACCGACCGCGCCGGTGACGAGCGTGCTGCCGCTGGTCGGCAGGCCCGCACCGGCGCAAGACGCGGTGCGCTACCGCACCGTCACCGCCACCGGGCACTACGACGCCGGGCACACCGCATACGTCCGGTTGCGCACCATCGCCGGCCGGGACGGCGCGCTGGAGCTCACGCCGTTCGTCACCCGTGCCGGAGTGCTGCTCGTGGTGCGCGGGTTGCGCTACTCGCTGCCGGACACCAACGGCCCGCTCACCCCGCCCCCGTCCGGACGGATCACGATCACGGCACGCGTCGAGCCGAGCGAGCCGAACCGCGACAGCACGACCGCCATCACGCAGGGACAGCTGCTGTCCATCAACGCGCCGGCCCAGGCGGCCCACCTGCACGCGAAGGTGTTCGACGGTTACGCCGAACTGCTGCCCGGCCAGCCCGGCTCGCGCGGCAGCCAGCTGATCGCGGTGCCGGCGCCGAGTCTGTCGAACCCGGCGGGCGGCGCGGTCGAACCGCAGCACTTCGCCTACATCGTCCAGTGGTACCTGTTCGCGCTGCTCGCGCTCGCCGCGCCGTTCGCCATGGTCCGCTCCGATCGCAATGAGCTGGCCGCGAACGAGCCCGCACCGCAGCAACCGCTCTCCGACGAGCAGCGCCGCGCGGCCAAGCTCGCCGACCGGTACGGACGGATTGCGCCGAGATGACGCTCGCGCTCGTGGTGGTGGCCGTCGTCGTCCTGGTCTGCCTGATCGGGTTGGCCGTGAGCTACAACCGCTTCGTGCGGCAGCGCAACCTGGTCGCGGAATCGTGGCGGCAGGTCGACGTCGAGCTGCAACGCCGCCATGACCTCGTCCCCAACCTCGTCGAGACCGTCCGGGGGTACGCCGCCCACGAGCGCGAGGTGTTCGAGACCGCGGCGCTCGCGCGAGCCGACGCCGAGCGGGTCCGTGCCGAGGCGCAGTCCGATCGACAACGCCGCGCCACGGCCGAGAACTCGCTCACCGACGCCGTCGCCACGGTGGTGGCCGTCGCCGAGAGTTATCCGCAGCTGAAGGCGGATCAGAACTTCCTGGCGCTGCAGCAGGAACTCGTCGACACCGAGGACCGCATCGCCGCGAGCCGCCGCTTCTACAACGGCAACGTGCGTGCACTCAACACCCGCGTCGAGGCGTTCCCTTCCAATGCCATTGCCCAGCTGTTCGGGTTCGCCGCGGCCGACTACTTCCCGCTCGACGATCCGGCCGCACGTCGCGCCCCGCAGGTCGACCTCGGCGGAGCGCCACGATGACCGTCCTCGTCGTGCTGTTCGTGCTGTTCGTCGCGGTCCTGATCGCGGTCGGTGCCTACAGCACGAGCCGGCGCCGCAAGAAGTTCGCGGCCTGGGCGGCAGCGAACGGCTACCGCTACGAGCAGAGCAACGACGCCTACGCCCGCCTGCCGTGGGGGGCGCCCTGGGGGCAAGGCCACAGCCGGCGCGCCCTCGACATCCTGACCGGCACGCACAGCGGCCGGCAGGTGTGCTGCTTCACCTACCGATACGACGAGGAGAGCGGCAGCGGCGACAACCGCTCGGACACCACCTACAACTTCGCGGTCTACTGGACCAAGCTGCCCAAGCAGCTCGGCGAGCTGAATGTCGGGCGCGAGGGCTTCGGCGCCAAGATCGCGCGCGCGATCGGGTTCCACGATATCGAGCTCGAGAGCGAGCAGTTCAACCGCACGTTCAACGTCCACGCCGACAACCCGCGCTTCGCCTACGACGTGCTCAATCCGCAGATGATGCAGTGGCTGCTGACCGTCGACGCACCCGGGTTCCGCATCTACGGCGGCGACCTCGTGCTGGTGGAACGGAACATGCTGCGGCTGGAGAACATCGCGCCGCGCCTGGACTACCTCGATCAGGTGATCGCGCAGATCCCCGACTTCATCTGGCGCGCCGCCTGATGGACGCCACGGCCTGGGACGAGCGCTACCGGGCGCACGGGCTGGTCTGGGGCGGCCCGCCGAACCGGTGGGTGGTCGAGGAACTCGACGACGCCCCGCCCGGCCGCGCGCTGGATCTCGCCTGCGGCGAGGGGCGCAACGCGCTCTGGCTCGCCGCGCACGGCTGGCAGGTGACCGCGGTCGACTTCTCGGCGGTCGCCATCGGCAAGGCGCGCGAACTCGACACCAACCGCCTGGTCGAGTGGGTCGAGGCGGATGCCACCGGGTTCGCACCGGCGCAGCCCGTCGACCTCGCGTTGCTGTCCTACCTGCAACTGCCGGCCGACCAGCGGCGGCGGGCGGTCCGGGGCGCGGCGGGCGCCCTCGCGCCCGGCGGCCTGCTGCTGGTGATCGCGCACGACAGCCGCAACCTGGCCGACGGCACCGGCGGCCCGCAGGACCCGCGGGTGCTCTATTCGGCGCCGGACGTGGTCGCCGACCTCGAGGGCACCGGCGTGGTCATCGGCCGCGCCGAGGAGGTCCTTCGTCCGGTCGCAGGTACGGCGCGCCCGGCGATCGACGTCCTGGTCCGGGGCCGGGCTGGTGCATCCCCCGGCGCATCATCTTGAGCTGGACACGCGTCTCGCGCTTGCTCTCGCGGATCGCCTCGGAGATCTGCTTCGGCGAGGCCGAGCGGACGCCGTTCCTGCGGTCCTGGCGATCGATCAGGAACCCCGCCAGCAACATCGCGACTACGAGTACTGCGACCACGATCAGGATCATCGCGAACCGTCCGAGCGTCAGAGCGATTTGATGGCCGCGCGCCAGGCGTCGGCGTCGCGCCCCTGCCCCGGCTGGTTCATCTCGGCGAAGCGGACGATGCCGTCCGTGTCGACGAGGAACGTGCCGCGGTTGGCGATGCCGGCGGTCTCGTTGAACACGCCGTAGCGCTGCGCGACCGCACCGTGCGGCCAGAAATCGGCGAGCAGCGGGAACTCGTACCCCTCGCGCTCGGCGAAGATCTTGTGCGAGTACACCGAGTCGACGCTGATCGAGACGGTGAGCACGTCGTCGTTCTCGAATGCGGAAATGTCGTCGCGCACGACGCAGAGCTCGCCGGTGCAGATGCCGGTGAACGCGAGCGGGTAGAAGACGATCAGGATCGCCTTGCTGCCGCGGTAGGAGGAGAGCGTGAACTCCTCGTTGTTCTGGTCCTTCAGGGTGAAGTCTGGGGCTTCATCACCGACGTCGATCACTTCTTGCCTCCGGTACGCCGTCCGACCAGCCGGTTGCCCGACCAGTCCTGACTGATCGTAACGATCGAGGTTTCGCTCAGGCCGGCGACCGACGCCGCTTCGCTGACGTCGGACGCATCCACGCTGCCCGGCCGGCCGCGCTTGGGGGTGAGCAGCCAGATCGCGCCGTCGTCGGCGAGCGGGCTGATCGCGTCGACCAGCAGGTCGGTGAGGTCCTCATCGCCCTCTCGGTACCAGATGAGCACGACGTCCACGACCTCGTCGGAGTCCTCGCCGACGAGGTCTTCGCCGGTGAACTCCTCGATGGTCTCGCGCAATTGCTGGTCGGCGTCGTCGTCGTAACCGAACTCCATGACGACCATGCCCGGCCGCAGGCCCATGCGGACGGCAGTGTCGCCGGTCTCGGCGTTCGTGCTCCCGGTGCCCACGACAATCATCCTTCCTATGGCGGCACGCAGCGGCAAGTCGCTTACTGCCTGGTAACTCTGTCGTTGACCCTATCCTCATTCGAGGGTGTTCACTGGTGGGGTGACCCGAGACCGATTCAACGTCATCACCGACGGGCTGCCCAGCCAGCTGCCTGACATCGATCCTGACGAGACCCGTGAGTGGATCGAATCGTTCGACGCGGCCGTGGACTCCGACGGCCGCCAGCGTGCCCGCTTCCTGATGCTGAAGCTGCTCGAGCGCGCCCGCGAGCGCCAGGTCGGCGTCCCCGCCCTGCGCAGCACCGACTACATCAACACCATCCCGCCCGAGCGCGAGCCGTGGTTTCCGGGCGATGAGGACATCGAGCGGCGCATCCGCGCCTACATCCGCTGGAACGCCGCGATCATGGTGTCGCGGGCGAACAAGACCGTCGGGGTGGGCGGGCACATCGCCACCTACGCGAGCGCGGCCTCGCTCTACGAGGTGGGCTACAACCACTTCTTCCGCGGCAAGGACCTCGCCAGCGGGATGGGCGACCAGATCTACTTCCAGGGTCACGCGGCCCCGGGTATCTACGCGCGCGCCTTCCTCGAGGGGCGACTGACCGAGGAGCACCTGGACGGGTTCCGGCAGGAGAAGTCGCACGCGCCGCTGGGCCTCTCCTCCTACCCGCACCCGCGGCTGATGCCGGACTTCTGGGAGTTCCCGACCGTGTCCATGGGCATCGGCCCGATCGGCGCGATCTACCAGGCCCGGTTCAACCGCTACCTGCACGCGCGCGGGGTCGCCGACACGTCCAACTCGCACGTCTGGGCGTTCCTGGGCGACGGCGAGATGGACGAGGTCGAGTCGCTCGGCGCGATCGGCGTGGCCGCGCGCGAGGAGCTGGACAACCTCACCTTCGTCATCAACTGCAACCTGCAGCGTC
Organism: Jatrophihabitans sp.; assembly: GCA_036559305.1. GTDB lineage: Bacteria > Actinomycetota > Actinomycetes > Mycobacteriales > Jatrophihabitantaceae > RYN-133. Next base: position 52,234 of record DATBTJ010000097.1, read on the forward strand.
TCGACGGCCCGGTGCGCGGCAACGGCAAGATCATCCAGGAGCTGGAGTCGTACTTCCGCGGCGCCGGCTGGAACGTCATCAAGGTCGTCTGGGGGCGCGACTGGGACCCACTGCTCGCACGCGACGGTGACGGTGCCCTCGTCAACCAGATGAACCAGACCCCGGACGGGCAGTTCCAGACCTACACCGTCGAGAGCGGCGCCTACATCCGCGAGCACTTCTTCGGCGGCGACCCGCGGCTGCGCCGCATGGTCGAGGACATGTCCGACGACGACCTGCGCCGGCTCTCGCGCGGGGGCCACGACTACCGCAAGGTGTACGCCGCGTTCGAGGCGGCGCGCGCCCACACCGGGCAGCCCACCGTCATCCTCGCCAAGACCGTCAAGGGCTGGACGCTCGAGTCGTTCGAGGGCCGCAACGCGACCCACCAGATGAAGAAGCTGACCAACGCCGATCTGAAGGCGTTCCGCGACCGGCTCTACCTGCCGATCTCGGACGAAGCGCTCGATGCCGACCTGCCGCCGTACTACCACCCCGGCGAGAAGTCCGACGAGATCCAGTACATGAAGGAGCGCCGCGCGGCTCTGGGCGGTGCGGTGCCGAAGCGGACCGTGCGCGCCAAGGCGCTGACCGTCCCCGGCGACAACGCCTACAAGGAACTGCGCGCGGGCTCGGGCAAGCAGCAGGTCGCGACGACGATGGCGACCGTGCGGCTGTTCAAGGACCTCATCAAGGACAAGGAGATCGGCCACCGGTTCGTGCCGATCATCCCCGACGAGGCGCGCACCTTCGGCCTGGACTCGATCTTCCCGACGGCGAAGATCTACTCGCCGCACGGTCAGGAGTACGAGGCGGTCGACCGCGAGCTGCTGCTGTCCTACAAGGAGTCGACAACCGGGCAGATCCTGCACGAGGGCATCAGCGAGGCCGGTTCCATGGCGTCGCTGATCGCGGCCAGCACGTCGTACGCGACCCACGGCGCGCCGATGATCCCCTTCTACATCTTCTATTCGATGTTCGGCTTCCAGCGCACCGGCGATCAGTTCTGGGCGCTGGCCGACCAGCTCGGGCGCGGGTTCGTGCTCGGGGCGACGGCGGGACGCACCACGCTGACCGGCGAGGGGCTGCAGCACGCCGACGGGCACTCGCTGCTGCTCGCCTCGACCAACCCGGCGTGCGTGGCCTACGACCCGGCCTACGCCTTCGAGATCACGCACATCGTGCAGGCCGGCCTGGCGCGCATGTACGGCGTGGGTGCGTACAACGCGCAGGGTGTCAGCGACCACGACGTCTTCTACTACCTGACCATCTACAATGAGCCGATCGTCCAGCCCAAGCAGCCGGACGACCTCGACGTCAACGGCCTGCTCAAGGGCATCTACAAGTACTCCCCCTCGCTCGAGACCGACGGCCGGCCACGCACCCAGCTGCTCGCCTCCGGGGTGGCGATGCCGTGGGCACTCGAGGCGCAGCGGCTGCTCGGCGAGGAGTGGGGCGTCGACGCGGACGTGTGGTCGGTGACCTCGTGGAACGAGCTGCGCCGCGACGCGGTCGAGTGCGAGGAGGCCTCGCTGCTCGACCCGGACTCCGATCCGCGCGTCCCGTACATCACCTCGGTGCTCGCCGACCAGCCCGGCCCGGTCGTCGCGGTCTCGGACTTCATGCGGGCCGTGCCCGACCAGATCGCGCGCTGGGTGCCCGGCGACTACACCTCGCTCGGCACCGACGGGTTCGGCTTCGCCGACACCCGCGGCGCGGCGCGGCGGTACTTCCACGTCGACGCGCAGTCGATCGTGGTGTCCGTCCTGCAGCAGCTGGCCCGGCGCCGCGAGGTGAAGGCCGAGGCCCCGCGCGAGGCGTTCGAGCGGTACCGGCTGACCGACGTCAACGCGGCCGGCACCGGCACCGTCGGCGGCGACGCCTAGCTCATCTCTCCGAGTTGTCCGTGTGTCGCGCGCAAATGTCGCTGCGACACACGGACAACTTTGTCAGTAGCGGGCGCCGACGACCTGCGCGCCGAGCGGGTCGAGCTCGGCCAGGTCGGCCTCGGTGAGCTCGAGGTCGAGGGCGGCGATGTTCTGCTCGAGGTATTTCAGCCGCTTGGTGCCGGGGATGGGGACGACCGGGACGCCGAGGGTGGCGGCGCGGCCGTGCACCCAGGCGAGCGCGACCTGCGCGGGTGTCACGTCATGGCGCCGCGCGACCTCGGCGACCTTGGCCGCGATGGCCTCGTTGGCATCGCGCGCCTCGCCCTGGAACCGCGGCAGGTTCGCGCGGAAGTCCTTGCCGACGAAGGACTGCCCGCTCAGCGCACCGGTCAGGAAACCGCGACCGAGCGGCGAGAACGGCACCAGCCCGACGCCCAGTTCGCGCAGCGCCGCGAGCACCGTCGTCTCGGGATCTCGCGTCCACAGCGAGTACTCGCTCTGCACCGCGGTGATCGGATGCACGGCGTGCGCGCGGCGCAGCAGGTCGTCGTCCACCTCGGACAGGCCCAGGTGGCGCACCTTGCCCTCCTGGACGAGTTCGGCCATCGCGCCGACGGTCTCCTCGATCTCGGCATCGTCCGGCGGACGGTGCAGGTAGTACAGATCGATGACCTCGACGCCGAGCCGGGTGAGCGAGTCCTCGCAGGCGTTCTTCACGTAGTCGCGCTTGCCGTGGACGGTGCGCTTGCTCGAGTCGACGTCACGGTCGATGCCGAACTTGGTGGCGAGCTGCACCTCGTCGCGGCAGCCGGCGATCGCGCGGCCGACGAGCACCTCGTTGTGGCCCGCGCCGTACACGTTGGCGGTGTCGAGGAAGCTGACGCCGAGCTCGAGCGCGCGGTGGATCACCGCGATCGACTCGTCCCAGTCGCCCTTGCCGTAGCTCTGGCTCATGCCCATGCAGCCGAGGCCCTGGGCGGACACGGTGAGATCACCGAGAGAGGTTGTCGTCATCACCCGTTCGACACTACGACGACCAGCAGCTCGCCCGAGCCGGTGATCGCGGCGGGGCCGCCTGCACGCACCGAGTCGCCGGGCGCCAGGGTGGTTGCGTCGAGTTGCCACTCGCCGCGCGCGACGAACAGGTGCCAGCGCGGGGCGTCCACCGTGCCGCCGTGCGTCCGCACCTCGAACCGCACGCCGTCGAGAACCACCGGCGGTGTGGTCACCTCGACCCGCGCATCGGTGTCGGGCGCGATCAGCGTGGTCTGCACCAGCCGCAGCGGTTCGCGCGCGGACGCGTTGACCTCGCAGTGCCGGATCCCGCTGCCGGCGCGTTGGACGAGCAGTTCGCCCGGGCCGACGACGCGGGCCCGGCCACGGTCGTCGTCGTGGCGCAGCCGGCCGGACACGACATGGCTCACGATCGTCACGCCGCGGTGGCCGTGCCACTCGAAGCCGGCGCCGGGCGCGATCACGTGCTCGTCGACGCCGACGACGGGTCCGTACGCGACGTTGTCGGGGTCGTAGTGCGCGCCGGCCGAGAAGCAGTGCCAGGTCTCGATGCCGTCGAAACCGGTGTGGAAGCGGTCGGCCGCCCGGCCGATCACGGCAGCCGGCTGTGGTCGGCCGTCCACGCGAGCAGGTCGTCGACGCCGCGCGTGTTGACGATGCGGTCGGCGCCCAGGTCACACGCCACCGCCTTCTCGCAGCCGTTCGGTTGCCAGTCGAGCTGACCCGGCGCGTGCGCGTCGGTGTCGATGGTGAACAGGCAGCCGGCGTCGCGGGCGAGCTCGATCAGCCGGTCGGGCGGGTCGAGCCGTTCAGGCCGGGAGTTGATCTCAACGGCGACGCCGAACTGTGCGCAGGCGGCGAAGACGATCTCGGCGTCGAACTCGGACTCGGGACGGGTGCCGCGCGCGCCCATCACCATCCGGCCGGTGCAATGGCCCAGGATGTCGGTGTGCGGGTTGGAGATCGCCGCGACCATGCGCGGGGTCATCTCCTGCGCCGGCATCCGCAGCTTCGAGTGCACGCTCGCGACGACCAGGTCGAGACGGGCGAGCAGCGACGGCTTCTGGTCGAGCGTGCCGTCGTCGAGGATGTCGACCTCGATGCCGGTGAGCAGTCGGAACGGGGCGAGCTCGTCATTGACCTCGGCGACCACGTCCAGCTGCTGTTCGAGCCGCTCGACGGACAGCCCGTTCGCGACGGTGAGCCGCGGCGAATGATCGGTGAGGACGAGGTAGTCGTGGCCGAGGTCGCGGGCGGCCATCGCCATCTCGCGGATCGGTGAGCCACCGTCGGACCAGTCCGAGTGCGAGTGGCAGTCGCCGCGCAGCGCCTGCCGCAGCGCGGCAACCTTCGGCGGCAGCGGCTTCGCTTCGATCTGCAGCAGCGCGGTCAGCGCACGCGGCTCGTCCCCGCGCAGCGACTCGGTGACGGCCTGCGCCGTCTTGTCCCCGACGCCCTTGATCTTGGTGAGGGTGCCGTCGGCGACCCGCCGGGCGACCTCGTCCGCGCCGAGTTCCTCGAGGGCGTTCGCGGCGCCGCGGTACGCCCGGACCCGGTAGGTCGATTCGAGGTTGCGCTCGAGCAGGAACGCGATGTGCCGCAGATCGGCTACCGGATCTCTGCCTGCCACGCTCAGGCCTTCCAACCGAGATCTAGGCCCTGCGGTGCAATGAGCAGCTTGCTTCCGGTTGCCACGCTCAGACCTTCCAACCGAGATCTAGGCCCTGCGGTGCAATGAGCAGCTTGCTTCCGGTTGCCACGTTCCTCACCGTACTGACGGCACGCCGAGGAGGAGATAGGCGAAGCCGAGGACGCCGCGGTAGCCGTGCAGCCACCCCCGCCGGTGCGCGTCGGCCTGCGCGCGCAGATCAGCTGCGGACGGATCGATCATGAGCGCCTCCTCGAGGTCGGCGAGGTAACCCGACTCGAAGGCGTTCCACTCGTCCTCGTTCGCGGTCTGCAGGTCGAGCGGGCGAAAGCCCGCAGCGGTCGACTTGTCGACCAGCGTGGCGAGGTCGGGCAGCTCGTCCGGGGTCGCGCCGAGGCCGGCGGCCTGCTCGGCAGTGGGCGGGCGCTGCCAGAAGCCGGTGCCGAACAGCAGCACGCCACCGGGACGGACCAGCCGATGCAGTGCGGCGAGCGCGCCATCCTGCGTGCCGAACACGTGCTCGGCGCCGACGCACAGGACGGCGTCGGCGGGCTCGACCGGGGTGGCCGCGTCGTGCGCACGCAGTTCCAGCCGGTCGGTCAGGCCGCGTGCCTCGGCGCCGGCCCGCGCGCGGACGATCAGCCGCTCGTCGTTGTCGATGCCCCGGCCGCGGGCGTCCGGGGTGGCGGCGAGAACGCGCAGGAGCAGTTCGGCCCACCCGCAGCCCAGGTCGAGCACGGTCGTCGGCCGGCGGCGGGCCAGCGCCGCGGCGAGGGCGTCGGCGCGCGCGCCGGACAGCGGGCTGTTGAAGTCGAGGCGCTCGTAGTAGCCGGGGGTCATGCCGCCGACCGTAGCGACCCGTGAGTGGTCAGTTACCGCGTCAGTGGTCAGCTATCTCTGACCACTGACCGCGTAACTGACCACTCACGTGAGCGGGGGGTGGACGGGACGGGGTGGGACGCCGCAGTGGCAGGCTGGGCGCGTGAAGCCCGGGGTCAGCGAGGACACCATCCGGCGCATCGAGCAGGCGGCCGGGCGGCTGGCGACGCAGAGCGTGGCCCGCATGGACGAGGCGCTGCCGTGGTTTCGCGAGCTGCCTGCCGACCAACGCTCGTGGGTCACCCTGGTTGCGCAGGCGGGCCTGCAGTCCTACGTCGAGTGGCTGCGCTCGCCCGATGACGTGCTGCGGCTGACCGGCGAGGTCTTCGCCTCGGCGCCGCGCGCCATGGCGCGCTCGGTGAGCCTGCAGCAGACCGTCGAGCTGGTGCGGCAGACCATCGCGGTCGCTGAGCAGCACCTGCCGCTGCTGGCCCGCCGCGAGGACGCCGACCTGGTTCGCGAGGAGCTGTTGCGATTCAGCCGTGAGATCGCCTTCGCCGCCGCGCGGGTCTACGCGAGCGCCGCGGAGAGCCGCGGCTCGTGGGACGCCCGGCTCGAGGCCTTGGTCATCGACCGGCTGGTCAGCGGGCTGGAGGTCGGCGACACACTGCCCAGCCAGCTCGCGGCGCTGGGGTGGAACGTCACCGGCCCGATCGGCGTCGTCGTCGGCAGCGCCCCCGAGGGCGACCCGGCCGAGGCGCTGGTGGCCGTGCACGCCCTCGCCCGCCGGCTGCGTCTGGAGGCGATGGCGGGCGTCCACGGCAACCGGCTGGTGATCGTGTACGAGACGACCGACGACCCGGCCACTCCCGCAAAGCGCCTGCTTCCGGCATTCGGGGACGGGCCGGTGGTCGTCGGGCCGCGGGCCGCCGCGGCGTCCGACGCCCCGGCCGTCACGCAGGCGGCACTGTCCGGGCTGCGGGCGGCCCCCGGTTGGCCCGGTGCACCGCGCCCGGTGGCGGCCGACCGGCTGCTGCCCGAGCGGGCCATGCTCGGCGACGTCGGCGCCCGTGACCAGCTCGTGGCGAGCGTGTACCGGCCGCTGGTCCGGACCGGCGACGTGCTCGTCGAGACGGTCACCGCCTTCCTGGACAGCGGCGGCGCGCTCGAGGCGACCGCGCGCGCGCTGTTCGTGCACGCCAACACCGTCCGCTACCGGCTGCGCCGCGCGGCCGAGGTGTGCGGCGAGACGCCGACCGACGCCCGCGGCGCCTTCGTGCTGTGGGTCGCGCTCGCCCTGGGCCGGCTGCAGTGACGCCGGCGGTGAATTAGGTGTTACCCACAACCCGGTTCACGGTGTATCCGGTAAATACGGGACATCCAGGGCGTTACGTTCGCGCGGGTTTTGTGGAATACCTACAACCATGACCCGGCAACGCTGTTCATGTCGTGCTCGCCGGTGGCGGGCTGCGCGCGAGAGGGTGAACAGGTGATCGCCATCTTCGCCCCCGGACAGGGTTCGCAGTCGCCGGGGATGCTCGCTGCCTGGCTCGAGCTGCCCGGCGTCGCTGAGCAGGTCGGGCACTGGAGCGAGCTGGCCGGGCTCGACCTCGCCCGGCTGGGCACCACGGCCGATGCCGACGAGATCAAGGACACCGCGGTCACCCAGCCGCTGATCGTCGCGCTCGGCGCGATCGTGGCCGCCCGGCTCGGCCTCGACGGTGACGCCGAGCGCGTCGTCGCCGGGCACAGCGTCGGCGAGCTGACCGCGGCCGCGCTCTCGGGTGCGCTCACCCCGGCCGAGGCCGTCGCGTTCGCCGCCCGGCGTGGCGCAGAGATGGCCGCCGCGTGCGCCGCGACACCGACCGGCATGTCGGCCGTGCTCGGCGGCGACCCGGACGAGGTCGTCGCGGGCATCGAAGCCGCCGGACTCACCCCGGCCAACCGCAACGGCGCCGGCCAGATCGTCGCGGCGGGCGCCCTGGACGCGCTCGAGCGGCTCGCCGCGACCCCGCCGGCCGGCGCCCGGGTGCGCCCGCTGCAGGTCGCGGGCGCCTTCCACACCCACTACATGCAGCCGGCCGAGGACGCCCTGCGCGCCTACGTCAAGGAACTGGCGCCGGCCGATCCGCGGCCGATCCTGCTGTCCAACGCAGACGGTGCCTCCGTGACCACCGGAGCGGACCTGATCGAGCGCCTCGTCGCCCAGGTCACGCTGCCGGTGCGGTGGGACCTGGTTCTGCGCACCTGCGCCGACCTCGGCGTCAGCGCCGCCATCGAGCTGGCACCGGCCGGCACGCTCACCGGGATCGCCAAGCGCGAGCTGCCCGGCGTCGAGCTGGTCGCGATCAAGACCCCGGACGATCTCGACAAGGCCCGCGCGCTGGTCGACAGCCGCCCGCAGCACGGCCAGGGCGAGCACACCCCCGAGTGGCGCATCGTCGTCACCCCGGCCAAGGGCGTGTTCACCCGCGCCGAGGGTCTCGACGAGGGCGGCGAGCTCGCCCGCGGCACCCGGCTCGGCACGATCCGCACCAACCGCGACGAGTACGCGATCGTCGCGCCGATGGCCGGCGTGCTCACCGAATGGCTGCGCCACGACGGCGACATCGTCCCGGCCGGCCTGCCGGTCGCCCGCATCCACAACGGGGCCGACGAATGAAACTTGCCGCAATCGAAGCACCTGCCGGCGCGCGCATCCTCGGGATGGGCCACTACCGCCCGGCCAACGTGGTCACCAACGCCGATCTGATCGCGCGCGGGGTCGACAGCACCGACGAGTGGATCAAGAGTCGGGTCGGCATCGCCGAGCGCCACTGGGCCGACCCGGACGAGACGGTCGTCGACCTGGCCGAGGCGGCGGCGAGCAAGGCGCTGGCCAACAGCGGCGTGGCGGCGAGCGAGGTCGACTTCGTCCTCGTCGCGACCTGCACGATGCCCGAGCCCGTCCCGGCCGCCGCACCGCAGCTCGCGGCGCGGCTCGGCATCGGGGCGCCCGGCGCCTACGACATCAGCTCCGGCTGCTCCGGGTTCGTCTACGCCCTCGGCGCGGCGAGCGCGGCGATCCGCGCCGGCCAGGCCCGCACCGTGCTGGTCGTGGCCTCCGAGCGGTTCTCCGGCTGGCTGGACATGGCCGATCGCTCGACGTGCATCATCCTCGGCGACGGCGCGGGCGCCGCCGTGATCGGCGCCAGCGACGAGGTCGGCATCGGCCCGATCGTCTGGGGCAGCGACGGCGCGATGCACGACACGGTCGCGATCGACGCCAAGACCCGCTACTTCCGCCAGGAGGGGCAGACGGTCTACCGCTGGGCCACCTCGCAGATGGCGCCCGTCGCCCTCGAGGCGTGCCGTCGCGCGGGCGTCGACGTGTCCGAGCTCGCGGCGTTCGTGCCGCACCAGGCCAACCTGCGCATCATCGACGCTTTGGTGCGTCGGCTCGGCGCCACCGACGCGGTGGTCGCGCGCGACATCGTGACCTCCGGCAACACGTCCGCGGCGAGCATCCCGCTCGCGCTGTCGCGGATGGTGGAACGTGGCGAGATCCCGTCCGGCGCCCCCGTGCTGCTGATCGGGTTCGGCTCCGGGCTCGCCTACGCCGCCCAAGTCGTTCTCGCTCCCTGACCGAGCACCACCCATCCAACCGAAAGGAACCGCTCCAGTGGCCAGTGCCGAGGAGATCCGCGAAGGTCTCGCCAGCATCCTCAACGAGGTCGCCGATGTCGCCCCGGGCGATGTCAGTGACGAGAAGAGCTTCGTCGACGACCTGGACGTCGACTCGCTGTCGATGGTCGAGGTCGCCATGGCCGCCGAGGAGAAGTTCGGCGTCAAGATCCCCGACGACGAACTGCCGAAGCTCAAGACCGTCGGCGACGCCGTGAAGTACATCGAGAGCAACGCCTAATTCCCATGGCCTTGCGCACCGACGAGATCGTCGTCACCGGCCTCGGGGCCACCACCCCGGTCGGTGGCGACGTCAAGTCCTTCTGGTCCGGCCTGCTCGAGGGACGCTCCGGCGTCGTGAAGCTCGACCAGGACTGGGCCGAGCAGCTGTCCGTCCGCATCGCCGCGCCGATGGCGGTCGACCCGACCGAGACGCTCTCGCGCGTCCAGGCGCGCCGGCTCGACCGCGCCGAGCAGGCCGCGCTGGTCGCGGCCCGCGAGGCGTGGGCCGACGCCGGGTTCGCCGGCAAAGCACGCGAGGCCGGCCTCGAGCCGACCCGCGTCGCCGTCGTGATCGGCACCGGCATCGGCGGCGTGACCTCGCTGCTCAGCCAGTACGACATCCTGCTCGACAAGGGTCCGGCACGGGTGTCCCCGCTGATGATCCCGATGAACATGCCGAACGGCCCCGCCGCCTACGTCGGGCTCGAACTCGGCGCGCAGGCCGGCGTCCACACCACGGTCAGCGCGTGCGCGTCCGGATCCGAGGCGGTGGCGCTCGGGCTCGACATCCTGCAGCTCGACCGCGCCGACGTCGTCGTGGTCGGCGGCACGGAAGCCTGCATCCACCCGCTCAACATCGCCGGGTTCGCGCAGATGCGCGCGATGTCCACCCGCAACGCCGACCCGGCTGCCGCGTCCCGTCCGTGGGACAAGGGCCGCGACGGTTTCGTGCTGGGCGAGGGCGCGGGCGTGCTCGTGCTCGAACGGCGCAAGGACGCCGAGGCGCGCGGGCGCACGCCGTATGCGGTGCTCGCCGGCGCCGGCATCACCTCCGACGCCTACGACATCGTCCAGCCGGACAAGGCGGGCCAGATCCGCGCGCTCGAGCTCGCAGTGAAGCGCTCCGGGCTGTCCTTCGACGACATCGTGCACGTGAACGCCCACGCCACGTCCACCCCGGTGGGTGACATGGGCGAGGCAAACGCGATCGCCGACCTGTTCGGCGAGGACACCGTCGTCACCGGCACCAAGTCGATGACCGGGCACCTGCTCGGCGCCGCCGGCGCGATCGAATCGGTCGCGACCGTCCTCACCGTCCACCACGGGGTCGTGCCGCCGACGATCAACCTCGACGACCCGGACGACGGGCTGCGCCTGGACGTGCCGCGCGAGGCCCGCGAGCTGGCGGTGGGTGCCGCGATCAACGATTCCTTCGGCTTCGGCGGCCACAACACATCCGTGGTGTTCAGAAAGGCCTGATACATGACCGCACTGGCGACGACCGACGTCGAGTTCGACCCTCGCGACCCGGAGCACCGGCTGACCCGGCTGTTCGACGACGGCTCGCTGGAAGCGCTGCGCCCCCGGGACAAGAGCGGTGTGTTCGCGGCGCGCGGCACGATCGGCGGCGCGACCGTGGTCGCCTACTGCACCGACGCCACCGTCATGGGCGGGGCGATGGGCGCGGAGGGCTGCCGCCACATCGTGGACGCGATCGACAACGCGGTGCGGGAGCGGGTGCCGGTCATCGGGCTGTGGCATTCCGGCGGCGCGCGGCTGGCCGAGGGCGTGCTCGCGCTGCATGCGGTCGGCGAGGTGTTCCACGCGATGATCCGGGCGTCCGGCCGCGTGCCGCAGATCTCGGTGGTGCTCGGTCCCGCGGCCGGCGGTGCCGCGTACGGCCCAGCACTGACCGATCTGGTGATCATGTCGACGGGCGGTCGGGTGTTCGTCACCGGTCCGGACGTCGTGCGCTCGGTCACCGGCGAGAACGTGGACATGGAATCGCTCGGCGGTCCGGACACGCACGGCCGGCGCAGCGGCGTCGTCCACGTGGTCACCGCCTCCGAGGACGAAGCGCTCGACGCGGCCCGGCGGGCGACCAGGCTCTTCGCCCAGCAGGGGACGTTCGATCTGGACGCGATCGGGCCGGACGAGGACCTGTCGAAGCTGCTGCCCGAGAGCGCGAAGCGTGCCTACGACGTGCATCCGCTGGTCAACGGCGTCCTCGACGACGACACGTTCATGGAGCTGCACGCGAAGTGGGCGCCGAACATCGTCACGGGCCTGGGCCGGCTCACCGGCCGCACCGTCGGCGTGATCGCCAACAACCCGCTGCGGCTCGGCGGTTGCCTCGACTCCCCCTCGGCGGAGAAGGCTGCGCGCTTCGTGCGGATGTGCGATGCGTTCGGGATCCCGCTGGTGGTGCTCGTCGACGTCCCCGGCTACCTGCCCGGGGTCGGCCAGGAGTGGGACGGCATCGTGCGCCGCGGTGCGAAGCTGCTGCACGCCTTCGGTGAGGCGGTGGTGCCCCGCGCGACACTGGTGACCCGCAAGACCTACGGCGGCGCCTACATCGCGATGAACTCCCGCGCGCTCGGCTCGAACCGGGTGTTCGCCTGGCCGGGCGCCGAGGTCGCCGTGATGGGGGCGTCGGCAGCCGTCGGGATCCTGCATCGCAAGAAGCTCGCGGCCGCCCCGCCCGGCGAGCGCGAGGCATTGCACGCGCAGCTCGCCGAGGAGCACGGACGGCTCGCGGGCGGGGTCGACCGCGCGATGGAGATCGGCGTCGTCGACGAGTTGATCGAGCCGGCCCGCACCCGGCGCGCGCTCACCGAGGCGCTGGCCGCCGCACCGGACGGGCGCGGCGCGCACGGCAACATCCCGCTGTAGCTCACGGGGTCGGGTGGAACCGGCCCTCCAGAGCGGCCAGGCTCGCCCGGTCGGCGGCGATCAGCATGTACATCCGGCTCGGTGAGGAGGCGTAGGCCAGCACGACCTGGGTGCCCGTCGACTTGGTCAGCGTGGCGCTGACCGACGGGCGGCCCTGGTAGGTGCTCATCGCGATGTCGCTCACGCTGCCGTCGCGCTGCAGGCCGGCGACGAAGCCGCGCAGCATCGAGGTCATCGCCCCGGCCGGCGCGTCCGGGGTCACGGTGACGCCGCCGGCAGCGACACCACCGAGCGGGTCGGCGGCGATCGTCACCTTGAACGAGTAACCGCCGAAGGCCGTGGTCTGGGTGAGGATGTGCGGCTGCTCTGCCAGACCGACGCGGAAGTGGCCGTCGGATGAGGTGTAGCTGACCGCGGCGACCGGCCCGGCGTGCGCGAGGGTCGTGGCTGCCTTGTGGTTATGCGAGACCGCCAGGTAGCCGAACCAGCCCAGCGCAGCGAGCAGCGCCACCGCCACGACCGCGCCGACCAGCCGCAGCCGGCGGGCGCCCCGCGGCGCACGCATGGGTACGAAGCCGGGCGGCAGCTCCCAAACCGCCGTCGGCTGGGGTGCGGGCTGCGCGGGCGGGGTGAAGGCGACCCAGTCCTGGACGGGCGGGGGTTCCGGCGCGGGCGCCCGTTGCGGCATCGGCCGGTGGTCGGCGGCCCAGCTCGCGCCCGGCGGCGTGCCGGGCCGGGCGACCATGACCGGCGCGGGAGCGGGCGCGGAAACGGGGGCGGCAGGCTCGGGGGCAACAGGCTCGGGGGCAGCCGCGAGCGCGGCAGGGGTGTCGACCGGGTCAGGCGTCGCGTGTCTGCCCCGGTACGGCTGGGCGGCTGTCATGTGCGCCCGATCGGCAGCGCCGGGACTTTCTTGAATGCCTCGCGATCAACATCTCCGATTCACCACACGGCGTCGCCGCGCAGCACGACATCGCTGCCGCCATCGATGTAGACCACCTGCCCGCAGACGTGCGTGTTCTCCTCGCCGGCGAGGAAGGCCAGCAGCCGGGCCACGACGACCGGCTCGGCGATGCCGTTCAGCGGCATCGGCACGATCTGCAACAGGGTGGCCCGGCTCGCCTCGGTGGCGATCAGGTCGGCGGTCATCGCCGTCGCGATGATGCCCGGCGCGACCGCGTTCAGCGCGATCCCGCAGCCGGCCCACTGCGCTGTCGCCGCCTGGCGCCGCACCCATCGCGACAGGGCGAGCTTGGTCGAGGGATAGATGAGCGCGCCGGTGGTCGCGGGGTCCTTCGTCAGCACGGCGGCCCGGTCGAGGGCGGCCGGCTCGTCCTGGCTCTGCAGCAGGGCAACGAGCTGCTCGTCGCTGGGCAGCAGCGCAGCCATGGACGACACCAGAACCGCCCGCGGCGCCGACGATCCGAGCAGCAGCGGGCGCAGCTGCTCGAGCGTGGCGAGCGTGCCGAAGTAGTTGATCGCGACCGTCGCTGCGACCGGCTCGGCGGACCCGGCAATGGCATACACCGCATCGACGCGTCCCACCAGCTCCCGGACACCGTCGACGAGGTTCGTCCGGCCCTCGGCCGTGGCGAGGTCCAGCTCGAGGTCGGCATCGTGGCGGTCCACGCCGACGACCCGCTCGCCGCGGTCCTCGAGCAACCGGCGGGTCGCCTCGCCGATCCCGGACGCGGAGCCGGTGACGACGCAGATTCGCGGCACAGCGGCCTCCCGGGCTCGCGCTGACGATGACGCGTCCCACGCTGTCGGAGACCGGCAGCGGCCCGGCAGGGTCGTTCGGCCCGAGCCGCAGGCACCGGGCAGGACCATCTCCCCTGGCCGGAACCACACGCTCTGCCGACGATGGAGCCAGCTGCGGTCGCGGCAATCATGCGGGCGCACGCGCGAGAGGAGCCGGCGATGACCACGATCGTGGTGATCACCGTGGTGGTGGTCGTCCTGGCTCTGATCCTGTTGGCGCTGTCGATCCGCATCGTGCGCCAGTACGAGCGCGGCGTGCTGTTCCGCTTCGGCCGGCTGATCGGCGAGCGGGCGCCGGGGCTGCGGATCATCATCCCGGTCGCCGATGTGTTGCACCGCGTCTCGCTGCGCATCGTCACGATGCCGATCCAGTCGCAGGGCATCATCACCCGCGACAACGTCAGCGTCGGCGTCGCGGCGGTCGCCTATTACCGGGTCGTCGACGCGGTGCGGTCGGTCATCGCGATCGAGAACGTCAGCTCGGCCATCGACCAGATCGCGCAGACGACGTTGCGGATGGTGGTGGGCCGCCACACGCTGGACGAGACGCTCGCCGAGACCGAGCAGATCAACGAGGACATCCGGCACATCCTCGACCGCGTGACCGCCGAGTGGGGCGTCGAGGTCACCCTGGTCGAGCTGAAGGACATCCAGCTGCCCGACACGATGAAGCGGGCGATGGCCAAACAGGCCGAAGCCGAACGCGAGAAGCGCGCGAAGATCATCAATGCCGAGGGCGAGTCGCTGGCCGCCGATGCGCTCGGACGGGCCTCGGACGTGATGATGCGCCACCCGCTCGCGCTGCAGTTGCGCAATCTGCAGACTCTCGCCGAGATCGCCGTGGACCACAACAGCACGGTGGTCTTCCCCGCCCCGCTGCTCAGCACCATCGAGGAACTGGTGCACATGTTGTCGCGCGAGAACGCCGCTGCGGACGCCTCGGCGGAGCGTTCGGCGGTGGACGGCGGCATCGGCGCCACCGTGAGCACCGCCGCCGGACTCAACGCGCCGCTGTCGTGACCTCGTCGACGGCCGTCGGGACGTCGGTGGTCTGCCGCGCGCTCGCGAGCACCGCCCGGCGCCGGGCCGGGTTCATCACGTTGTAGCGCATCACCTGCAGGTCCTGCTGGGTCGGCGCGAGCACGCGCACCCGCACGCCGCGCGCGCAGATCCCGCGCACCTCGTCCTGCAGCCGTCGGGTCACCCGGGCGCGCAGCAGCCGGTCGATCCGCTCGGCAGGAGTGGAGTTCGCGCGCCGCGCGAACCCGGCCATGGGGGCGAGCACCAGCACCTCGTCCAGATCGGCCACGTCGTCGAGCACGTCCAGGTTGGTCATCGAGACCGCGCCACCGTCGACGTAGCGATGCCCGGCCACCACCACCGGCGGGAAGAATCCCGGCGCTGCGCAGGACGCGGTCACCGCCGTCGCCACCGACGCCGCCGCAGCGTCGGGGTCGCCGAAGACGACCCGTCGGCCCGACTCGTAGTCCATCGCCACGACCCGCAGCATCGGACGGTCCGGCCACGCCAGGTCGGTGTTGCGCGCCGCGATCAGGTCGGCGAGCGGCGCCAGGTCACCGCGGCCGCGTGGCGCCAGCCCGGCCGCCACCGTCATCAGGCGCCGCGGCCCGGCACCCATCGCGCTGCGCAGGGCGAGCGGCAGGTTCGCCGGCAGCAGGACCGGCCGCGGGATACGCGCCAACGAGGTGTGCACGTCGAACGCGTTGACCGGCCCGGTGCCGCTCAGGTCGGTCTCGGCGTCGCGGTCGAGCTCGTCGGCCAGTTCCGCCACGCCGGCGCCGAGCGCCAGCAGCGCAGTCACCACCGAGCCCGCCGACGTGCCGACCATGACGTCGAATCGCCTGCAGTCGATGCGTTCCTGCTCCTCGATCACACTCAGCGCGCCGACCATCCAGGCCGCGCCGAGCGCGCCGCCGGCGCC
>DATBTJ010000098.1:0-2023 GCA_036559305.1 Jatrophihabitans sp.
GTTGAGCTGCTGCAGCTCGGCGACCTCGGCGCTGGAGTCGACCTGCGGGGCGACGCGCCCGGCGATGGACCAGAGGGTGTCGCCGGCGTGCACCGTCACGGTGTCGGGCACGGCGCGGGCGGGCGCGCCGGCCGACGGTGCGGACGCCCGGGCCAGGCCCACCAGGCCGACGGCCACGACGGCGAGCGCCGCGGCGAGCACCCGCACGCCGCGGCGGGTGAGCCGCAGCTGCGGGGCGATCGCCTGCGCGGGCAAGCGGTGCAAGGTGGTGACGCTGGCGAGCCGCTGCGGGCTGCGACGTGCCGGCGCAGGTGCTTCGTAGAGCGGGTGGGCGGTCGCATAATCCCAGTCGAGCTCGGTCGCTGCAGACATCGCATTCTCCTTCGAAACTTCGAACGCGCGTTCTATCGAACGCCTATTCGAAGGTGTACCAGCGAGGTCTGACAATTTCCAGATCGGGCGGCGTGTCGTTCGAACACGTGTTTGAGATTGTTATCGACTCGCGCTACGGTTCGCTTTATCGAACAGATGAAGGAGCGGCGCATGGCACCCCAACAGAAGAAGCCCACGACGGCGAAGGCAGCCCCGGCCAAGAAGGCCACCCGGACGAAGGCGAGCAAGGCTGCCGAGCCCGCCCGCCGCGGGCCGGGCCGGCCCAAGGTGACCGAACTGCCCGACCCCAAGACCGGCCTGACCCGGCGCCAGCAGGCGATCCTCGACGTGATCCGCGATTCGATCGAGCGGCGTGGCTACCCGCCGAGCATCCGCGAGATCTGCGAGCAGGCCGGGCTCGCCTCCACCTCCAGCGTCGCCCACCAGCTGGCCATGCTCGAGCGCAAGGGCTTCCTGCGCCGCGACCCGAACCGTCCCCGCGCCGTCGACATGCGCATGGGCTCCGACGGCGAGCGGCCCAAGGCCGTGCGCCGCGCGCTCGCGGTCAGTGACGACGCCCCGCGCGGCGACGCAGCGGTGTTCGTGCCGGTCGTCGGCCGCATCGCCGCCGGCGGCCCGATCCTCGCCGAGCAGGTCATCGAGGACGTGTTCCCGCTGCCGAAGACTTTGGTCGGCGACGGCGCGCTGTTCCTGCTCAAGGTGGTCGGCGACTCGATGATCGACGCCGCCATCTCCGACGGCGACTGGGTGGTCGTGCGTCAGCAGCAGACCGCCGAGAACGGCGACATCGTGGCCGCGATGATCGAGGGCGAGGCGACGGTGAAGACGCTGCAGCGCCGCGATGGTCACGTCTGGCTGCTGCCGCACAACGAGGCCTACCAGCCGATCGACGGCGACGACGCGACCGTGCTCGGCAAGGTCACCGCCGTGCTGCGCAAGCTCTGAGCTCGACTGCTGTTCGACAGCACGAAGGCCCGCGACCGGATGGTCGCGGGCCTTCGTCGTTCGATGTTGTAGGCGAGACCTATTCGAAGGGCTTGCGCACCGCGGCGCCGTTGACCTCGGCGTCCTGCTGCGGCAGCGGCTGCGGCGCCGACTGCGCGGGCACCTGCGGAACCGGCGGCTGGTTCGGCGCCTCGACCGCCGGCGGCACGACGGGCGTGGCCGGCTGGGAGCCGGCGGCCTCGCGCGCCTCGGCACGCTTGCGGTCGTCCTCGCTCATGCCCTTGATCTCGGTCTTGAAGATGCGCAGCGAGCGGCCGAGCGAACGCGCCATGTCCGGCAGCTGCTTCCACCCGAAGAACAGCACCGCGACGACGATCGCCAAGACGATCAGGTGACCGGGACTGAAGAACTCCATGACCGAGGACTCCTCACCTCGACGCTGCGCCGAGAGGCTCTTACGGACGCCTCCACCCTACGCCAGCGGGGCATCGCGATCAGATCAACTGCGGGTGTACGGCGCCAGCGTGGCGGCGAGATCGGGGCTCACCCGGGCGTGGACGCGGGTGCCGTCGGGGGTGTGTTCGGTGTCGAGCACTTCGGCCCCGTCGTGCAGCCGGGCCACCAGGTCGCCGCGGGTGTAGGGCACCAGCAGGTCGACCTCGACGGCCGGGCGGGGCAGCAGGTC
>DATBTJ010000099.1:0-9331 GCA_036559305.1 Jatrophihabitans sp.
CATCCCGGGCGCGGCGGTCACCAGCATCCGCATCGACGGCGTGCTGCACGAGTTCACGACCGTCGAAGGTGTCAAGGAAGACGTCACCGACATCATCTTGAACCTGAAGGAGCTCGTCGTGAGCTCCGACAGCGACGAGCCCGTCGTGATGTACCTGCGCAAGCAGGGCCCCGGTGAGGTCACCGCGGCCGACATCGCGCCGCCGGCCGGTGTCACCGTGCACAACCCGGACCTGAAGATCGCCACGATCAACAAGAAGGGCCGGCTCGAGATCGAGCTGATCGTCGAGCGCGGTCGTGGCTACGTCACCGCCGTGCAGAACAAGCAGCCCGGCCAGGAGATCGGCCGGATCCCGGTCGACTCGATCTACTCGCCGGTGCTCAAGGTCACCTACAACGTCGAGGCGACGCGTGTCGAGCAGCGCACCGACTTCGACCGGCTCGTGGTCGACATCGAGACCAAGAGCTCGATCACCCCGCGCGACGCGGTCGCATCGGCCGGGCACACCCTGGTCGAGCTGTTCGGGCTGTTCCGCGAGCTCAACGAGGAGGCCGAGGGCATCGACGTCGGTCCGTCGCCGGCCGAGGTCGCCGACATCGCGGCGTTCTCGATGCCGATCGAAGACCTGGACCTCACCGTCCGGTCGTACAACTGCCTCAAGCGCGAGGGCATCCACACCGTGGGTGAACTCGTCGGGCGCAGCGAGGCCGACCTCCTCGACATCCGCAACTTCGGGTCGAAGTCGATCGACGAGGTCAAGATCAAGCTGGCCGGCCTCGGCCTGGCACTCAAGGACAGCCCGCCCGGATTCGAGCTGCCCGGCTCGGCCTCGGTCGAGTCCTACGGCGACGACGAGTTCGAGGGCGGCGACTCGGACTTCGCCGAGACCGAGCAGCTCTAAAAGACACCCATCCACTAGGAGTTCCCATGCCTACGCCCACCAAGGGGCCACGCCTCGGTGCCGGTCCGGCGCACGAGCGGCTGATGCTCGCCAACCTCGCGACAGCGCTGTTCGAGCACGACCGCATCACCACCACCGAGGCCAAGGCGAAGCGGCTGCGTCCGCTCGCCGAGCGCCTGATCACCTTCGCCAAGCGCGGCGACCTGCACGCGCGTCGGCAGGTCATGACGGTGATCCGCGACAAGGACGTGGTGCACAAGCTGTTCGCCGAGATCGGCCCGACGATGGCCAACCGGCCGGGTGGTTACACGCGCATCGTGAAGACCAACCCGCGCAAGGGCGACAACGCCCCGATGGCGATCATCGAGCTGGTCGGGGAGCTCACCTCGGTCGTCGCCGAGGCCGAGCGGGCGCGCGGTACGCGCACCGCGGCCAAGAAGGCGCCGACCGGTCGCACCCGTGAGATCGCCGAGGACGCCTCGTCCGAGTCGGCCACCGCCGCGGCGGTCGCCGGGTCGGCGGGCGAGCAGCCCACCGAGACCGCGGCCGACGAGGCCTCGCGCGAGGGCGGGCAGAACGAGGGCGGCCTGGCCGCGCTCGGCCTGACCGAGGGCGAGGCCGGGCAGGCGGCCGAGGCCGCCGACGAAACCGGCACCGAGCCCGAGGCGGGCGGCGAGCTGGCCGAGAAGCCGGCCGACGACGAGTCGAAGTAAGCACCGCAAGGCAGGACATGGTCGAGGCGGATCCGCGGGTGCGGGTCCGCCTCGACCTTTCCTATGACGGCACCGAATTCTCCGGCTGGGCGTCGCAGCCGGACCGCCGCACGGTGCAGGACGTCGTGCAGCAGGCGCTGGCCACCGTCTTGCGGGTGCCGTCGGTCGCACTGACCGTCGCGGGACGCACCGATGCCGGCGTGCATGCGATCGGGCAGGTGGCGCACGCCGATCTGGCCGAGGCGCCGAACCCGAAGCTGGTCGGCCGGCTCGCGGGCGTCCTGCCGCCGGACGTGCGGGTACGCGCGATCCGGATTGCTCCGCCGGCTTTCGATGCGCGCTTCGGCGCCCTCTGGCGCCGTTACGAGTACCGCATCAGCGACGACCGCACCGGCGTGGCGCCGCTGCGCCGCCGGTTCGTGCTCGACCACCGGCGCAGCCTGGACGTCTCCGCGATGGCCGCGGCGGCGGCGCCGCTGCTCGGCCTGCACGACTACGCCGCGTTCTGCCGGCGCACCGAGTTCGGCACCACGATCCGAACCGTCCAGCACTTCGACGTGGCGCGCGAGGACTCCGGTGAGATCGTCGTCGGCATCCGTGCCGACGCGTTCTGCCAGGCGATGGTGCGCTCGCTGGTCGGCGCACTGCTCGCGGTCGGCGAGGGGCGCCACGACCCGGCCTGGCCGGCCGCGCTGCTCGGCGCCGAGCAACGCTCGTCGCGCATCACCGTGGCCGCCGCGCACGGGCTGACCCTCGTCGAAGTGGGCTACCCGCCCGACGAGGAGCTCGCCGCGCGATCGACGGTCACCCGCGCCCGCCGCGACGCCTGATCCGCTTCTGTGATCAGGGGGCGACGACCGCGGTCATCAGGCGCGCGCAGCGCTGCGTCATCTGCGCGGCGGTGACCTCGGGGTGGTCCAGCCACCAGGACACCAGCGAGTCGACCAGCCCGAGCCACACAGCGCCGAGCGCGGACGTGTCCAGGTCGTCGTGGATGCCCCGCGCGGCCAGGAAGCGCTGCGAGCCGCTCGCCGTCACCTGCGTCGTCCGCGAGCGGTAGGCGAGCGCGACGTCGGCGATCGGGCCGTCGGCGGGCATCGTTTCGTCGAACAGCATCCGCCAGGCGACCCGTTGCGGTTCGAGGGACTCGAACACCGCGCCGAGGGTCGCGAGGCGGGACAGCACCGAGTCGTCCTCCTGCGACCAGGCGACCTCGAGCCGTACCAGCATCGGCCCGGCGACGTGGTGCAGAGCGGCGAGGAACAGCCCGTCCTTCGACCCGAAGTACTGGTAGACGAGCGGCTTCGAGATCCCGGCCGCCGACGCGATCGCCGCGACCGACGCCCCCGCGTAGCCGGCCACGGCGAACTGGTCGACCGCCGCGGCGAGGATCTGCTCCTCGCGCTCGGCACGGGGCACGCCCTTGGTCCCGCCGGCACTCGACACGTCGACGAACTTACCCTAGGGTCAGTTCGTGGTAACCGGAGTAACCGCTGGGCAACGCTTCGCGGGGCCGCGCTGTCGAGCCCCGGCGCGCTGATGGTCATCCCGAACGCGCTGCACGACCCGCTGACCTACGCGCTGCCGTTCTTCATCGCGTTCATGGCGCTGGAGATCGTCTCGTTGCGGGTGCTGGCCGAGGGCGAGCCGGACCGCTATCGCGGCGTCGAGTACCGCGACAGCCGGTCGAGCATCATCGCCGGCCTCGGGTCGCTGGTCGTGAACGGCACGGCGCGGGTGTTCGCGCTGGTGGGGTACACGGCGCTGTTCGCCCTGACCCCGCTGCGGCTGGACACCCACCGCTGGTACACCTGGGTGTTCGTGCTGCTGCTGGTCGACCTGGTCTGGTACCTCTACCACCGCGCGTCGCACCGTGTCCGGATCATGTGGGCCGGGCACCAGGCGCACCACAACAGTCAGTACTTCAACCTGACGACCGCGGTCCGGCAGAAATGGAACCCGTGGTTCGAGCTGCTGTTCTGGGTTCCGCTGCCGCTGCTCGGCGTACCGCCATGGCTGATCTTCACGAGCTTCTCGATCAACCTGATCTTCCAGTTCTTCGTGCACACCGAGCGCATCGACCGGCTGCCCGCACCGATCGAACTCGTCTTCAACACCCCGTCGCACCATCGCGTGCACCACGCGAGCGACGCCGACTACCTCGACAAGAACTACGCAGGAATCCTGATCATCTGGGACCGGATGTTCGGCAGCTATGCAGAGGAAACGCACCGGCCGACGTACGGGCTGACGAAGAACTACGACACCAGCAGCGCGTTCCGCCTGCAGTATCACGAGTACGCGGCGGTGTGGCACGACGTGCGGCGCAGCCCCGGACTGCACGAGAAGCTGGCGGTGCTGTTCGGCCCGCCCGGCCGACGATCAGTAGAAGGCGAGGTTGTCGCGGCCGCACCAGTTCAGGACTGACGGCCACGGGCCGAAGCCGGTGTCCGGGTTGATGTGCCCGGCGCCGGGCAGCACCGTCGTCGCCATCTTCAGCGGACGGCCGTAGGCCTCGGCGATTCCCTCGGGCAGGTACGGGTCGTCGTCGCCGGCCACGAGCACGGTGCCGTCCGCTCCGCGGCGCACCGCGTCGACCTCCAGTGGCGGCGGGCAGAAGCTCGCCAGCTCGGCGATCGTGGTGTGCGGCGAGGGTGGTGCGACCAGCGCGACCCGGGCCGCGCGCGGCGCCTCGCCCGGATCGGCCACATGGTGCAGCCAGAGCACCGCGCCCAGCGAGTGCGCCACCACGTCGTAGCCGTCGGCAGGCAGGTCGGCGAGCGTGCGCCGCAGCGCGGCCAGCCAATCGGCGAGGTCGGGCTCGTCGACCGACGCGAACGGCGGCCGGCGGGCCTCGCGGCCCGCGTTCGCCAGCTCGGCCTCGAGCCAGGTCTGCCAGTGCCCCTTGCCCGAGCCCTGCCAGCCCGGGATCACGACGGTCGGGACGCTGCGCAACGCTCTCCTGGGCATGCCAGCGAGCTTAGGCAGTGCCGCTGCGGCTCACTTCGCAGCGGTGAGCAGGTCCGCGCCGGTGACCGCGAAGGCCGGTCCGGCCGTGCCGCCGCCGGCCCCGCCGCCGCTACCGGTCACGAGCACCCGGGTGCGCGCCGGTGGGCCGGGCGTGATGACGAGGATCCGCCCGTCATCGCTCGCGGCGATCCACTGCCAGTTCGGCGCCCAGAACACCGGTCCGAGCCCGTAGGTGTACTCGCCCGGTCCGCGCGCGGACATCAGCGTGCGGGTGCCGGCGTGCCCGGTCAGGGTGACGCGTACGCGGCCGGTCGCAGGATCGGAGGAGTACCCGACCTGCCGCCCGTCCGGGCTGACGGTCGGTCCCGTCGCGGTGCTCGGAGTCGCCGGCACCTGCGCATGAGGCACGTCGTGAACCTTGCCGGTGCGCACGTCGACGATCTTCTGCCACCCCGCGCGGTAGTCCGGAGCTCTGCCCGTGTTCTTGCTCGGCGCCCAGGTGAACATGGTGACTTCGAGCCGGCCGGGTGCGACCCAGATCAGCTGCGGGCCGGCCGGCTTGACGCCCTGCTTCGGCTGCACCGCCAGGTCCTTCGGCGCGATGCACAAGACGCTCTTGGACGCCTGCCCGGATGCAGTGGCGATGCGGACGCAGCCGGTGTCGTTGCCGTAGTAGGCCACCGTGCCGTGCAGCGCCGGATCAGGGTGCTGGGTCAGCGACGGGAAGCTCGGCAGGTCGCGTCCCCCGATCGGGTGGAACAGCCCCGCCCCGAACCCGATGACGAGCGCACCGAGCGCGACCAGGACGACCGCGGCCGTCCCGAGCGCGAAACGCATCCAGCGGCGCGGCCGGCGGCGGTGTGGGGGCGGCGTCGGCTGCGTCCCGGAAACGGCCATGGCGTCGACCTCCACCACCATGGTCGGCAACGTCCGCACTACGCCAGCAGAGCCCAACGTCCTTGTGGCACAGGGGTTTCGGTCGTTTCAGAGCACGGCGCCGGGGTTGAGGATCCCCTTCGGGTCGAGCGCGTCCTTGATGCGGCGGGTGAGCGCCATGACATCGTCACCGAGATAGGTCGGCAACCACGCCTTCTTCAGCCGTCCCACGCCGTGCTCGCCGGTGATCGTGCCGCCCAGTTCGAGTGCGAGGTCCATGACCTGCCCGAAGGCGGCGTGCGCGCGGGCGGTCTCGGCCGGGTCGCTCTCGTTGTAGACGACCAGGGGGTGGGTGTTGCCGTCGCCGGCATGCGCGACCACCGCGATCGTGACCTCGTGCTCGGCCGCGATCTTCTCGATGCCCTGCACCAGCGTCGGCAGTGCGGGCAGCGCGACCCCGACGTCCTCGAGCAGCAACGAGCCCAACTTCTCCAGCGCGGGGAACGCGGCCCGGCGCGCCGCGGCGAACGCCTCGCCCTCGTCGGGGTCCGAGGTGCTGAACACCTCGCTCGCGCCGTGCGCCCGGCAGTGCCGCTTCATCTGCGCGATCTCGTCGGCAGCCGCGGCGCCGGGCGCGTCGGAACGGGCGATCAGCATCGCTTCCGCAACGCGGTCGAGGCCCATCGACGTGTAGTCCTCGACCGCGTTGACGGACGTGCGGTCCATCAGTTCGAGCATGCACGGCCGCAGCGACGTGGTGATGGCGAGGACGGCGTCGGCCGCCGCCTCGATGGAGGGGAAGACCGCCACCATGGTCGAGGCGGGCGGCTGCGCCGGCACCAGCCGCAGGGTCAGTTCGGTGATGACACCGAGCAGGCCCTCGGACCCGACGAACAGCTTGGTCAGCGAGAGGCCGGCGACGTCCTTGAGCCGTGGTCCGCCGAGGCGCAGCACGGTGCCGTCGGCCAGCACCACCTCCATGCCGAGCACGTAGTCGGTCGTGACGCCGTACTTCACGCAGCACAGGCCGCCGGCGTTGGTCGCGGCGTTGCCGCCGATCGAGCACATCTCGAAGCTGGACGGGTCCGGCGGGTACCACAGGCCGTGCTCGGCGGCGGCCTTCTTCACCTCGACGTTCAGCAGGCCCGGCTGGGTGACCGCGACCCGCGAGATCGCATCGATGCGGATCTCGCGCATCTTCTCGACCGAGAGCACGATGCCGCCCTCGACGGCGGTCGACCCGCCGGACAACCCGGAGCCCGCGCCCCGCGGCACGACCGGCACCTCGTGATCGTTCGCCCACCGCAGCACCGCCGCGACGTCCGCGGTGCACGTCGCCCGAACCACGGCCCGCGGCCAGCCGGCGTCGGGATCGCGCGCCCAGTCGCGGCGATAGCGGTCGATGACGTCGCGGTCGGTGAGCACCGCACCGTCCGGAAGTTGCGCGATCAGGTCCTCCATGCCCCGATTCTGCACCCGGCTGTGGTGGTAACCGGGGTGCGCGGCGATCGGGTATCTCGCAGACTGGCGGGATGGGCTACGTCGACCTGTCCGGCATCGGACACACCCTCGCGGACGGACGCGTGCTCTTCGCCGACGTGGACGTGCGCATCGGCGACGGCAGCAAGACCGCGCTGGTCGGTGCGAACGGCGCCGGGAAGACGACGCTGTTGCGGCTGATCGCCGGCGACCTGGCCCCGCAGCAGGGCACGATCGCCCGGATCGGCGGGCTCGGCGTGATGCGCCAGTTCGTCGGGTCGGTGCGTGACAGCACGACCGTGCAGGACTTCCTGATCGGTCTGGCGCCTGACGACGTCCGCCAGGCCTGGGACCGCGTGCAGCACAGCGAAGTGGCGATGATGGAGCGCGACGACGAGCGCACCCAGCTCGGCTATGCGCACGCCCTGGGTCATTGGGGCGACGTCGGCGGCTACGACATCGAGGTGCTCTGGGACACCGTCACGGTCGCGGCGCTCGGCACGCCGTACGACCGGTGCAAGTACCGCGAGCTCGCCACGCTCTCCGGCGGTGAGCAGAAGCGGCTCGCGCTCGAGCAACTGCTGCGCGGGCGCGACGAGGTGCTGCTGCTCGACGAGCCGGACAACTTCCTGGACGTGCCCGGCAAGCGCTGGCTCGAGGAGCGGCTGCAGCAGACGGCCAAGACCGTGCTGTTCGTCAGCCACGACCGCGAGCTGCTCGCGGCGGTCGCCGATCGGGTGATCACCCTCGAGGGCGAGACAGCCTGGGTGCACGGCGGCGGGTTCGCCTCCTATCACGAGGCGCGTGCGGCCAAGCACGAGCGGATGGCCGAGGTGCGCCGCCGCTGGGAAGAAGAGCACGCTCGCCTCAAGGAGCTGGTGCGCACCCTGCAGCAGCAGGCCAAGATCAGCCCGGACATGGCCTCGCGCTACCGCGCCATGCAGACCCGGCTGGCCAAGTTCGAAGCCGCAGGTGCGCCGCCGGACAAGCCGGAGGAGCAGAAGGTCACGATGCGCCTGCGCGGCGGCCGGACGGGCGTTCGTGCCATCACCTGCGAGCGGCTGGAGCTCACCGGGCTGATGCGGGCCTTCGACACCGAGATCTTCTTCGGCGAGCGGGTCGGCGTGCTCGGCTCGAACGGCGCCGGCAAGTCGCACTTCCTGCGGCTGCTGGACGGTGTCGACATCGCCCACACCGGCAGCTGGAAGCTCGGCGCCCGCGTGGTGCCCGGCCTGTTCGCGCAGACCCACACGCATCCGGGCTGGGCCGATCGCAGCCTGATCGACCTGCTGTGGTCCGGCGACGACGACCGCGCCGGCGTCGACCGCGGCCGGGCCATGTCGGCGCTGCGCCGCTACGGCCTCGAGCAGCAGGGTGATCAGCGCTTCGGCACGCTGTCCGGCGGGCAGCAGGCCCGCTTCCAGATCCTGCTGCTCGAGCTGTCCGGCGCGACGCTGCTGCTGCTCGACGAGCCGACCGACAACCTCGACGTGCTGAGCGCCGAGGCACTGGAAGAGGCGCTGGACGCCTACGAGGGCACCGTCGTCGCCGTCACCCACGACCGGTGGTTCGCCCGCTCGCTGGACCGCTTCCTGGTCTTCGGCGCCGACGGCACCGTCTACGAGTCGGACGAGCCGGTCTTCGACGAGACGCGGGTGCAGCGGATTCGTTGATCTTGCGATGCGGTGGCAAACCGCGTGCGTCACACCTGCGCGCAGTTCCCGCCGCGCGCCCGTCAGTGGTGCGCGGTCCGGTGGTGCGCGGTGCGGTGGTGGATGGCGCGCCACCCGGTGGGGACGGCGAACACGACGACGTTGTCCTCGTAGTTGCCGGTGCTCGAGTCGAACGGTCCGCCGCAGGTGACCACGGCCAGCCGTCCGACGCTGTGCTGGGCGAAGATCTTCTTGTACGGCAGTGCGGTCTTGCGATACGTGCGGGCGCCCGTGACCCGGAAGCCCAACTCGAGGACCTGGCCGTGGTGGCGCCCGGTGACGTACATCCGGTCGCCGGGGCGCAGCTTGCCGATCGTGCCCAGGGTGCCGGCGACGCCGCCGTAGTTGATGTGCCCGGCCAGCAGCGCCGTGCCCCGGCGGTCACCCGGCTTGGCCCCGCCGTCCCACCAGCCGACCACGTGCGGGTCGAGCGGGATGACCAGTTCGCGGTCCTGGGTGCCGACGTGCACGATCGGGGCGCGGGCGTGCAGCTTCGGGATGATGATCAGGTTCGGGCGGATGTTCGGGACCCGGACGCCGGACCGGTTCGGGATGTGCCCGTTGTCGGCGGTGGCGCCGGCGCCGCCGCCCCAGTTCGGCGAGATGACGAAGCTGATCCCGGCCGCGGCGATGAAGCCGATGGCGAGCAGCACGAGGGTCAGCGACAGGCGGGTGATGCC
>DATBTJ010000100.1:0-24438 GCA_036559305.1 Jatrophihabitans sp.
CATCGGTTGATTGTCGATGTTCAGTTCCGAGGTTCATCGTGTGTCCCACCGGAGCGCGGCCCGCCGAAGCCGCCCGGTGCACCTGACGAGAGGCGACGCTGTGGCGGACGCGAGCTGGGCGCACGGCTCCGGCCGTGACGACAACTGGGGTCCCTCGACCCCGGTTCGCGCGGCGTCTGCCGATCCGCACGCTGCTCGTTCGAGCCGCCCGGCCCGCCCGGGCGCCAAGCCGGATGCCGGCGACGGCTGGCAGTCCGGGCCGCCCCGCGGTCAGGCCCGCCCTGCGGCCGCGCCCGGTCGCAGCCGCAGCTCGGCCGCCGTCGCGCGTCAGCGCGGGTTGCCGGCCTGGGGCGCGGTATCGCTGCTCGTCGCCGTGCTGGTGCTCGGCATCCTCATCGACACGCTGCGCAGCGAGCAGCTGTCGACCGGCTTCGACCTGGGCATCATCGTGGGTTCGATCCTGGCGATCCTCGCGGTGCGCCGGTCCGGCATGTTCTGGGTGGTGGTGAGCCCGCCGATCGTCTACTCCCTCGGCGCGGGCATCTCGCTGTACCTGCGCTCGGGCGGGCTGCGCGATCGCGGCGTGCTCATCGACGCCGCCACGAACTGGCTGGTCTACGGCTTCCCTGCCATCGCCGCGGCGACGGCTTCGGTGCTGATCATCGCCGGGTTCCGGCTCATCACCCGCCGGTAGCCGAGCGCGCGGGCAATCTTCAGGATCGCTGACAGTTCGGGCACCAGAACAGGTTGCGTCCGACCAGCTCCTGCGTGCGCACCTCCGTGCCGCACACCCGGCACGGCAGCCCGGTCCGACGGTAGACGTACACCGCCTCCTCCCGGGTGAGCCGCCCCCGTGCCCGCGGCCGGTCCTCGGGCCGCACCGTGACGATCCGGCCGCTGCGCACCCCGGCGCCCATCAAGGTCACCAGGTCGGTCCAGACCTCGCTCCAGGTGTGCTCGTCGATCGAGCGCCCCGGACGGAACGGGTCGATACGGTGCCGGAACAACAGCTCGGCCCGGTACACGTTGCCGATCCCGGCGATCACCTTCTGGTCCATCAGCAACGCCGCGATCGAGATCTTCGACTTCGCCAGGCGGGCGAACGCCCGTCCGGGATCGGCGTGGGGGCGTAACGGATCGGGACCGAGCCGGGCGAGCAGGTCCTGCCGCTCCCCCGGAAGCAGCAACTCGCAGGCGATCGGCCCGCGTAGGTCTGTCCACCGCTCGTCGGTGGACAGCCGCAGCCGCAACGCGCCGCGCGGCACGGGCGGCTCGCCCGTCCCGCCGGTGAACTTGCCGTAGAGGCCGAGGTGCACGTGCAGCAGCGGGCCACCGGCGTAGTGGTGCAGCAGATGCTTGCCCCAGGCCTCGGTGCGGCGCAGCACCAACCCGTCGATCTGCGCCGCGCCGTCGGCGAAGCGGCCCTGCGGGCTGCTCGCGCGCACGATCTGACCGGCGAAGTGCTTGCGCTGCTCGCGCGCGAGCCGGTGGATCGTGTGGCCCTCAGGCATTGCGGCTGCGCAGTTCGCGCCGCAACTCCTGGGGCAGGGCGAAGGTGAGCCGCTCCTCGGTGTGGCTGACCTCGTGCAGGTCGGCGAAGCCGCGCTCGGCCAGCCAGGCAACGACGTCCTGCACCAGCACCTCCGGCACCGAGGCGCCCGAGGACAACCCCACCGACGTGACCCCGTCGAGCCAGCTCGCATCGATCGCCCCGGCGTTCTCGACCAGATGCGCGGCGCGGGCACCCGCGGCCTCGGCCACCTCGACCATCCGCACCGAGTTCGAGGAGTTCGCCGAACCGACGACGAGGAACAGCTCGACCTCGGGCGCGATCGTCTTCACCGCGGCCTGCCGGTTCTGCGTCGCGTAACAGATGTCGTCCGAGGGCGGCGCCTGGAGCCTCGGGAAGCGCGCGCGCAAGGCGTCGACGGTCTGCATCGTCTCATCGACCGACAGCGTCGTCTGCGACAGCCACACGACCTTGTCCGGGTCGCGCACCGTGACCGCGGCGACCGAGTCGGGGCCGTCGACGATCTGGATGTGGTCGGGCGCCTCGCCGCTGGTGCCGACGACCTCCTCGTGGCCCTCGTGGCCGATCAGCAGGATGTCGAAGTCGTCGCGGGCGAACCGGCGCACCTCGTGATGCACCTTGGTGACCAGCGGGCAGGTGGCATCGATCGCCCGCAGGCTGCGGGTGGCGGCCTGCTGGTGCACCTCCGGCGCGACGCCGTGTGCGGAGAAGACCACGATGGAGCCTTCCGGCACCTCGTCGGTCTCGTCGACGAAGATCGCGCCGCGCTGCTCGAGGGCGTGCACGACGTGCAGGTTGTGCACGATCTGCTTGCGGACGTAGACCGGCGCGCCGTAGTGGTCGAGGGCGTGCTCGACGGTCTGTACGGCGCGGTCGACTCCCGCGCAGTAGCCGCGCGGCTTGGCGAGAAGGACCCGCCCGGTGCGCGGGGTGGTCGTCGTGTCAGGCATCCCTCTCATGGTACGGACGGCACGCATGGGGCACCCTGGACGTATGCCGTCGTTGCCGTCGCCCGTTCGCGCTGCCCTCGGCCTCGCCGCCACCGTCCTCGACGAGGCGCGGCACCTGCCGGACCGCGCGATCGAGCTGCCGATGCGCGCGGTGAGCACCGCGCTGAAGTTCTCCTTGCGCGCGCAGCAGCGTTACGCCGAGCTCGCGGCCCGCGGTGACGAGGTGCTGTCCGGACGGAGCACCGGCGACGAAGCGCCGTCCTGGGCGACCTTCGACACGCCGCTCGAGGACGTCGCCGACGGCGGCCGCGCCGACGTCACGCCGGCTCGCCGCCCGCGTCCGGCGCCGGTGCGTGCCGTGCCGGCGGCCAAGACCGCCCGCACGACGAAACCGGTGCGCGCGCCGCGCACCGGAAAGGCGTCGGCGTTCGACAGGGTGTCCGACGAGGCCGTGGAGGCTGTCGACCCGGCGGCCGCCGAGAACCCTGAAGGCCCCGAGGCGTAGTGGCGCGGCTCGAGACGTCCGCGGAGTCGCCCGTCCCCGTCCGCGTCATCGCCATGAAGATCGGCGAGTGGATCGCCCGGCTCGGAGAGGTGTGGATCGAGGGGCAGATCGCGCAGCTGAACCGGCGTCCCGGCGTGTCGACGCAGTTCCTGACCCTCCGTGACCCCGACGCGAACATCTCGCTGAGCGTGACCTGCCCGCGCGCGATCCTGCCCGACGCGGTGGTCGAGGGCACCCGGGTCGTGCTGCGCGCCCGTCCCGACTTCTATCTCGAGCGGGGCACGCTCAGCCTGCGCGCGAGCGAGATCCGCCAGGTCGGGCTGGGTGAGCTGCTCGCCCGCCTCGAACAGCTGCGCCGGCTGCTGCAGGCCGAGGGCGTGTTCGCGGCCGAGCACAAGCTGCGTCTGCCGTTCCTGCCGCACCGCATCGGGCTGGTCACCGGCCGGGCCAGTGCCGCCGAGCGCGACGTCGTCGAGAACGTGCGGCGGCGCCTGCCGGGCGCGCAGTTCCGCATCGAGAACGTCGCCACGCAGGGCGCCTCGGCGGTCAACGAACTCATCGCGGCGCTGGAGCGGCTGGACGCAGACCCCGAGGTCGACGTGATCGTCATCGCGCGCGGCGGCGGCAGCGTCGAGGACCTGCTGCCGTTCAGCAACGAGTCACTGGTGCGGGCGGTACACGCCGCACGCACCCCGGTCGTCAGCGCGATCGGCCACGAGACCGACGTGCCGCTGCTCGACCACGTCGCCGATCTCGCCGCGTCGACCCCGACCGATGCCGCCAAGCGGATCGTGCCGGATCTCGCCGAGGAACTGCAGCTGGTCGCCGAACTGCGACAGCGCAGCCGGGACACGATCCACCGCCGTCTCGAACGCGAGTCCGAGCTGATGACCGGCTTGCCGGAGCGGATGCGCACCGCGGTACGCGGCCGGCTGCGCCGCGAGGGCGAGGACGCGGCGGCCCTGCGGGAGCGGGGCCGGCGGCGCCTCGGTGGCTTGCTCGAGACCGCCCGCGCCGACCTCGAGCACGTCCGGGCCCGGGTCCGGACGCTCTCGCCGCAGGCGACCCTCGACCGCGGCTACGCGGTGGTACGGCGCCAGGACGAGACGGTGGTGCGCGAACCGGCCGACGCGCTCGGCACATTGCGGATCCGCGTCGCGGGCGGCGAGTTCGAGGCGAGCGTCCCGTGAAAGGCTGACCGGCATGAGCGAGCCCAGCTACGAACAGGCGCGCGCGGAGTTGCGCGAGATCGTCGGCAAGCTCGAGTCCGGCGGCCAGTCACTGGAGGAGTCGCTCGCGCTGTGGGAACGCGGCGAGAAGCTGGCCGACATATGCCAGCAGTGGCTGGACGGCGCGTCGGCCCGCCTCGACGCTGCGATCGCCGAGCACGACAGCACCGGTTGACCGTCAGCGTTCGGGCGGTGGGAGCGGGTCGGAATCGGGAACGTGGATGTACAGCCCGGCGATGGCCACGAGCATGAGTACCGCCCCGATCAGGCCCGGCACGGTGAGCCGCTCGTGCAGGACGAGCGCGGCGAACCCGGCTGCGGCGAGCGGCTCCAGCAAGGTGAGCACACCGGCCGTCTCGGACGCCGTGGTCTGCAGGCCGCGGTAGAACAGCGCGTACGCGACCACGGTCGTCACCACGCCGATGTAGCCCAGCCAGAGCGACGAGACCGCGTCCGCGGGCCACCACAGCCCGACCGCCACCGCGACGGGCAGCACCGTGAGCGCCCCGATCGCACTGGTCACGCCGGTCAGCAGCACCGCGTCTCCGTCGGCCGCGATCCGGTGATTGATTACGGTCGTCGCCGCGTAGGCGAGCCCGGCAGCGAGCGAGGCCACCAGCCCCAGCAGTGGGTGCGGGCCCGAGGCCGTGCCCGGCTTCACCGAGACGAGCACCAGCCCCGCGAGCGCCGCTGCCAATGTGAGCAGCGCGAACCGGTCCGGCCGGCGGCGGCGCAGCGCTGCCCAGCCGGCCAGCGCCACCGGCGCGACGCCCAGGCTGACGAGCGTCGACACCGTGACCCCGACATCCTGGACACCGACGAAGTAGAGCGCCTGGTAGGCGCCGAGCCCGACGCCGGCCGCGACCAGCCAGCCGCGGTGCAGGCGCAGGAGTGCCCGCGCCGCTGTCGCCGAGCGGTACACCAGTGCGACGGTCAGCGTCGCGATCACCAGGCGTAGGCAGCCGATCGGCACGGCCGACAGCCCGCTCCGGGCGTGGATGATCGCGACCGGGACGCCGGTGGTGCCCCAGAGCAAGGCTCCCGTGCTCACCGCGAGCAGCCCCGAGCGGCGCGCGGCGGTCACGGGGGGTGACCTTAGCGACGCCTCACGACGCCAACCAAGACCTTTGTTGACCGAACCAGTTAGACCAATATAGAGTCGATGGACTTGCTGGTATCGAGGGAGATTTGATCCGTGCGTGTCACGCCCACCGTGTTTTCCGCACCCGAGCAGATCGGGCAGACGCTCGCCGCGCTGATCGCCGATCGTCTCGCGGCGCAACGCCCGGGTATCCCGTTCCTGCTCGGCTGCCCCAGCGGCCGCAGCCCGCACAGCACCTATCGCGCGCTCGTCGAGGAGGTCCGGCGCCGCGAACTGGATCTGCGCGACCTGGTCATCGTGATGATGGACGAATACATGGACGCCGACGGCGGGTCGGTCGACCCGGCGGCTCCGCACAGCTGCGCCCGGTTCGGCCGCGAGGAGATCGTCGCGCCGCTGACCGCCGCAGCAGGCCCCGGTCGCGGCATCGCAGAGAACCACTTCTGGGTGCCCGATCCGTGCTGTCCCGGCCGCTACGACACCGGGATCGCCAAACTCGGCGGTATCGACCTGTTCATCCTCGCCAGCGGGGCCTCCGACGGGCACATCGCCTTCAACCAGCCGGGCACCCCACGCGACGCCGGCACCCATGTGGTCACGCTCTCCGAATCGACCCGGCGCGACAACCTGGGCACCTTCCCGACGTTCGGCCACGACCTCGATCGGGTGCCGCGGCAGGGCGTCACCGTCGGCGTGGGCACCATCCGCGACCGGTCGAAGGAGGTCGTCATGGTCGTCCACGGGGCGCACAAGGCGGCCTCGGTCGCGCGGATCGCCGCCGCCGAGCGCTACGAGCCCGACTGGCCGGCCACGATCGTCACCGAGTGCGCCAACCCCAAGCTGTTCGTCGACGAATCCGCGATCGACGACTCCGTCCGCCACCATTACGAGACCTCGCCCGCCGCGGCGAGTCGAAGCTGAGGAGACCAATGGCCCGCATCAAGATCGCTTACCTGGGCGGCGGCTCGTCGCGCGCTCCGGGGACGATGGCGTCGTTCATCCATCACGGCAAGGAGTTCGACGGCTCGCACTTCGTGCTGATCGATCTCGACCCGGACCACCTCGAGATCACTCGCCGGATCTCGGCCCAGATGATCAAGGCGGCCGGCCTCGACATCACCGTCGAGGCGACGACGGATCTGCGCGCCGGCCTCGAGGGCGTCGACTGCGTGCTGTCCAGCTTCCGTCCCGGCAACTTCGCCGCCCGGGCGATGGACGAGCGGATCCCGCTGAAGTACGGCGTGATCGGCCAGGAGACGCAGGGTCCCGGCGGGCTGATGATGTCGCTGCGCTCGGCGCAGGTGATGAAGCAGCTGTGCGCGACGCTGTCCGAGGTCGCGCCGAAGGCCCGCATCTTCAACTACACCAACCCGGTCAACATCGTCTCGCAGGCGGTCGCCGACAACACCGAGATCCCGATCGTCTCGTTCTGCGAGGGCCCGATCGTGTTCCCGCCGGTCGTCGCCAAGGCCGCCGGTCTCGACCCGGACAAGCTGCACGCCAACATGACCGGCGTCAACCACAACGTCTGGTCGAACGAGGCCACCTACGACGGGCAGGACGCGATCCCGATCCTGCGCGAGCGGTGGCAGGAGCTGCGGCACCAGCCGACCGACGACGTCAACGGCATGCGGGCGCTGCACCTCGCCGTGGCGATGGAGTCGATCCCGTCGGACTACTTCAACTACTTCTACTTCCGCGACGACCTGCTGCGCGAGCAGCAGCTGGCGCCGAAGACGCGCTCGGAAGTGATCATGAGCTCGCTCGACTCGTACTGGAACCACTACACCGAGCAGTCGACGGCCCCCGCGCCACGGCTCGACCCGGCGTGCTCGCGCGGCGGCATCCACGAGCTCGAGCTCGCCATCGAGGCGATCAGCGCGTTCTACAACGACACCGGCGCGCGGCTGCCGTTCAACATCCCGAACGACGGCGAGATGCTGCCCGGCTTCGAGGAGTCGACGGTCGTCGAGCTGTGGGGGACGGTCGATGCGAAGGGCTTCCACCCCGAGGCGCAGAAGCCGCTGCCGCACTCGGTGCTCGGCATCACCCAGCAACTGGCCGAGTACCAGATCCTCGCCGCGCACGCCGGGTGGAACGGCACCCGCAAGGACGCCATCCAGGCGATGATCGCGCACCCGTTGGTGCCGTCGCTGACGATCGCCGAGGCGCTGTACGACGAGCTCGCCGTCGCCCAGCGCGACTGGCTGCCCGAGCGGCTGCTCGCCGACTGACGTGACGGCCTACCTCGGCGTCGACGCGGGTAACAGCAAGACCGTCGCACTGGTGTGCCGGGCCGACGGCACCGTGCTCGGTGCCGGCCGGTCCGGCTGCGGCGACATCTACGGCGCACCCACCGAGGACGCCGCGGTCGCCGAGGTGTTCGCCGCGATCGAGTCCGCTCTGGACCAGAGCGGACTCGGTCGCGGCGACATCGGCGCCGGCGCCTTCCGGCTCGCCGGCATCGACTGGCCCGACGACCGCACGTACTGGGAGCAGGCCCTGGACGCCCGGTGGCCGGGCCTGACCACCCGGTCGATCCTCAACGACGGCTACGCCGCGATCCGCTGCGGCGAGCCGTCCGGTGTCGGGGTCGCGGTCGCCGCGGGGACCGCGGCGGCGATCGCCGCCCGCGGCGCCGACGGCCGGCTCTGGGACATGAGCTGGTGGGGCCAGCACGCCATGGGTGCCATGGGGCTGGTGAACGAGGCGCTGCGCGCGGTGTTCCTCGCCGACCTCGGCGTGGCACCGCCGACCGCCCTCACCAAGGAACTGCTCGCGTTCTACGGCCGCGACGACCTGGCCCGGCTCAACGAGTGGTTCACCCGTCGGCACAAACCGGCCACCCAGCCGGAACGGCTCGCTGCGGCCCGGACCGTCACCGCGGTCGCCGCGCAGGGCGACGAGGTCGCGCTTGCGATCGTCGACGAGCAGGGCCGCCGGCTCGCGCTCTACGCCTCGATCGCGGCCCGCAAGGTGGGGCTGCTCGAGCGCGTCCGCGTCGTGCTCACCGGTTCGGTGCTCAGCGCGCCGGACTCGCCGGTCGCCGCCGCGCTGCACCGGCATGCGGCGACCCTGCTGCCCGGCGCGAACCTGCACGGCGCGGCACTGCCGCCTGCGGCCGGTGCCGCTCTCGACGCGATCGCCGAGGCCGGACTGAGTGTCGACGCGGGCACCGTCGAGCGGCTCGGCGCGACCGCGCCGCCGCCGGACTTCCTGATCACCTGAACGGGAGCTTCACCATCGACGTCGACGAACTGATCGGGCGGCTGCCGCTCGAGGCGAAGCTGCGGCTGCTGTCGGGCGAGACCGCGTGGACGACCTACGCCGAACCCGCCGTCGGGCTGCGCTCGATGGTGCTGTCGGACGGCCCGGTCGGCGTCCGCGGCACGAGCTGGGACGACCGCGACTGGGGCGCCACCACGCCGTCGCCCACCGCGCTCGCCGCCAGCTGGGACCCCGACCTCGTCGAGCGGGTCGGCGAGCTGCTGGGCGCCGAGGCGCGCCGCAAGGGCGTCGACGTGCTGCTCGCCCCGACCGTCAACCTGCACCGCACGCCGTACGGTGGGCGCCACTTCGAGTGCCTGTCCGAGGACCCGCACCTCACCGCGCGGATCGGCGCCGCCTACGTCACCGGCGTGCAGCGCCGCGGCGTGGGCGCGACGGTCAAGCACTACGTCGCCAACGACTCCGAGACCGAGCGGATGACCTACCGGGCGGTCGTCGACGAACAGACGCTGCACGAGCTCTACCTGCGCCCGTTCGAGGAGATCGTCGCGACCGCGCGGCCGTGGCTGGTGATGGCCGCCTACAACGCGTGCAACGGCCCGACCATGACCGAGAACGATCTGCTCGCCGAGCCGCTGAACGGGCGGTGGGGCTTCGACGGGGTCGTGGTGTCCGACTGGAACGCGGTGCGCTCGACCGTCCCCGCCGCGCTCGCCGACACCGACCTCGCCATGCCCGGGCCGACCACGCCGTGGAGCGATCACCGGTTGCTCGACGCCGTGCGCTCCGGCGAGGTGCCCGAGGCGGCGATCGACCGCAAGCTGCGCCGCCTGCTCCGGCTGGCCGAGCGGGTCGGCGCGTTCGCCGACCCCGTGCCGGCGCCCGCTCCGGATCGCGGCACCGCCGCCCTGCTGCGCCGCGCTGCGGCTGCGGGCACGGTGCTCTTGCGCAACGACGGGACGCTGCCGCTGGCGCCGCAGGCGCTACGCCGGGTCGCGCTGCTCGGTCCCGGCGCCGAGCACATCCGGGTGCAGGGCGGCGGCAGCGCCTGGGTCTCGCCGCCCTACACCGTTGCGCCGCTGGCCGGGCTGGCCGACGCCCTCGGCACCGAGGTCGAACTCGTCCACACCGTCGGCGCCGTCGTCGACGAGCGGCTGCGCGCGTTCAGCGGCGCGCAGGCCACCGACCCGGACGACGGAACGCCCGGCGTGCGGGTACGGCTGCGATCGGCGGACGGGGCGGTGTTCCGTGACGAGCACCGCGACTCGGGAAAATTGCTGTGGATGCAGCACGCCGACGCCGCCGAGATCGCCGAGATCGAGGCGAGCTGTGTGTTCACCGCGCCGGACGACGGCACGTACCACCTCGGTTTCGCCGCCGCCGGCGACGCGACGGCCGGCCTCGACGGCGCCGAGTTCTTCTCGGGTCCGGTCGTTTCGACCTCGGACAACCACCTCGCGGCGCTGCTCGCCCCGCGCGAGGTCGTCCACGAGGTCGCGCTGAAGGCCGGCGACCGCGTGCGCGTCGACGTCCGGCTGCGGCCCGGCGGCCTGTCCCGACAGATCGCGATGCTCACGCTCGGCGCGCTGCCTCGCCGCCGCTCGGACGACGACGAGCTCGCACATGCCGCCGAACTGGCCGCCGGCGCGGACGTCGCGGTGGTCGTGGTCGGCACCACCGAGCAGATCGAGAGCGAGGGCTTCGACCGCGAGTCGTTGGCGCTGCCCGGCCGCCAGGACGACCTCGTCCGCGCCGTCGCCGCGGCCAACCCCCGCACCGTGGTCGTCGTCAACAGCGGCGCTCCGGTCGAGTTGCCGTGGCTGGACGAGGTCGCGGCGGTGGTGCTCACGTGGTTCCCGGGCCAGGAGGCCGGCCACGCCATCGCCGACGTGCTGACCGGCGCGGTCGAGCCCGGCGGCCGGATGCCGACCAGCTGGCCGCACCGCGGCGACGACGAGCTGGTGCTCTCCCCCGTCCCGCAGGACGGTCGACTGGTCTACGCCGAGGGCGTGCACGTGGGCTACCGCGGCTGGCTGTCCGCGGGGATCGAGCCCGCGCTCGCCTTCGGTTCGGGGCTCGGTTACACGACCTGGCGCTTCGACGCGCTCGAGCTGGCCCCGGCGATCGACGGCGCGCTGGCTCGGGTCACGCTGACCAACACCGGCGACCGGGCCGGCACGCAGACGGTGCAGGTCTACCTGAGCCGGCCCGCCTCCACCGTCGTCCGGCCGCGGCGCTGGCTCGCCGGCTTCGCCCGCGTGAGCGTCGACGCGGGCGAGCGAGCGGTCGCCGAGATCGTGATCGACCGGTCGCGGTTCGCGCACTGGTCGGTGATCGAGCACGACTGGGCGCTCGAGCCGGGAACCTTCGAGGTGCACGCCGGCGCGAGCGTGCTGGACACGCCGCTGGGCGGCGAGTGGGAGCTCGGGTGACTCAGGCGGGCCGGTACAGGTCGGCCTCGAAGCGGTAGGCGTCGGCGCGGTAGGCCATCGTGCCGGCGAGCACGACCGCGCCGTACACGTCGTAGGTGACCTCGTCGCCGATCAGGATCGGTGCGCCGGGCTCGATCTCGAGCAGCACCGCGGTCGCCTCGTCACACGCGTCGGCCCGCACGGTGTAGGAGCTGCGCGCGATCCGCACGTCCGAGATCTGCTCGATGGTGTCGTAGAGCGAGCGGTCGGTCATGTCGGTGTCGGCGAGCGCGGGCACCAGGGCGAGCACGACCGCGCTCGTGTCGACGCACACCGGCACCGCGTCCATGGTGCGCAACCGGCGCAGTTCCACCACCTTGGCCGCGGGGGCGACGTGCAGGCGGCGCGCCTCCTCGAAGCCCGCCGAACGCACCCGCTGGCTCAGCACCCGCGCGCCGGGTGTCAGTCCGCGCGAGCGGGCCATCTCGGAGAAGCTCTGCAGCGTGCTCGGCGGCTCGCCGACGGCCTGGCGGGGCACGAACCAGCCACGCTGAGCCGAACGGTCCAACTGGCCTTCCTCGGCGAGGCGCCCCAGCGCCTGCCGCAGGGTTGCCCGGCTGACCCCGACACTTGCCGCCAGATCGCGCTCGCCAGGAAGCCTCGTGCCCGGCGGATAGGTGCGCCGACGCAAGGATTCACTGAGCTTCCGGTAGGCCTCGCCGACGGCGGTGGCAGGCTCCGCGTCGTAGGCGGTCATGCGCCGAAAATACCAGCGTGATCCGGTCACCACCGGTCCTACGAGGTAAAGGTCTGGCTGGATCTGGTCCAGTGTCTGGACTAACTGGTCTAGTTCTGCCTACACTCGCGAAATCGTCCGGCCATCGTGCCGACACCAAGCAGGTCACAGAGACGGAGAACGAAACATGTCGCGACGCAGGTCGTCCGTGCTCGTCGGAATCGTCGGCTGTGCAGCCGCCGCGAGCCTCGCGCTGTCGGGCTGCACGCCAGGGGCGACGTCGAGCGCCACCGGCAACAACGCCGCCCCGACCGGCGCCGTGTCGACCGATGCCGCCAAGCTCGGCCACGTCACACTCAACGTCCTCGACTACTTCAGCGGCGGCGTCGACAACGCCTGGATGAAGGCCGTCGTCACCGCCTTCGAGAAGAAGTACCCGAACATCACGATCAAGCGCACCTCGATGTCGTGGGGCGACGTGATGCAGGCGCTGCCGCTCAAGCTGCGCTCGTCCACCCCGCCGGACATCGTTCCCGCCAACAACGGCTGGCAGTCGCTCGGCACGCTCGTCCAGGGCGGCCTGGTGCTCAACCTGGACCACTTCGCGCAGGCTTACGGCTGGAAGCAGAAGGTCCCGCAGTCGATCCTCGCCGAGCACGAGTTCTCGACGAACGGCAAGCAGATGGGCACCGGCTCGCTCTACGGCATGCCCGTCGCGCGCTCGTCGATGATCGAGGCCTACTACAACCGGGCACTGCTCAAGCGCATCGCCGGCGGCGTCCCGAAGACCTACAACGACTTCGTGGCGGACCTGGCCAAGGCCAAGGCCGCAGGTGTCACCCCGATCGCGATGGGCAACGTCGAGCAGGTCGGCGTCACCACCCCGCTGTACAGCGTGATGAACGCCCTCGGCGACCAGAAGTCGATCGCCTCCCTGATCTACTCGCACGGCTCGAGCAGCATCTCCAACTCGAAGTCCGGCTTCCCGCAGGCCGTGTCACAGCTGGCCGACTGGGCCAAGAAGGGCTACTTCACCAACGGTTTCGGTGCGGTAGCCGGTGCCGACGCCGCGCAGGCCTTCGTCGACGGCAAGGCGCTGTTCCACTTCGACTACTCCGGTTCGCTGCCACTCAAGCCGGGTCAGAGCAAGCAGTTCGGGTCGTTCGTCCTCCCCCGCAACGACGGCAAGCCGGCCGTCGCGACGATGTCCTCGGCGACCAACTTCTCGGTGTCGGCCAAGTGCGCCCACCCGGACGCCGCGGCCGCCTTCCTGAACTTCGCCGCCAGCCCGACCGCCGCGCAGCTGGCGACCAACCTGGGCACCGACCCGATGCTCGACCCGAGCGTCAAGGCCAGCGGCTCCGATCCGCTGTTCGCCGACGATGTCGCCAACGCCAACTCGGTGACGACGCACGACGCGAGCGTGCCCTACCTCGACTGGGCGACGCCGTCGTTGCTGCAGACCATCGAGGTGAAGATGCAGGACCTGCTCGCGGGTAAGACTGATGTCGCAGGCGTCGTCTCCGCCGCGCAGGCCGACGATTCGAAGTTCCGGAAGACGATCTCCTAACACCACGATGAGCATCACGCTGAGCAAGCCCGAGCAGGGCACGAACGCGGACCCGGCGGCGCCCCCACGCCGCCGGGTCCGTAAACCCGCGGGCGCCGGTCGCCGCCGGCCCTGGCTCGGCCTGCTCTACCTCGCGCCGGGTCTGCTGATCTACGCCGTCGTCGTGCTCTACCCGGTCGGGCAGGGCGTGTGGCTCTCGTTCTTCCACTGGAACGGCATCACCGCGGCGACCTGGGCCGGGTTCTCGAACTACTCCGGGTTCTTCCAGGACCCGACGCTGCGGGCCGCGGGCGAGCACACGCTCGTGTTCATCGTCTTCTTCTCGGTGCTGCCGATCGCGCTCGGCTTGCTCACCGCGGCCCTCACCACCAGCAAGCGGGTCCGTGCCGGCGGGGTGTTCCGCGCCGTCGTGTTCATCCCGCAGACGCTGACGCCGGCCGTCACCGCCGTCGTCTGGAAGCGCATCTACGCACCGGACGGCCCGATCAACGACGCGCTCACGGCGGTCGGTCTCGGCCACCTGGCCAAGGGCTGGCTCGGCGAGTACACCTGGGCGTTGCCCGCCCTCGGACTGATCGGCACCTGGGGCGCGTTCGGCCTGTGCACGCTGATGTTCATCGCGGGCATGCAGTCGATCCCCACCGAGCTCTACGACGCCGCCCGCGTCGACGGCGCCGGCCCGATCCGCGAGTTCTTCACCGTCACCCTGCCCGGCTTGCGTGGCCCGCTCGCCGTGGTGCTGACGTTGACGCTGGTGGGCGCGATCCGGGTGTTCGACATCGTCTGGCTGACGACGCGCGGCGGCCCCGGCACCTCCACGGTCACCCCGACGATCGTGCTGTACGAGCGGGCGTTCTCGAACCCCGACATCGGTTCGGCCGCCGCGATCGGCGTGATCTTGTCCGTGCTCGCCCTGCTGGTCACGCTCGTGATCGTCAAGGTTGCCGGGGAGCGGGACCGATGATCTCGGTGAAGGAACGTACCGCCAACTACGTCATCCTCGCGCTCGTCATGATCGGCGTGCTGTTCCCGTTGGTGTGGGTGGTGCTGCAGGCGCTGAGCCCCAACTCGACGGGCGCCCTCGACGCGAGCCACCTCAGCTGGTCGAACTTCAGCACCGCGTGGACGCAGGCCGGCTTCAGCCAGTATCTGAAGTCGAGCCTGATCATCACCGGCAGCGTCGTCGTGCTCGGCACGTTCATCGCCATCCTCAGCGGGTACGCCTTCGGGGTGCTCGGGGTGTTCGGCCAGCGGTTGCTGTTCCCCGTGGTGCTGCTCGGCCTGATGTTGCCGATGGAAGCCTTCATCGTGCCGCTGTACTACGACTTCCAGACGTACGGGATGACCGACACCTACCGCGGGATCATCCTGGCCCACCTCGGGATGGGCGCGAGCTTCGGCGCGTTCTGGATGAGCACCGCGTTCCGGTCGGTGCCGCGGTCGGTCGCCGAATCGGCCGAGATGGACGGCGCGAACCCGTGGTCGGCGCTCTGGCGGATCTACCTGCCGATCGCCCGTCCGCAGGTGATCACGCTCGTCCTGCTGAGCTTCCTGTGGACGTGGAACGACTACTTCCTCGCACTGATCCTGGTCTCCGACCCCGCGCACCAGCCGCTCACGCTCGGGCTGGGTGCGTTCTCGGGCCGCTACCTCGTGCACATCAACCTGTTGTCGGCGGCCGCCATCATGATCTCCGCGCCCGTCGTGCTGTTGTGCCTCGTCTTCCAGCGACACTTCATTCGCGGCATCTTGTCCGGGGCCGTCAAGGAGTAGCCGGTCTGCAAGGATGGGTTCTCGACCCGACGGCGAGGAGGCCGAAATGACCGATTCCGCCAGCGGCTCGGGCGTCCCGCCGGAGTTGGCAGTCCCCCGCAAGGCACCGGACCGCAACCTCGCGCTCGAGCTGGTCCGGGTCACCGAGGCGGCCGCGATGGCAGCCGGCCGGTGGGTCGGGCGTGGCGACAAGAACGGCGGGGACGGCGCGGCCGTCGACGCCATGCGTGCGCTGATCGGCACGGTCTCGATGCACGGCATCGTGGTGATCGGCGAGGGCGAGAAGGACCAGGCGCCGATGCTTTACAACGGCGAAGAGGTCGGCGACGGCACCGGCCCGCTCTGCGACGTCGCGGTCGACCCGATCGACGGCACCACGCTGATGGCCAAGGGCATGCCGAACTCGGTCGCGGTCATCGCGGTGGCCGAGCGCGGGGCGATGTTCGACCCGTCCGCGGTGTTCTACATGGACAAGATCGCCGTCGGCCCCGAGGCCGCCGACGCCATCGACCTGACCGTGCCGGTCAGCGAGAACATCCGCCGGGTGGCCAAGGCCAAGCGCGGCAACCCCGAGGACGTCACGGTGTGCATCCTCGACCGTCCGCGCCACGAGCAGCTGGTGCAGGACGTGCGCGACGCCGGCGCCCGGATCCGGTTCATCAGCGACGGTGACGTCGCGGGCGCGATCTCGGCGGCGCGGCCGGGCACCGGCGTCGACCTGCTCCTCGGCATCGGCGGCACCCCGGAGGGCATCATCGCCGCAGCTGCGCTGCGCTGCATGGGCGGCGCGATGCAGGCCAAGCTGTGGCCGCGCGACGACGAGGAGCGGCAGAAGGCGATCGACGCCGGCCACGATCTCGACCGCGTGCTGCACACCAGCGATCTCGTCCAGGGCGACGACATCTTCTTCTGCGCCACCGGTATCACCGACGGTGAGTTGCTGCGCGGCGTGCGTTACTACGCCGACTCGGTGCAGACCGAGTCGATCGTCATGCGCTCGAAGTCCGGGACGATCCGGCTCGTCGATTCGCTGCACCAACTCGGCAAGCTGCGGGCATACTCCGCAGTGGACTTCGACAGACACTCGTGATCACCCGAGGAGTGGGAACCGCCATGTTGGTTGTGACGACGGACCAGATCGCCGGCTGGGAGATCCAGCGGGTCTGCGGCGAGGTGTACGGGGTGGCGCTGCGTGCCGACCCCGCGCAGGGCGCCGACCTCGAGAAGGGCCTGTCCGAGACCCGCGGTGAGGTCGTCTCGCGCATGCTCGACCAGACCCGCACCAAGGGCGGCAACGCGGTGGTGGGCCTGCGCTTCGACTCCAGCAGTGCCGGTGCCGAGGGCAGCGAGCTGTGCGCGTACGGCACGGCCGTCGTCGCGGTTCCGGTCGACGAGGGGGCGCGCCAGACCGCGACCGCGCTCGGCTACGGACAGCCGCAGAACGACCAGCAGCCCCAGCAGCAGTACGGCCAGCAGCAGTACGACCCGAACCAGTACCAGCAGCAGTACGGCCAGCAGCAGCAGTACCCGGGTTACGGGCAGCAGCAGTACCCCGGTTACGGCCAGCAGCAGCAGTACCCGGGCTACGGCCAGCAGCAGGGCCAGCAGGGCTATCAGCAGCAGTACCCGCAGCAGGGTGGCTACCCGCAGCAGTAATCCACGTCCTAATCGGTGCCGGTCCCGAGCCAATAGGCTCGGCTCATGACTGACACCGAATACCGCATCGAGAAGGACTCGATGGGCGAGGTCCGCGTACCCGCGGCCGCCAAGTGGCGTGCGCAGACCCAGCGCGCGGTCGAGAACTTCCCGATCTCGGGACGGCCGATCGAGCGCGAGCTCATCGGCGCGCTCGCGTCGATCAAGGGCGCCTCGGCGGCGCTGCGCGCAGGCAAGGGCATGCTCGACGCCGCCAAGGCGGAGGCGATCCACGCCAGCGCCGCGGAGGTCGCGCGCGGCGACTGGGACGCCGAGTTCCCGATCGACGTGTTCCAGACCGGCTCGGGCACCTCGTCCAACATGAACACCAACGAGGTGCTCGCCACGCTCGCGGCCGAACGCCTCGGTTCGCCCGTGCACCCAAACGACGACGTCAACGACCCGTTCTCGTCCAACGACCAGTTCCCGGCCGCGATGCACATCGCCGCCACTCGCGCGATCTCGGTCGACCTCGTGCCGGCGCTCGAGCACCTCGCCGCAGCGCTCGAGGGCAAGGCGGGCGAGTTCGCGACGATCGTCAAGTCCGGGCGCACCCACCTGATGGACGCGACCCCGGTGACCCTCGGCCAGGAGTTCGCAGGTTACGCGGCGCAGGTGCGCTACGGCGTCGAGCGGCTGCGCGATGTGCTGCCCCGCGTCGGCGAGCTGCCGCTGGGCGGGACGGCAGTGGGCACCGGCATCAACGCACCGAAGGGACTGGCCGGCGAGGTCATCGCCAAGCTCGCCGCCGAGCTGGAGCTACCGCT
The DNA here is from genome assembly GCA_036559305.1 of Jatrophihabitans sp. Classification (GTDB taxonomy): domain Bacteria; phylum Actinomycetota; class Actinomycetes; order Mycobacteriales; family Jatrophihabitantaceae; genus RYN-133. Next base: position 17,498 of record DATBTJ010000100.1, read on the forward strand.
CACCGAGGCGCGAGATCACTTCGAGGCCCAGGGTTCGCGCGACGCGCTCGTCGAGGCGAGCGGCGTGCTGCGCACCATCGCCGTCGGGCTGAACAAGGTCAGCAACGACATCCGGTGGATGGGCTCGGGCCCGCGCACCGGCCTCACCGAGCTCTTCCTGCCCGACCTCCAGCCCGGCTCGTCGATCATGCCCGGCAAGGTCAATCCGGTGCTGTGCGAGGCGGTCTGCCAGGTCGTCGCGCAGGTCGTCGGCAACGACGCCGCGGTCGCGTGGGGCGGCGCCGCCGGCAACTTCGAGCTGAACGTGATGTTGCCGGTGATCGCGCGCAACCTGCTCGAGTCGATCCGGCTGCTCGCGAACGTCTCGCGGGTGTTCGCCGACCGCTGCATCAGCGGCATCACCGCCAACGAGGAGCGCTGCCGCGAGTACGCCGAGTCCTCGCCCTCGATCGTCACGCCGCTCAACCACTACGTCGGCTACGACGAGGCGGCCAAGATCGCCAAGCAAGCGCTGGCCGAACGCAAGACGATCCGCGAGGTCGTCATCGAGCGCGGGCACGTCCCCGGCGCGCTGTCCGAGCAGCAGCTGGACGAGGTGCTGGACGTGCTGTCGATGACGCGGCCCAAGGAATAGCCGGCGCGGCCGTCAGCGAGACGTGGCCGGCCACCTTGCCCCGCCGATGTCGGCTGACCGCGCCGTCCAGCCCACTTTCACGGGGCAAGGTTGCGCGTGGCCGGCACAGTCGCGCCAGTGACGGTTAGCGGCGCGCGAGCTTCCAGGCCGCGGGGAAGGCCAGCGCGGCCAGCACGATCTTGGCGAGGTCGGAGATCAGGAACACCGTCATGCCGTAGTGGACGGCCTGGCCGAAGGAGAACGCCGGCACCTCGTGCATCAGCCAGAGGACACCGAAGGCGTAGATCACGACGTTGCCGGCGACCATCAGCAGTGCCGTGCGCACGACGTTTCGGTCGTTGCCACGGCGCGCGAGTTCGCCGACCACGCCGGCCGCGATGACGAAACCGACGAGGTAGCCCGCCGACGGGCCGCTGAAGCCGGACGTGTGACCGGCGAACCACGGCAGGCCGGCCGAGCCCGCCGCCACGTAGAGCAGCATCGACAGCACGCCGCGCACGCTGCCGAGCGCCGCACCGGTCACCAGGACGGCAAGGGTCTGCAGGGTGAACGGCACCGGCGAGAGCGAGGTGGTGATCGAGACCTGCGCGGCCAGCCCGGTGAGGCCCGCCCCGGCGAGGACGAGCGTGACGTCGCGCACCCGGGCTCCGGGGACCAGATCGGCGAGGACGAGGCGCTGGCTGACTGCGGCTGTGGTCATGCCCGAAGGCTATCCGCACCGGATCGGGTCGTACTACGAGGTCCCGCACCGGCTGCCGGGAGGGTCACCGTGAACGTCGACCCGTGCCCGGGCTCGGACTCGACGCCGACCTCGCCGCCGTGCCGTTCGACAATGCTCTTGACGATCGCCAGACCCAGCCCGTTGCCGCTGATCGAGCTGTCGCGCGCCGTCGACGCGCGGAAGAACCGGGTGAACAGGCTGGGCAGCTCGTCCGCGGGGATGCCGATGCCGGTGTCGCGCACCGAGATCCGCACGTGCGCGTCGATCACCGCAACGTCCACCACGATCTGCCCACCGGCCGGGGTGTATTTGGACGCGTTGCTGAGCAGGTTGACCAGCACCCGGTCGATCTGGTCGAAGTCGCCACGTACCAGCGCCTGCTCGATCGGCAGGTTCACCGTGATCTCCTGGCCCCGCTCGACGTACTCGGGGCGGACCGTGTCGATCGCCGCCGACACCGCGCCGGCGAGGTCGACCTCGTCCGTGCCGGCGGGGACGTCGACCGAGTCGAGCCGGACGAGGACCAGCAGGTTGTCGACGAGATCGCCGAGGCGTTGGGTGTTGCGCAGGGCGACGTCGAGCATGCCGTGCTGGGTGGTGGACAGTTCCTCGTCACCGAGCAGTTCGAGATAGCCGTGGATGCTCGTCAGCGGGGTGCGCAGCTCGTGCGAGATCGTGCCGACGAGGTCGGTGCGGATCCGGTCGAGTTCGCGCAGCCGGGTGGTCGCCGCGCGCTGTTGCTCGAGCGCGTCGAACAGGGCCCGCTCGGACTCCTTGATGGTGCGGATGTCCTGGATCTGCGTGATGACGTGCAGGGCGTTGCCGTCCGCGTCGCGCACGATCGCGTAGCTGACCTCGACCCAGACGGCCCGTCCGGACGGGCGCATGAACCGCTTCCGGAGTGTTCGTTCGCCGGTGCCGGACGGGTCGGGGACGAGCGCGAGATCCTCGGGGTGGGTGACGTCGGCCACCCGGGTGCCGACCAGAGCTGCGGGGCTGCGACCGAGAATGGCGGCGAACGCAGGGTTGACCTGCAGGAAGGTCTCCTCCGCGCCGTCCTGCACGCTCTGCAGCGCCATGCCGATCGGCGCGCTCTCGAACGCTTCGCGAAAGCGCGCCTCGCTCAGCTCGAGCGCCCTGGTCATCTCCTGGTGCTCGCGTTCCTGTTCGCGTCGCTCGCTGATGTCGCGCGTCAACGTCAGGACCAGTGATCGGCCGTCACCGCCCACGATCGGGATCGCGACGACCTCGTAGGTGTGGCCGCCCTGGTCCCACTGCCGCGACATCGGCTCGACGAGCGCGCGCTCGTAGAACTCGCGGATGACCGGCCGGTCCGCCGGGTCGAAGAACGTCTCCACCGGACGGCCCCGGAAGCTCGCGGGCTCCGCCCCGATGCGGTGCAGCCAGTGCCCGCCGATCGTGATGCAGCGCAACTGTTCGTCGAACAACCCGACCGTCGTGTACGGCAGGCTCTCGACCAGCAACTGATACAGCTCGCGCTGGGTGGCGAGCGTCTGCATGGTCGTGCGTGAGGCGGTGACGTCGCTGCCGATGCCGACGAAGCCGGTCACCGCGCCCGCGGCGTCGCGCACGCACGACATCGCGAGCGAGACGGTGATGCGCCGACCGTCCTTGGTGAGATAGGTCCAGTCGCGCACCTCGCCGCGGTCGGCGTCGCGCCGGCACACCTCGATGCCGGACTCGACGCCCAACTCCGCAGCGCGGGCCGCGACCTCGTCCCCGTCGTGGAACAGCAGTGGCGTGCAGGTGCCGACCACCTCCTCGGCCCGGTAGCCGAGCAGCCGCTCGGCGCCCTGGTTGAACTCGGTGATCACACCGTCGCCGTCGCAGGCGATGATCAGGTAACCGGTGGCGGCCCTCAGCACGGCGTCCAGTTGTGAGCTGGCCGGTTCCAGCACGGTGAGCAGTTGCGCCGAGCGCAGCCCACGCTCGACCAGCGAGCGGATGGTCGGGCCGATCAGCAGTGCGATGGCGCCGGTCAAGGCGGCCCGCCGGATGTCGTCGCCGATGATCGCCTCGCCGACCAGCAACGGCGCGAGCAGCACCGCGAGCACCGAGCCGACGACTGCGGCCCACACCTGCCGGCGGGTGCCGTAGAACCCCAGCCAGAGCACCGCGATGACGCAGAGGCCGCCGAAGCCGGCGAGGCCGGGATCGTCCGCCGCGCGCCAGCACGCGGCGACCACCAGCAGCCCGAACGGCGCGGCGGCCTGCAGCAGGGCATTCCTGCGCACCCGGCCGACCACGGCCGTCACGCAGACCACGGCGAACGCGCTCATCGCGGCGTACGCCGACACCGGATGGATCACCTCGTCCGAGGACGAACCCAGCGCGGCCTGCAGGACGGCGGCGGCGCCGAGCAGCATCGTGTAGGGGTCGCGGGTCACGCGTCCCCAGAAATCCGGCCGAGCGTGACCCACGGTGGGTCCCTCCGATCGGCGGCGCGGGGAGGCCGCCAAACGCAGAATTTACATCCGGGACGGTTAAAGCGGAAGGTCCTCCAGCATTTCCGTTACCAGCGCGGCGATCGGCGACCGCTCGGACCGGGTCAGCGTGACGTGGGCGAACAGCGGGTGCCCGCGCAGCGCCTCGATCACCGCGGCGACGCCGTCGTGCCGGCCGACGCGCAGGTTGTCGCGCTGCGCGACGTCGTGGGTCAGCACGACGCGCGAGCCGGCGCCGATGCGCGAGAGGACGGTGAGCAGCACGTTGCGCTCGAGCGACTGCGCCTCGTCGACGATGACGTAGGAGTCGTGCAGCGAGCGGCCCCGGATGTGGGTGAGCGGCAGCACCTCGAGCATCCCGCGGTCGATGACCTCGTCCATGACGTCGGAGGAGACCAGCGCGCCGAGGGTGTCGAACACCGCCTGTGCCCAGGGCGCCATCTTCTCGTTCTCACTGCCCGGCAGGTAGCCGAGATCCTGTCCGCCGACCGCGTAGAGCGGGCGGAACACGACCACGCGCTTGTGCAGGCGCCGCTCGAGGACGGCCTCGAGGCCGGCGCAGAGCGCGAGCGCGGACTTGCCGGTGCCGGCGCGGCCGCCGAGGGAGACGATGCCGACGTCGGGGTCGAGCAGCAGGTCGAGCGCGACGCGCTGCTCGGCCGAGCGGCCGCGCAGGCCGAACGCCTCGCGGTCACCGCGCACCAGCTGCACCTGCTTGTCGGGGGTGATCCGTGCCAGTGCCGAGCCGCGCGGCGAATGCAGGACCAGCCCGGTGTGGCAGGGCTCGGCGGCGACCTCGGCGAAGTCCGGCTCGGCGGTGAGCTCGATCGGCTCGCGGCCGTAGAGCAGGTCGACCGTCTCGGCGCTGACGTCGAGCTCGATCATCCCGGTGTAGCCGGTCGAGTCGGCGACCGGATGCATGCGGTACTCGTCCGCGGGCAGCCCGACCGAGGCGGCCTTCACCCGCAGCGGCATGTCCTTGGTGACCAGGATGATCTCGCGGCCCTCGGCGGCCAGGTTGAGGGCCACGGCGAGGATGCGTGAGTCGTTGCTGTCGACGCGGAAACCCGCCGGCAGCGTCGACAGGTCCGAGTGGTTGAGCTCGACGTGCAGCGTGCCGCCACCCTCCCCGATGGGGACGGGCGAGTCGAGGCGGCCGTGCGTGATCCGCAGCTCGTCGAGCACGCGCAACGTCTGTCGCGCGAACCAGCCGAGTTCGGGGTGGTGGCGCTTGCCTTCCAGCTCGCTGATGACGACCAGCGGGAGGATCACCTCGTGCTCACCGAAGCGACCGAGCGCTCCGGGGTCGGACAGCAGCACCGAGGTGTCCAGGACGAAGCTTTTGGTCACAGAGGCTCCAGCAGGGCATCGGGCGAGCCCTGGACCGGCACTGCGTGAGCCGGTCGGCCCGCAGGTGGGTGTGACGCCGCTGACGCTACGTCCGTCGTCACAGGTCGCACCGACGGCGCGCCGAAGATTCATTCAGCCGTCATCAACCGCTGCCGACCTCGGCCGGACGGGACGCGTCGGCGCCCCACTGCGACCACGAACCGGGGTAGAGCGCGAGGTCGGTCTCGCCTGCGACGTGCAGGGCGAGCAGGTCGTGGCACGCGGTCACCCCGGAGCCGCAGTAGGCGACGAACGAGCCGGTTCCGTAGCGCGTCCGCAGCCGCTCGGCGGGGTGGAAGCGGCCGTGCTCGTCCAGGTTGTCCTGCCACGGCGCGCTCGCTGCGCCCGGGATGTGGCCGGGCCGCGGGTCGATCGCCGGGTCGCCGTTCGCGTAGCGCGTCGCGGTGCGCGCGTCGAGCAGCCGGGCGGCGCCCAGTTCGTCGGCCGCGCGGAACCGCTCGCGCGGCCACGGGACGGGGGTGCGGTCGACCGCAGCGACCGCGGGGACGTCGGTGGTGAGCGCATCGGGCCAGGCGGCCAGCCCGCCGTCGAGCACCGCGGCCGGCTCACCGAGCGCGTGCAGCAGCCACCACAGCCGGGCGGCCACCGAACCACCGGCATCGTCGTAGGCCACCACCGGGGTGCCCGCGGCGATGCCGACCCGGCCCAGCGCTGCAGCGAACCGCTCGGGTGCCGGCAACGGGTGCCGGCCCGTCCCGGGCGCGGCCGGGTCGGACAGCTCGGTGTCGATGTCGAGGTGCACCGCGCCCGGCAGGTGACCGGCCGCGTACTCGGCCCGGCCGGAGCGGGCCGGATCGAGGTACCACCGCACGTCCACCACCCGCACGTCGGCGAGGTGAGCGGCGAGCCAGTCGCCGCTGACGAGCCCGTCGATCATTTGCCGTAACGCCGCTGGCGGGTGCCGTAGTCGCGCAGCGCCCGTAGGAAGTCGATCTTGCGGAAGTCCGGCCAGAGCGCGTCGCAGAAGTAGAACTCCGAGTGCGCCGACTGCCACAGCAAGAATCCCGACAAGCGCTGCTCGCCCGAGGTGCGGATCACCAGGTCGGGGTCGGGCTGGCCCTTGGTGTACAGGTGTTCGGCGATGTGGTCGACGTCGATGACCTCGGCCAGCTCCTCGATCGAGGTGCCGGCCGCGGCGTGCTCCTGCAGCAGCGAGCGCACGGCGTCGGCGATCTCGCGGCGCCCGCCGTAGCCCACGGCGATGTTGACGGTCATCCCGTCGCGTTCGGACGTGCGTTCCTCGGCCGCCTTCAAGGCGGCCGCGGTTTCCGGCGGCAGCAGGTCGAGTGAGCCCATCGCGTGCACCCGCCACGGGGTGCCCGCGCCCGACAGCTCCTCGGCCACCCCGGCGATGATCTGCAGCAGCGGTTCGAGCTCGGCTGCCGGGCGGTGCAGGTTGTCGGTGGACAGCAGCCAGATCGTGACGTGGTCGACGCCCGCCTCGCGGCACCAGGTCAGCAGGTTCGTGATGTGCCGCGCGCCGGCGAGGTGGCCCTCGCTGACGTCCTCGAATCCGGCGGCGCGCGCCCACCGCCGGTTGCCGTCGATCATGATCGCGACATGGCGCGGGGTGGGCAGTTCCGCGAGGTCGGCGCGCAGGCCACGCTCGTAGAGCGAATAGATCGCCGCGCGCAGACCCACGTCCTGACCATAGCCCTGAGACAGACCGGCGCGACCAACCTACGGTCCCGTAGCCTGCCAGACATGCCGC
>DATBTJ010000101.1:0-26937 GCA_036559305.1 Jatrophihabitans sp.
TTCCACCGCGCCGGCTTCACGGTGCTCGCGTTCGACTACCGCCGCCTCGGCGAGAGCGGCGGGCGGCCCCGCCTGGTGCAGCGGGTGCGCGCCCAGCTCGCCGACTGGCGGGCGGCCGTGGCCTTCGCCGCGGCGCTGCCCGGCGTGCAGCCGGGGCGGGTCGCCGTGTGGGGATTCTCGTTGTCCGGCGGGCACGTGCTGCGGGTCGGCGCGCTGGACGGTGTGGGCGCCGTCATCGCGCAGACCCCCAACGCCGACGGGCAGGCCGCGACCCGGAATGCGCTGCGCCACCAGAGCATCGGGGCGCTGTTGCACACCTTCGGGGTGGCATTGCTCGATGCGGTCGGGGGGCTGGTCGGCCGGCGACCACTGCTCATCCCGCTCGACGGTCCGCGCGGCAGCGTCGCCGTGCTCACGACCCCGGACGCCGTCGGTGGGGGAGCGGTGCTCGACCCCGACAACCGCTATCCGCAGTGGCAACAGAAGATCGCGGCCCGGTCGATCCTCGGCATGGGCACCTACCGGCCCGGGCGCGCGGCTTCCAAGGTGCGCTGCCCGCTCCTGGTCGTGGTCGCCGACGACGACCGGTCCGCGCTCGCCGAGCCCTCGGTGCGGGCCGCCGAGCGGGCGCCGAAGGCCGACCTGGTGCGCGTTCCCGGTGGCCATTACGCACCGTTCCTCGACCAGCACGACGCGGTCGTCGGCGCCGAGCTCGAGTTCTTGGATCGCGTGCTCGCCGGCGGCCGATAGCGCAGCTGTCCTCATCACCGGCGGAGGATTCCTGCGGCCCCCGTCGGGCCTACGGTGCGTCGATGGAGCCGGCGGTCGCGGAACGCTTGCCTGCCGCGCGCGCAGCGTCGGGACGTGCCCTACGCAAGAAGGTGCCCCGTTCCACGTTGGGTGAGTGGTCACCGCCCAGCGACCGGACGGATGCCGCCGAGATTCTGGCGGAGCAGACCGCGGAACGACTGTCCGAGCTCGCGCCGCTGCGATACGCCCGGATGAGCGAATCGCCGTTCGCGTTCCTGCGCGGCGCGGCCGCTGTGATGGCCGCCGATCTCGCCACCGTGCCGGACACCGAGCTGCGGGTGCAACTGTGCGGCGACTCCCACGTGAACAACTTCCGGTTCTTCGCCAGTCCCGAGCGCAATCTGGTCTTCGACATCAACGACTTCGACGAGACCGCGCCCGGTCCCTGGGAATGGGACATCGCGCGGCTGTGCGCCAGCTTGCGGGTGATGACCGATCAGCGGGGCTGGGGCGCTGAGGACGGCGACGCGGTGGTCCGGGCCGCGGCACATTCCTACCGGACCCGGCTTGCCGAGTACGCCTCGTGGATCACCCTCGACCTGTTCTACGAACGGACCGAGATCAAACAGGTCATCGAGCGGTTCCCGACCCAGTACCGCGCCACGATGCGCCGCGACGTACGGCGCGCGCGGCGCAAGGATCACATGCGGGCCGTCGCGAAGCTGACGACCCTGCAGGACGGCAACCGGGTCTTCGTCGAGGACGCGCCGCTTACGGTCAGCCTGCAGCGCACGCCGCACGACCTCGACGAGGTCCGCGGATTGATCGAGTCCTACCGCGCGACGCTCAGCGACGATCGCCGGCAGATGTTCGACCGTTACCGACTGCTCGACGTCGCGCGCAAGGTCGTCGGCGTCGGTAGCGTCGGTACCCGCTGCTGGATCGGCCTGTTCGAAGGTCGCGACGACCCTGCCGGGGACCTGATCGTGCTGCAGGCCAAACAGGCAGTCGCGTCCGTGCTCGAAAAGCATGTCGGAGCCTCGCAGTTCGACCACCACGGCCGCCGGGTCGTGGTCGGCCAACGACTGATCCAGGCGGCCGGCGATGTGTTCCTCGGCTGGGCGGCGGGTCCCGAAAGTGGCCACCACTACTACGTCCGGCAGCTCTGGGACGCCAAAGGCAAGGCCGACCCGCTGTTGATGAAGCCGCGAGCGCTGGTGCGATACAGCGAGTTGTGCGGCTGGATCCTGGCCCGATCACACGCCCGCACCGGTGATGCGGTCGAGATCTCGGGCTATCTCGGCAAGGGCGCGAAGTGGGATGACGCGATCGTCGGCTTCGCAGCGCGCTACGCCGAGACGAACCGAGCCGACCATGCGGCGTTGGTCGATTCCATCGCCCGCGGCCACAACGCCCTGCCGGTTCGATAGTTCGTCCATCTCGTAGTAGGTTTGAGCAGTCGCTCAAACGCACCAGGGAGGGTGAGTGCTGCGCCGTGTCGCTCGAGAGCCGTCGTGGTTCCAGTTCGCCGCCTGGGCCTTGTTCGGGGCGAGTACAGCGCTGATCCTGCTGGCTGCCTTCACGTTCGGAGCGGTGGCGATCGTTCCCGCAGCGGTCTTTGCCGGGATCGCGCTCGTTGCCGGGGGAGCGAACGTCTCGGCCATCGGGAGCGCTGCCGGCGTCGGTGGGTGGGGGTTCGTGCTCGGCTGGCTCAATCGTGATGGCCCCGGCAACGTGTGCACCTCGTCGGGCACCGGCGTCTCGTGTACGCAGGAGTTCGCGCCGTGGCCGTCGGTTCTGGCGGGTGCTCTCGTCGTCGGCGCCACCGTGGCCGCATTCGCGGTGCTGCAGCGCCGGTGGGGCCACCAGCGGCGCCCGACGTGAGCAGCGCCGACACCAGACAACGCCTGGAGGCCGCCGTCCTGCAGACACTGCGCGACGACGGCATTGCCGGGCTGTCCGCTCGCACGGTCGCCCGGCGTGCCGACGTCAACCAGGCGCTGATCTTCTACCACTACGACACGGTGCCCAAGCTGGTCGAAGCCGCGGCGCGAGGCTCGGTCGCGGGGGCGATCGACAGGTATCGGGCCGACCTCACGGCCGTCACGACCTTCACCGAGCTGCTCGCCGTGGGGCGGCGGATCAACGACCTCGAACGCGCGGCCGGCAACGTCGCCGTCATGACCCAACTCGTCGCCGGCGCCCCTCGCGACCCGACGATCGGTGCCTGCGCACGGACGTGTCTCGACCAGTGGAACCGCGCGTTGGAACCCACTGTCGAACGAGTGCTGTACAGCAGCCCGTTGCGCGGCCTCGTCGATCATCACGGCGTGGTGCGCGCCATCAGCTCCGCCTTCATCGGCCTCGAGCTCTACCAATCGGTCGACCCCGCCGGCGCGGCCGACGCGATGACCAGCCTGGAACAGCTCGGCGCCGTCCTGGAAGCGATCGACACGCTCGGTCCGGTCGCCCACCGGGCAATCCGCTCCCGGCTACGCCGTCGCTCGCGCCGCCGCGCGGGTCAGGCCGACGCGACCGACAGCGGCGCGGCCGGTGTCTCGTCGTCACCGGCGTGAACGACCGTTCGGTCCCGGCCGCGACGCTTGGCGTCGAACAGGGCGGCGTCGGCGCGTGCAACGGCGGCGACGAAGTCCTCGCCCGGACCGGCTTCGGCGACGCCGAAACTGCAGGTGAACGCGGGCAGGCCGTGTTCGACGACACCCGCGGCCAGCCGCGCCCGGACCACGTCCAGCAGCCCGCGTACCCGCGCCGCGGAGCACGCCGGAAGCACGGCCACGAACTCTTCACCGCCGTGTCGCGAGACGAGGTCTTCGCGTCGTAGGCAGCTGCTCAGCGTCGCGGCGAACAGGCGCAGCGCACGGTCGCCGGTCTCGTGGCCGTAGGTGTCGTTGAGTGCCTTGAAGTGGTCGAGGTCGGCGACCACCACGGCGATCGTGTCGACCGTGGCACGCAGCTGGCGAACGCGGTTCTCCATCGAGCGGCGGTTCAGCAACCCGGTGAGGCTGTCGGTCGCGGCCTGCAACTGCGACTCGGCCATCACCCGCAGAAGGCCGACGCGGGCGCCGACCTGATCGGCCATCGTAGTGAGCGTGTGCTCGCGGGCGGCGTCCGGTGTGCTGCCGGCAGCGCCGACCATGTGCACCACGCCGACCGTCCGACCGAGCACCGAGACCGGTACGCACATCGCCGAGCAGCGTCCCTGCGGCCGTCCGCGCAAGTACGGGCAGGCGTCGATGGCGTCGCTGTCGTCGAATCGCTGCACCTGCGATCGCCGCGCCGCTGGGCAGCGCTCGGGGGAGTCGACCGCACAGCCCGGCGGCTCGGCATCGACCGCCACGCTCGCCACGCGGGTGAGGTGGGCGTGGCTGTTGTCGGCGAGCAGCAGCTCACTCGCCGCATCCGGTGCGATCTGCCCGAGCGCATGCTCGACGACGCCGACGACCTGGGCCTCGTCCTCGGCCATCTCCAGGGCGCCCGCGAGCCGACGCTCGAACTCCTGTCGCCGCACCTGTTCGGTGCGCCGCTTGCTCTCGAGCTCGACCTCGTCGATGGCGTCCTTGAGCTGTCGCCGCAGGGTCTTCATCAGTGCGTTGCTCAGCCGCTGCTGCCGGTCGATGCGGTACCACACCACCCCGGTGAGCGGGACGGCAGCGGCGAGCGTCAGCGAACCGGTGACCAGGCACCGCGCGAGACCGGAGGCGAGGTGCGCGGCGAGGAAGCTCGCCACCAAAGACACCGACGTGATCAGAACGACGGCGAGGACGGCCGACTCGATGCCGAGCCGGCGCATCCGTCTGCGTGCCCGGTACCAGTCCCGCTCCGTCGCTGCGATGACGTCCCGGTCGACCATGTCGTCGGTCTGCCTTCCGTCCGTCGTCCGCCCCTGGAGCCTGCTACTCCTGTTCGGCCGAAGATCGACGAAGTTGAGGTGTCGGCGCCCTGGTCCTGGCCGCGGTGTTAGATCGCAACGACGGGACGCAAAGATCACGGACGGAGCGCAGATGACGAGGATCGACGGCAAGACCGCGGTGGTCACCGGGGCGGGCAACGGAATCGGCCGAGCCATCGCGCGCGCCCTCGCCGGCGCGGGCGCGGCCGTGGTCGTGTCGGACGTCCTCACCGAGGACGGCGAGCGCACCGTGGCCGAGATCGTCGACGCGGGCGGCCGGGCGATCTTCGTCGCCGCCGACGTGTCCGATGCCGAGCAGGCCGAGAACCTGATCAACGCCGCGGTGCAACGCTTCGGTGGTCTCGACGTCCTGGTCAACAACGCCGGGATCGGTGGCGGCCAACAGCGGCTGCACGAGATCGAGCCGCGCGACTTCGACCGGGTCGTCGACGTCAACCTGCGCGGCACGTTCCTGTGCTCGAAGTACGCCCTGCCGATCTTTCTCGACCAGCACGACGGTCGCATCATCAACACGGCCTCGACCTACGGGCTGATCGCCGCACCGAAAGCGGCTGCCTACTGCGCGACCAAGGCCGCGATCATCAACCTGACGCGTCAGCTCGCCGTCGACTACGGGCCCGACGGCATCCGGGTCAACGCGGTCTGCCCCGGCTACATCGACACCCAGCTCGGCCGGCGCGGGCCTGGGCTGTCCGCGGACGACTTCGCCGCCGCGACGGCGATCCGCGAGACGGCCGCGGCCAAGCAGCCGCTCGGCCGGCAGGGTCAGCCGGCCGAGGTCGCCGAGGTCGTGCTGTTCCTCGCCTCGGACGCCGCGTCGTTCATGACCGGGTCGATCGTCACCGTCGACGGTGGCTGCGTGACGACGTTCAACTACGGAGAGGCGAGCAACTGAGCCGTGGGGTGCGCGGACTACGCTCTCTCGCATGACCGAGACGACCGAACAGGTCAAGCCTGATCTGTCGACGACCGAGCCGGGCGACCACGAGCGGTTCAGCCATTACGCGCCGAAGGACAAGATCACGAAGGCGATGGTCGAGGGCACGCCGATCCGCGCGCTGTGCGGGAAGAAGTGGGTCCCGAGCCGCGACGGGTCGAAGTTCCCCGTCTGTCCCGATTGCCAGTACCTCTACGAGCACCGCTCGGACGGCTCGGCGCGTCCCTGAGCGCTGCCTGCGGGCGGACGGTCAGCCGATCGGGCGACCCAGCAGCGCAGCGAGCCGATCGATCGCCGGGGCGTCGTCCGGCGCCGGCTGGGACGGGCCGAACGGGCGACGGTCGGCGGGCAGTGCTGCGAGCGCGGTGCGGCTGAGGTCCAGCTCGTGGGCGGCTATCGCGTCGTCGAAGCCGGGCTGCTGATCGGTCGAGCGCGCGAGATCCCAGCCGTGGACGAGCGCTTCGGTGATCCGCAGGTGCAGCGCGACCGCGCCGGGAACCGTGCCGAAGGGCACCTGGACGGGGCGGTCCAGAACACCGGGAGCGCCGAACGCGGCGACGAGTGCGCCGTTGGACTCGGCCAGGGCCGATACGAGCTCGTCGTCGGCCTCCAGCGGCGGAGCCGACTCACCGCGCAAGGCGGCGACGAACAGGCGATTACCCGCGATCACGTGCTGCACCAGGGCCCGGACGTCCCACTCCGGGCACGGCGTCCGGTTGGCCCACTGCTCGGCGGCGACGCCGGCCGCGAGGCCCTCAACCCGTCCCAGCGTTGCCTGTAGTTGATCTACCGGTGATCGCACGGACCGATCGTTGCACAGCCCGCGAGGTCGAGGCCGAAGGTCAGGTGTCGGCTCCGCGGTGGGTACTGCGGGTCTTGGCGTCGCGGGTCGCCGTCTTGTGCGGCTGCGACTTCATCGACTTCGGCTTCGACGTCGACGCCGCTGTCGTCTCGCGCCGTGTGTGGCCGAGGCTGTCGAGCTGCGGGACCTGCGCACGAATGAGCGTGCCGGCACTGTCGAGGCTGGTGACGAGCGCGGTCCGGATGGCGTCGGCGAGGTCGGAGAGGTCCTGACGGACCTCGGTGTCGGTGACGACCCCGCCCGCCGCAGACAGGGTGTCCCCGACCGCCGCCACCAGGGCACGCGCCGACTTCTCCAGCTGCACGCGATCGGCCGCGCTGGCCGCCGAGCCGGTGGCGAAATGTTGCCGCACGTGCTCGCCGAACGTCTCGAACCGTGTACCTACCTCGTCCCAGCTCGCCGACACTGCATGCTGCGCCTTGGGCATGTTCTCGTCCTTACATTCGTGGAGTTTCAGCTGTGCGAACCACCCTCGCGGCTGCCGCAGGAGGCGCGCAGAGGCTTTCGGCCCCAGAGGCCTGCTCGTTCATACCGACTGGACCGGGATGAACACCTCGGTGCGCGGGTTGGCCACGTGCGGACCGTCGAGATAGGACTCGATCGGCGGGCCGACCGGCACGAAGCGGTTCGCCCGCGCCCAGGCGCTGGTCGCCTCATAGGCGGAGGCGATCTGCCGGTAAGGGCCGACGTGGACGGTGTGCACCGCGGGCCCGCCCGGCAGCGTGACGATCTCGACGTCGTCCCTCGCCGTGGCCGGGCCGTCCACCGGGAAGCCGGCCTCGACCTCGAAGCCGCCGTCGCCGGTCGGGACGTAACGTCCGAACGGGCCGCCTGCGTAAGCAAGGTGTTCACGCTCGACGAGGGAGGCCGTCTCGCGGAACGCGCGGCCGAGGAACTCGGCGATGTGGGCGCTGTCGGTGCGTCCGCGAACGACGGCGGCCAGATGCTCCTCCCGCTGGACGATGTCGATCTGGTAATCCATGTGGGTCCTCCTTCGGCTCGCGCCCCAGTGAAGTCGCGGCGGGTGCGCCGACCCAGAGGCCAAGGCCCTGCCCCGTGTCAGGGACCACCCGTGCGGTGATAAGAACGAGGTAACGAAAGAGGAGATCTTGATGACGCAGCAGGACGTTCGCTCGTGGCCCGTCGAGGGCACCGGGTTCGACCCGGAACCGATCGTGCACGACCTCTACACCGACGGCATCACCGCGCTGAAGGGCGCGTTCCCGGTCGAGTGGGTCGACCGATTGGGGGAGGACATCGACGCCGCCTTCGCCGAGGCGCGTGGGCGTGAGAACGGCGCGATCGGACGCGGACCGAACCGGTGGTACGTCGAGGTGCACCCGGAAGCGTTGCGCGGATTCGCCGACCTGGTCGACCACCCGTGGGTGCGCACCGTCAGTGAAGCGGTGCTCGGCCCGGACTACCAGATCGTCGAGGTCGGCTTCGACATCCCGTTCGCCGGCGCCAAGGACCAGCCCTGGCACCGCGACTTCCGCTCGCCGCGCGAGACCACCGAACAGGGCCGGTTGACCTCGCTCGCCTTCAACGTCACGACGGTGGACACCCGCGAGGACATGGGCCCGTTCGAGATCGCGCTCGGCACGCAATTCGACGACGACCCCGCCTTCGACCACGGGATGTTCCCGCCGAAGGCGTTCTGGCCGCGCTACCAGGAGCGCGCGGTGCGCAAATACCCGCAGCGTGGGGACATCTCGGCCCGGTCGGCGCTGACGATCCATCGCGGCACCGAGAACTTCTCCGAGCTGAAGCGGCCGGTGCTCGTGCTCGGGATGGACGGTCCCGAGGCGCACAACAGCGAGCACCACGATCTCGCCGTCACCGGCGGTTACTGGGACGCGCTGCCCGAGAGCGTGCGGCGCCACCTGCGCTGCCCGGTCGTCGACGAACTCGAACCGATCGAGCAGAAGCACGACATCGAGGGCCTGGTGATGGGTGCGAGCTGAGCGACCACGTCGCTAGCAGCTCGGCGCGGCACGGCCGCACCTGAATCGCTCCCGCTTGATCAACTGCCGCTGACCCGTCGCCGGTGACGGGTCAGCGGCAATTGATCAACGCGAGGGAACAATGGCAGGCATGGAGTGTTCACCGGCTGATGGCGTGGGCGAGCGGGCCGGCACGGTGAACGAGCGCCATCGCGCGACGACGGTGACGGGCTCGACGGTCGGTCGACCGGCCGGATGAGGCGCGCGCGGTTGCATGGTGGCGCTACTGGCGCCATGCCGAGTGTGCAGGTCAAAGACGTACCCGATCACGTGCACGAGGTGCTCCGCCGACGGGCAGCACTCGCGCACCAATCCCTGCAGGAATACCCGCGGAGCTGCGTGGTCGCGACCGCCGCTCGCCGACGACGGTCGCGACGGAGATCGCGCCCGCGCTCGGCTGCGCGGCGAACAGCTCGGCGCGCCGGAGCTGATCGACCTGGAAGTTGCCTCCGTGCTTCGTGGGCAACTGCTCGCCGGTTCGCTGGACGCTCGCCGTGCGGAGCTCGCGCTGATCGACCTCGAAGCGATGCCGGTGCGCCGGGCGCCTCATCGCCCCTTGCTGGCCCGTTGCTGGCAGCTGCGGGACAACCTCACCCTTTACGACGCGGTCTACGTCGCGTTGGCCGAAGCCCTCGACGCCCACCTGCTCACCGCAGACTGCCGACTGGCAAGATCGCCCGGTCCGCGCTGTCCGATCGAACTCCTCTGATAACACACCCATCGCAGGAGGATCGATACATCCGGACGTGCCGCCGAGTGCGCTGTCAGGCCGATAACAGGCTGCCTCGGAGTGGCATGCTCCCCGCGTGACCCCAGAGGACGTCATGGCAGTGCAACGAGCACGCCGACCACCTCGACCGAGCGTTGGCCAGACATCGGCCGTGCGTCAATCAATCAAATAGCCGCGCAGCGGATGAGGTTTCCTGGCCCGCTTCTGGTGCGTGCTTTCCGGATCTACCCAGACATCACGACCCGCGGCATCGACGTAGATGCCTGACGTGACGGCCCAGCGTGCCCGCCACGGGCCGGCTCGAATTGCGTCCGTGAAATCGCACTTTGCTGCCGCACTTACCGCCAGCCGAGCTCCGGCGCGACGTGTGTCAGCAGCGACTCGAGTTGGTGCGCGCAGTAGTCGACCCCCAACTGGTTCGGCACCGTGATCAACAACGTGTCGGCCGCGGCGATCGCTTCGTCCTGCGCGAGTTCCTGCACCAGTTGATCGGGCGAGCCTGCGTAGGTCTTGCCGAAGCGGGCGATGCCGCGGTCGAGCATGCCGACCTGGTCCTCCGAGCGGGTCTCGCTGCCGAAGTAGGCGCGGTCGGCGTCGTTGACGATCGGGAAGATGCTGCGGCTCACCGACACGCGGGGCTCGCGGGCGTGCCCGGAGTCAGCCCATGCCTTGCGGAAGCGCTCGATCTGCTCGGCCTGCAGTTGATGGAACGGCACGCCGGTGTCTTCGCTCAGCAACGTCGAGCTCATCAGGTTCAGGCCCTGCTCGGCCGTCCATTCCGCGGTCTTGCGCGTGCCGGCACCCCACCAGATCCGCGAGCGCAAACCTTCGGAGTAGGGCTCGATCCGCAGCAGCCCGGGCGGATTGGCGAACATCGGCCGCGGATTCGGTTGGGCGAAGGGCTCGCCGCTGATGACGTCGAGGAAGACCTGCGTGTGATCGCGTGCCATCGCAGCGTCGTCCTGGCCCTCGGCCGGGTTGTAGCCGAAGTAGCGGTAACCGTCGATCACCTGCTCGGGTGATCCGCGGCTGATGCCCAGCTGCAGCCGGCCGCCCGCGATGAGGTCGGCGGCGCCGGCGTCCTCGGCCATGTAGAGCGGGTTCTCATAGCGCATGTCGATCACGCCGGTGCCGATCTCGATCCGGTTCGTGCGGGCGCCGATGGCTGCCAGCAGCGGGAACGGCGACGCGAGCTGACGGGCGAAATGATGCACCCGGAAGTACGCGCCGTCGGCGCCCAGTTCCTCGGCGGCAACCGCCAGCTCGATGGACTGCTGCAACACGTCGGACGCCGAGCGCGCCTGCGAGTACGGCGAGTCCGACCAGTGACCGAAGGACAGGAACCCGATGCGCTTCATGCCCGCCCCAACACCGTGACGGGCCGGGCTCTTCCCGCGCGGTGCGGGCGGGGCGCTACGTTCGAGTGATGGGCGAGTCGTCGGTGGATCTGGGCTTCGCCCGGTTGGACATTGACCGTGAGCGTCGCCAGGGACTGCCCGAGGTCATCTACGGGACCGGCAAGACCACGGCGCAGATCCAGGCAGCCGTGCGGGTGCTGCTCGAGCGCAACACCGGCCCGGTGCTGGTCACCCGCGTCGACAGCGCACCGGCGGCCGAGGTGCTCGCGGCAGTACCCGAAGGCGACTACGACGCGACCGCGCGGTTGCTGGTGTGGCGCCCGGCCGCTGCGCGAGGCGTCGACCTCGTGGTCGTGACAGCCGGCACGGCCGACCGGCCGGTGGCCACCGAGGCAGCAGCCGTCGCGCGGGCCATCGGCTTGGAGGTCGACACCGTCGAGGACGTCGGGGTGGCCGGGCTGCACCGGCTGCTCGATCGGGTGGACCGCTTGCAGGCGGCCGATCTGGTGATCGTCGTGGCAGGCATGGAGGGCGCGCTCGCCAGCGCCGTCGGCGGGCTCGTCCGCGCGCCGGTGATCGCGGTGCCCACCTCGACCGGCTACGGCGCGTCGCTGGAGGGTGTCACGGCGCTGCTCGCGATGCTCTCCAGCTGCGCCGCCGGGCTCACCGTCGTGAACATCGACTCCGGGTTCGGCGCGGCCATGGCAGCACACCGACTCGCGCTCGTGATGACCCGTTGATCGCGGTCCTCGACCCGTTCACCGGGCTCGCCGGCGACATGTTCCTCGCCGCTCTCGTCGACGCCGGGGCGCCGCTCGAGGCGGTGCGGGCATCGATCCGGGCGACCGGGCTGACCGGGTGGACGCTGGACGTCGACACCGTGGTCGACCACGGGTTGCGCGCCGCGCACCTGCAGGTGGCCGTCACCGACACGGCGAGTGAGCGACCGGCGGCCGAGCTCATCGAGCTGGCCGGACGGGCGAGCCCGGCTCCGGTCGCCGAGGCCGCCGTGGGCGTGCTCACCACCCTCGCCGAGACCGAGGCCGCGCTGCACGGCACGGATGTCGCCACCGTCCACCTGCACGAACTGGGTGGGCATGACACCCTGATCGACATCGTGGGGGTCTGCGCCGCGCTGCACCACCTCGACGTGTCCGAGATCTTCGTCGCCGCGCCCCTGCCGATGGGCCGCGGCACGGTGCGAACCCGGCACGGGATGCTTCCGCTGCCGGCACCGGCGACGGCCGCGCTGCTCTCCGGCGCGCTGACGGTGGGCTCCGAGCTCCCGGGCGAGACGGTCACCCCGACCGCGGCCGCCCTGCTCGCCGGGCTCGGCGCCCGGTGGGATCCCGCGCCGGCGATGCGGATGCTGTCGACCGGTTACGGCGCCGGCACCCGGCGGCTCGCCGATCGGCCCAACGTCGTCGCCGTCCGGCTGGGCCCTCCGGTCGGCGCCGACGGTGTCGATGCCGACGAGCTGGTCGCCGAGTCGGTCGTCGAACTGGCGACCACCGTCGACGACGTGTCCGGCGAGGTTCTCGGTCACGTGCTCCAGCGGACGCTCGACGCCGGCGCGCTCGACGCGTGGATCGTCCCTGCCGCGATGAAGAAGTCCCGTCCCGGACACGTGCTGCACGTGCTGGCACGCCCGGCAGATCACGCGCGGCTGCGACTGCTCGTCCTGGCCGAGACCGGCAGCCTCGGCATCCGCAGCTACCCGGTGACCCGGCACGCCGCGAAGCGCGACGTGATCACCGTGGACGTCGCCGGGCACGCGGTGCGTGTCAAGATCGGGCCGTACGGTGTCAAGCCCGAACACGACGATGTCGTGCGCGCGGCCGACGCGTTGGGTGTGCCGATCAGGGACGTCGTCCACCGCGCGATCAAGGAGGTCCCCCGACCGTGACTCTGGACCGGCGCGGCGCCGCCCTGCTGGCCTGCTTCGAAACGCCGCTCGCGGTCGCCTTCAGCGGCGGTGCCGACTCGGCGCTGGTCCTCGCCGCGGCGGTGCGGGCCCTGGGCGTGGACGAGGTGCTCGCGGTGACGGCGGTGTCGCCGAGCTACCCGGCCGACGAACTCGGCCCGGCGCGGCGCTTCGCCGACGAGCTCGGCGTCCGGCACCTGCTCGCGGACACCCACGAGGGCGACGTGCCGGGCTACCGGGCCAACGGCACCGACCGGTGCTGGTTCTGCAAGTCCGAGGTGCTCGATGTCGTTGCCGCGAGGGCGGGGCAGCACGGCGTCGACGTGGTGGCGACGGGCACGAACGCCGACGACGCGCGCGATCCGTTCCGGCCGGGGATTCGCGCCGGCGACGAGCGCGGCGTGCGCACCCCGCTGCGCACTCTCGGGTTCGGCAAGGACGAGGTCCGTGCGCTGTCGCAGCACTGGGGACTGTCCACCTGGGCCAAGCCGGCCGCGCCGTGCCTGGCCAGCCGGATCCGGCACGGGGTCGAGGTCACCCCGTTCCGGCTGGCTCGCATCGACCGGGCCGAGACCGCCGTCCGTTCGCTGCTCGCCGGCCGCGGCCTGACCGTGGACAACCTGCGGGTGCGCGATCTGGGCGATGCCGCGCGCGTCGAACTCGATGCACCTCTGGCGGCCGCCCTGGCCGACGACCCGGATGTGGTCGCCGCAGTGCGGTCGGCCGGCCTGGCCGGCGAGATCGCCGTCACCGCGTTCTCGTCAGGCGCGCTGAGCCGCGAGGCCGCTCGGCACGACTGAACCGTCGTCCTCAGATGGGCATCGCGAGGAACGGCGAGGAGTACTCGGGATCCTCGCGCAGCGCGTCCTCAGCCGTCGCGGCATCGAGCCGGTCCTGTTCGGCTGCGACGATCATCGAGAGCAGCCGGACGTCGCCGGCGGTCGCGAGGCCGGTGATCTCGTCGTGGGCGAGCACCCACGACACCGCCGCCCGGATGCGGTCGGCCTGATCGAGCGGTTCGTACCAGGTGGCATAACCATGTTCACCGTCCGGCTCGGGCCAGTTCCGTCGCGCCACCGTCTTGATCGTCATGAGGCCGGCGTCCTGCGCACGCACCTCGGCAACGAGGGCGTCGTAGGCGTGGCGGAACTCGTCCTCGCGCCACAGCACCGGGTTCAGCGGGGTCAGGACGGTCGCGAACGGGTACCGTCGCAACCCCTCGAGGTGGGTGGCGGCGGCCGAGCGCCCGTGGCCGGTGATCCCGATCGCGCCGACCAGGCCCTCGTCGAGCGCACGCACCGCGGACTCGAGCGCCCCGCCGTTGCCGGTGACCGCGTCGAGCGTGTCGAGGTCGCCGACGGCGTGGAGCTGGAGGAGATCGACCCGGTCGACCTGCAGCCGCTCCAGCGAGCGGTTGATCGACGCCCACGCGCGATCGGCCGACCGCTCCTCGACCTTGGTGGCAAGGAAGATCTGGTCGCGGATCCGGCTCATCCACGGACCGAGGCGCAGCTCGGCGTCACCGTAGCTCGCGGCGACGTCGAAGTGGTTGATGCCGGCGTCGAGTGCCTGCTGCACGGAGCGATCGGCGGTGTCCTGATCCACCTCGGACAGCGCAGCGGCGCCGTAGATGAGGACCGAGCTGTTGTGCCCGAGCCGGCCGAGTCTGCGGTGTTCCATGAAGGCGCCTCTCCTAGCGGTACGACGATGATGGTCCTACCCAGATCATGGTCAGGGGTTGGCCAGCGCGGCCGCGTGGGTGCGTCCGGTCGCGCCGAGCTTGGTCACCGCGGAGGTGAGCTGCGAGACGACGGTGTGCCGCGAGATGCCGAGCCGGTGCGCGATCTCCGCGTTGGTGCAGCCCTCGCCGACCAGGCGCAACAACTCGCGCTGCCGGGTGGTCAGCAGATCATCCGATCGACGTTCGTGCGGCGCGGATCTGCGCACGCCCGCAGCGCGAAGTGACTGGTGTATCCGCGCCAGCAACGGGCGCATCCCGATGGCCTCGGCATCGCGCTCGGCGTCGGCCAGGACGCGGATCGCGCTCTCGAGATCGCCGGCCCGCCTGGTCGCCTCGCCCAGGGCCCAGCGGCAGCGCAGTTCACCGCGGTAGTGGTAACCCGTCCACTGCGCCGTGGCCCGTTCGAAGCTCGAGCGCGCGTCGCGGCCCACCGCGAGTTCGGCGATGCCCTGCACCTCGGTCGCGACGGCGTGCAGCATCGGGTAGGCGTGCTGGTCCGGGACGGGGCCGGGCTCGCGCCCGAGCGCCCATTGCGCCCAGGCGCGGGTCACGCGCATCAGCTCGAGATTGGGATCGTTGTCGACCGCGACGCTGCTGGTCAGGCACGCATCGGCAATCTCGACCGCGTGCGCCGGACGTCCGCCCCACAGTGCCGCCTCGGCACGTACCCAGCCGGTCTGGATCGCACCGCGATGGTCGTCGGTGAGCGGCAGCCGGTCGAGGCGGCGCAACGCCTCCTGGATCCGGCCCAGGTCGATCAGCGTCACACCCAGGGTCTCGACGAGCGCGTCGCGGCCGCGCCGCTCGCGTACCCGGTCGAGCAGCTCCTCCGCGTCGGCCAGCACAGCCGGGTAGTTGCCGGCGTGGAAGTCCGACGTGGTGCGCAGGGTGCGAAAGCCCATCGCCCATTCGCCCAGACCGAGCTCGGTCGCCCGGGTGATCGCCTCGTCGCAGACGATCCGTCCGGTGCTCGGACGGTCGGTGGATTCGAAGTGGGCGACCAGGTTGTTGGCGGCCAGGAATTCGGTGTTGACGTCGCCGGTGTCGCGCGCGGCGGTGATCGCCGCGCGCAGATGCTCGGCCGCGCCGGGACGCTGCGCGACGAGCAGCGCCGTGCCGTGCAGGTACTCCGCGCGTGCGAGGTCGACACCGCTCGTCCGGGCCAGCTGCACAGCTTGCGTTGTCGCGGCGACCGCGGCCTCGGTATCGGCGTCGACGAATACCGGCAGGCGGGTGTGCTCGATCAGCAGCCGGACCTCGATCTCGCTGCCGGTACCCCGTACCAGGTCGAGGCCGGCGTCGAGCATCTGCCGCAGCCCGGCGCTGTCACCCGCCGTCCATGCGCTCCGGGCACGCAGCAAGCAGGCGGTCGCCTCGGCGTCGCGGTTGTCGGGATCGATCAGGTCGAGCACCCGCACCATCGCGTCCCAGTCGTGGACGCGCTCGAGCGCTTCTGCCGCCCGAATCCGCAGCTCGTCGGCCGGTCCGACGGCACACTCGGCGGCGATGGCGAGGTGGGCCGCCTGCTCGACCGGTCGCCGGGTCAGCTGCGCCGCGCGCATCGCCGCCTCGAAGGCGTGCTCGCGGGCACCGGCGAGCCGGTAGTGCCGCGCCTGCTCGCCGGCGTCGGTGAGAGTGCGGGCGAGGCGCAGGTGCAGCTCGCGGCGGTCGTCGTCGGCGAGATGGGCGGCGCCGACCTCGGCGAGCAGCCCGTGCCGCGGGTGGATGCCGGACGCGTCGACGACGACGAGGTCGGCATCGACGAGGCTCTTGACGCCCGCGTCGTCGAGCTCGTGTCGGCCCATCGGCCGTCCGGCCAGAGCCAGCATGCGAACGCGTCACGGCCGGCCGGGTCGAGGCCGTGCAGCCGCGCCGCGATGGCCAGCCGCAGGCTCGCGGTGGGTTCGCCGGAGGCGGTGAGCTCGTGCAGCAGCAGCGGATTGCCGCCGGTGCGGTCGATCACTCGCTGCACGGCGGCCTCGCCGAGATCCGGTCGCAGTGAGCGGACGAGGGTGTCGGCGTCGCGGCGGTCCAGCGGTGCGAGGGTGATTTCGACGAACCCGGCGGCGCGCAACCGGTCGAGGACGGCCGGCGCCGCGTGATCACCGCGGCGCACGCCCGCGAGCAGGCCGACCCGCCCGGCGAGCAGGCCGACGACCTCGAGCGTGCCGGTGTCGGCCCAGTGCAGGTCATCCAGCACCAGCACCCCGTCACGCACCCGTGCCTCGACTGTCGCCGCGACCGCGGTCGCGTCGCCGCTCACGGACTCGCCGAGTGCCCGTTCGAGCGGCAGGTACTGCAGCCACGACAAGGTCGACAGCGCGCCGCCCTCGGCCACGGACCGGCCCGCTGCCGCGGCGACGGACCGCAACAGCGTGGTCTTGCCGATGCCTGCCTCGCCCACCACGACCACCGGCCGGTCCTCGGCGAGCAGGTCCGCGACGCGGACGATCTCGTGATCTCGGCCCAGCACGCCGGCGATTATCACCTAGGACGGGCCGGCATCCTCGACGAACAGGGCCCGGCGCGGGCAGGCGGCGACGGCCGAGCGGGCCTGGCGCCGGGTGTCGCGGTCGAGCGCAGCGATCGCGACGACCGGAAAACCCCAGGAATCGACGCCGACCAGGTCCGGGGCGAGATGCGCGCAGATCCCCACGCCGTCGCAGGCCACCGGGTCGACCCGCAGCCGCTCAGCCATGACGCGCCGGCTCGTGACGGCACCGGCCGCGCAGATGTGCCTCGACATCGGTGGCGAACACCGCGAGCGCGCTCCGCACTACCGACACCGCGCCGTCCGGGTGGTGGCAGGCGCCGCGGCCGTTGATCTCGGCTAGATAACGCTCCAACCGCCGGACCTCGCGTGGCCGGATATGCGCGTCCGCCAGCTCGCGGACCAGCTCGGCACTCGCCGGCAGCCCGAACCGGCACGGCCCGCACTGACCCGCGCCGCTGCCCGCGAGGTAGTCGACGATGTCGGCGGTCCGGCGCAGACCGCACTGCCCGGGCACCAGCGGCAGCAGCACGCCGGCGCCGGCCCGCTGCACGGGAACCGTGCGCGCCTCGCGCCAGGACACCCACCGCCCGCCGTACCCGCCGACCAGCACGGCGTAGGGCGGCCGGCCGCCGATCGTCCGGCTCACCGCCGCGGCGACGGTGGCGGTGCCCGGCACCTCGGCGACCACGCTGTGGTGGCGCGCGGCCACGGTGACGAGGGCGGTGTCGGCAGCCGCGCCACGCGCGAGCAGGCCGACGCGCGCGAGGGTTTCGACGTTCTGCACGAGCGTCGGGCGCCCGTCCACCCCCGACCGGGCCGCGGGCACTCTTGCCAGGCTCGGCAGCGCGGCGCGCCCGGACAGCGCATTGACCACGCTGCTCGACTCACCGGACAGGTAACGCGTCGGCGCGAAGGCGACCTCGAGCGGCCCCTCGCCATGGCTGCTGCGTTCGGTGAGCGCTCGTGTCACGGCGGCCCGCGCCCGGTGGGCGTCGTCGTGCAGCCACAGCACCGTGCGCTGTGCGCGCAGCGCCTCGGCCGCGCACATCAGCCCGTCCAGCACCAGGTGCGGGCGCAGTTCGAGCAGCGCCGCGTCCTTGCGGCTGAGCGGTTCTCCCTCGGCGCCGTTGGCGACCACGACCGTGCCGGGCCCGGCGTGCAGCACCGTGCGCCACTTGGTGGCGACGGGGAAGTGCGCGCCGCCGCGGCCGGTCAGGGCGACCTGGTCGAGCGTGTCCAGCAGGCGGCGCGCGTGCACGCCGCTGCAGTCCGGACGGGCGCCGAGCCGCGCGTGGTGGGCGGGGAGGCCTTCCGGAGCGAGCTCGCTCAACGGCTCGGCGGCGCCGGGCAGGAAGTGCACCTGAGCGCCGAGCAGCTCAACGGCCTCAAGCTCGTGTGCAGGTTGAGGCCAACTCATCGCGGCAGCTCCATCAGCTCGCGCGGCGTGCGCGCCGCGTAGCGTGACGCAGCCACCCCGAGCACGAGCATGCCGGTCGTCACGTACATGACGAGCAGGGCCGGAGTGTCACTTCCCGCGAGCACGCCGTGCGTCCACACCAGCACCAGCGAGCCGGCCGCGATCTTGTGCACCGGCCACCAGGCCCGGCGGGGGAGCCGCCCGGCCAATGTGGCGCTGGCACCGGCGAGCAGCCCGAGCCAGAGCGCGATCACGCCGAGGGTGACGGGGAGCGGACGGTAGGACGCGCCGAGCGGCAGCAGCGCCCCCGCCCAGCCGACACCGGCCCAGCGGTCGGTCGCGAGCACGACGATGTGCAGCGCGGTTGCCCCGAGGGTGAACATTGCGAGCGTCACGTGCGTCCTGATGCGGGTCGCGGTGCTCGGACGGCGCAGCCGCGCGCGGGCCGGGTGCGACAGGGCGAGGCCGAGCAGCACCAGCGCCACCAGCAGCAGGTAGGCGCAAACCCCGGCTGCGCGGCCGAGGATCCACGGCGCCATGCGATTGCCGGCGACCGAGTGCAGTGCCACGCCCACGACGAGCCCGGTCGCGCCCGCGCTGACGGCGAGCACGGTCGACCGCAGCGCGACCCGCGCCGTGCGCCGCAGCAGCGGCACCGCCGGCGCGCTCATGCGACACCCGGCCGGGACGGCCAGATCACGAACGGCAGCATGTCGTCGCTGCAGGCGAACCCGCCCGACTCGAAGACCCACAGCGCGGGCAGGCCGCGGTCCATCGCGAGCGCGGCGACGCCGTCGGCGCCCGCCAGGAATAGCGTCTTGGCCCACACCTCGGCTTCGGCCGGATCATGATCGACGACGGTGACCGCGAGCAGTCCGGCGCCGCCCGGCCGTCCGGTCCGCGGGTCGAGGAGGTGATGGACGACCTCACCCTCATGCTGCCATCGGCAGCGCCGGGTCGACGAGGTCGCGCAGGCGCGGTCGACGAGGGCCAGCACCGCGATCGGGTCGTCGCCGCCGCGCGGATCCTCGACACCGAGGCGCCACGGGCCGCCGTCCGGGCTCGTGCCGCGCGCGACGCAGTCGCCGCCGGCATCGATCAGCAGCGACGGGCAGTCCGCGGCGACGCGGTCGGCGGCCCAGCGGGTCGCCAGCCCCTTGCCGATGCCGCCGAGATCGACCGGGTCGGGGCCGATCCGGACCCGGCCGTTGGCTCCGTCGATCTCCGGCAACCACGGCTCGTCCGGGCACGCCGCGTGCCGCGCAGCGATCGGGCCGCCGCTGCGGCCGGACTCGTGGGAGTGGGTGTAGCCCAGGCGCAGCAGCGCGCGCAGCACCCGGGGGTCGAACCGTCCGGACGTCGCGAGGTGCGCGCGAGCCGCGGCGCGCAGCGCGTCGACACAGAAGCCGCCGACCGGCACCCAGTCGTCGGCGCGGTTGGCCCGCATCAGGTCGCTGTCCGGATCGAAGCGGGTGCACTGGGTGGCCACCTCGGTGAAGACCGAGACGATCTCGCGGTAGGTCGCCGGCGGGTCCGGGCAGCCCGGCCCGATGGTCACCTCGATCGGCGACGCCATCGACCGGAAGCCGGCCTGCCAGCCGCGTTCGTCCGGCCGGGCGCTGCGGTCTGCCACGTCGAGCGCCGTCACGGCTTGCCCGACGAGCCGGTGGCCGCGTGCACCGGAGGTGGCGGCGCCTGGACGACGGGCGCCGGGGCGGGCACGGCGACGGGAGCAGGTGCCGGCGCCGGAACGGCTGCCGGCGCCGGTCCGGGGACCGGAGCGGGGGGCGGTGCGGCGGGGCCGACCGCCGGCGGGAGCGCGGGCTGCCCGGCCGCCGCGGCCGCCTGCTGGGCCTGCTGCGCCTGCTGGGCCTGTCTGGCCAGGCTCGCCGCGAGTTGCCGGTCAGCGACCTGCAGCCGCACGACCTGCACCTTCGCCGTCCGCAGCTCGCGGGCCAGTAGGCGGCGCACCTGCCGGCGTTGCGCGGCCACGGCCCGCCACTGCCGGGCCTGGTCGGACACCTGGTGCTGCGTCGTCTGCGCAGCCTGGGAGGTCGTGGCAGCCGGGGCCGGCGGGGGATTCGGGCTCGCGACCGGTGTGGTCGAGGCGGCCCAGCTGACCGACGCGCCGAACACGGCCGCCGCGCCCGGTGCGAGCACGGCTGCGGCCGTCCAGCGGGCGCGTCGGCGCGGTGTCGGCTCAGTCATTGCCACCGTCCCGCTCGCCGTGCCCGTCTCCGGACCCGGCCGAGCCGCCGCTCGCACGAGTTGTTGCGTGGGTGCCCGGGGCGTGGGTCGCGGTCGCGGAGCTTCCCCCGCTCGCGCGGGTGGTCGCGTGGGTCGGCGGCGCCTGCCGAACCGCCGGAGCCGCATACCGCTGCGCCGGAGCGGCCGCCGGGACGGCGACCGGGGCTGCCGGCGCGGCGGCCGCCGGAGCTGCGGCGGCCGGCGCCGCGGCCGCAGCGGCGGGAGGGGCCGCCGCGGCTGCCGGCGACGGCGCGCCTGCTGGAACGGCGGGCGCTGCTGCGGCGGCCGCCCGACGTGCCTGCAACCGGAGCGATTCCTGACGCAGCTGCTTGCTCGTCCGCGCGACGGCCTGCCGCAGCTCGAGGATCTGGCGCTGGCTGGCCTGCGCATCGGCGCGGGCCCGCAACGCGGCCAGGTCGGGCCGGGCGGTGTTCGCGGCGTCGGTCAGCGTGTGAGCTGCGGCGGCCTGAGCCGGGCCGGCCGGGGTGGCGTCCGGCATCGCGGCGGTGACGGCCACAGCCGCGCCGCCGGCCAGTGCTGTCGCGGCAGCGGTCGACGCGAGCAGGCGGATTCGTCGGTTCACGAGGGAATCTCCTCAGGTCTTGGGCATGCGTGCGTCCGGCAGCACCGGCCGGCACGTTCCTGACGACGTCGCTATCGACGAGGGTGGCTGGAGGGTTACGCCCCGGGTCACAATGGCCGTACCTTCCCCTACCTAGCCGCACCTTGCCGTCCGGTCCGGAGGTTGATGGATGGGCGTGGACGTCGTCACCGACGAGCTCGTCGACGCTGCCCGCGCGGGCGACGTCGCAGCGTTGAACACCCTGTACCGCGGGCTCGCCCCCGCGGTGCACGGTTACCTGTGCAGCAAAGGGGTCGAGGACGCCGATGGCGCGACCAGCGAGGTCTTCCTCTCGCTGTTCGACCGGCTGCCGAGGGTGCGCGGCGGCGCAACGGGGTTGCGCAAGCTCACGTTCTCGATCGCACACGCGCGCATGGTCGACGAGCACCGCGCGCGCAAGCGTCGACCGATTGGCGTGGACTGGTCGGTTGACACCGATCCGCGACAGGTTCCCTCGGCCGAACACCAGGCCGAGCTCAACGACGGCACCCGCCGGGTGATGCGGATGCTCGACCGGCTCCCGGCCGACCAGCGCGAAGTGCTCGTGCTGCGCATCGTCGCCGACCTCGCGGTCGACCAGATCGCGGACATCATGGGCCGCAGTAGCGGTGCGGTGAAGCAGTTGCAGCGACGCGGCATGGTGACCTTGCGCGCGATCGTCGAGGCGCAGGGGGTAACCCTGTGAGCGGTTACGACGATGACGGACGCGACATGACCCGCGGCTTCGACTCTGACACGATCGACACCGGCGGCGGGAATTCCGGCGCCGGGTCGGGCGCTGCCGTCGCCCAGTTCATCGACGAGCTGCGTGGGCTCGGTGACCAGGAGCCGCCCGCGCCGAGCCCCGAGCTCGCCGCCGTGCTCGCGGGTACGGCGCTGCCGTCGCGCGGGCGGCGCCCCGCGCGGGGCCGGGTGGTGGCCGCGGTCGTTGCCTGCGCGGTGCTCGGCGGCACCGGGATCGCGGCCGCCAAGGGACGGCTTCCGCAGCCCGCGCAGCGGGTGGTGTCCGACGTCGTCGACTCGGTGACGCCGTTCACCGTGCCGTCGCGACCCGAGCCGAATCCTCCCGAACGGACGACTCCCGAGCAGCCGGTGCGCCGGCCCGTGGTCGGGCCGCCGGTCGGCCGGCACTCGGACGATGGCCAGGTCGGCAACGGTGCGCGCTCGCCCGAGCACGAGTCACCCGGCAACGAGGCGCCCGACCCGGCGCCCGAGAACTCCTCGGCGAGCGGCGCCGGACAGCCGGAGGGCAACGACGCGGGGGCACCCGAGGGCGGCGGCGGCGACGGCGGGTCGGGCGACTGATCTGCTCAACGCCCGCCCGGTCACATGATCAACAGTCACAATTCACCTGTGCAGCGCAATCCGGTCACGTCGGGCCACAACAGTCGGTGTGTCGCACCCGCCGAGAACCTGAGGACCCCGCATGCGCCGCCGCTGGAAGCTGCTCGCCACCCTCGCTGCCACCTCCGCCGCCGTCCCGGTCGCGGCGGTGGCGGCGTCCACGTTCGACTACGCCGGGCCGCACCCGGACGGCACGTCGGTCGCCACCTACGGCTGGAAGATCACGCCCGCGGGGCGACAGATGGATCTCGGTGAGAAGCCGTTCGGCGCTGCGCTGAGCCCGGCGGCAAGTACCTGGCGGTGAGCAACGACGGCACGAACGTGCAGAGCCTCTCGCTCGTCGACGTCGCGGCCCACAAGACCGTGCAGAGCATCGACCTGCCCCGTCCGGACGCGCTGTTCGTGGGCCTGGCGTGGAGCCCGGATGCAAGGACGCTGTACGCGTCCGCTGGTGGCAACGACGAGATCCGCGTCTATCGACGCTCCGGCGACCACCTGACCGAAGCCGCGCCGATCGGATTGCCGAAGGGCAGTTTCCCGGCCGGCATCACCCTCAGCGCCGACGGCCGCCGCCTCTTCGTGGCCGAGAACGGCACGGGCGCGATGTCCGAGATCGATGTCGCGTCGGGCAACGTGCTCGGTGCCGTCGCCACCGGCCCGAATCCCTACACAGTCGGGCTCACCGAAGACGGCGCGACGGCCTACGTGTCCAACTGGGGCACGAACACCGTCTCGGCAATCGACACAACGAGCATGACGACCCGCTCGACGCTGACGGTGGGCAGCCACCCGACGTCGATCCTGCGCGACCCGGTGTCGGGGCTGATGTTCGTCGCGGTGACCGACGACGACAGCATCGCGGTCATCGATCCGAGAACCGCCTCCATCGTGCGTCGGATCGACCTTGCGCCGTACCGGGACGCGCCGGTCGGGACCAGCCCGCAGGGTCTGGCGATGACACCGGACGGGCGCACCCTCTACGTCGCGAATGCCGGCAACAACGACGTCGCGGTCATCAGGATCGCGGCGCATGCGGATCAGCCGGACAAGGTCACCGGGCTGATCCCGACCGGCTGGTACCCCACGACGGTCTCGCTCGCCGACGGCGGCAAGAGCCTGCTCGTGACGAACGCGAAGGGCCTGGGTGCGGGGCCGAACCCGCGCGGACCGAATCCCACGGTGAGCGGCCTGGAGTACTCGCAATACGTCGGCAGCATGATCAAGGGAACGCTGTCGGACATTCCCGTGCCGTCCGTCGCGGGCCTTGCTCACTACACGACCCAGGTGCGTCACGACGACCGGTTCGACGTTCGTCCCGCGGTGGACGGCAACGGGGTCATTCCGGCCCGCCCCGGCGACCCCAGCCCGATCAAGCACGTGATCTACATCGTCAAGGAGAACCGGACGTACGACCAGGTGTTCGGTTCGCTCGGCAAGGGCAACGGGGCGCCGGCGCTGAACCTGTTCGGCGACGAGTCCGCGCCGAATCAGCGCGCGCTCGCCCGCCGATTCGTGACGCTCGACAACTTCTACGCGGACGGAGCGGTGTCCTCCGACGGGTGGGATTGGGCGACGGCAGCAGAGTCCAACAGCTACAACGAACGCTTGTGGCCGGTGGCGTACAGCAGCCGCGGCCGCGGCGACGACGTCTACACGAACCCTGCTACCGACCCGGGCAGAGTCACCGGTGACTCGCGGATCTGGGACCGCCTCGACGACGCCGGGATCTCTTACCGCAACTACGGCATGTGGGCCGGCGGCCCGCTGCCGGCCAAGGTGTTCGCGACCGAACCGCGCCTGGCCTCGCACACCGACCCGAACTACGCCGCGCAGGAGCTCAGCATTCGCGACACCTCCCGGGCGGCCGAGTGGAAGTCGGAGTTCGACAAGTACGTGGCGGGCGGCACGCTGCCGACCATGGAATTCCTCCGCCTGGGCGATGACCACACGTACGGCACGGCCCCCGGAAAGCCGACGCCGCGTGCGATGGTCGCCGACAACGACCTCGCGGTGGGCCGGGTCGTCGACGCCGTCTCACACAGTCCGTACTGGAAGAGCACCGCCATCTTCGTCACCGAGGACGACGCGCAGAACGGCCCCGACCACCTGGACGCGCATCGCACGACCGCGCTGGTGATCAGCCCGTACACGCAGACCGGCAAGGTCGACTCGACCATGTACAGCACGGTCGCGATGATGCGCACGATGGAACTGCTCGTCGGCATCGGGCCGCTGACCCAGTTCGACGCCGCGGCAACGCCGATGTCCGCGTCCTTCACGGGCCACCCCGACGTCGCCGGCTACGACGCGCTCACACCGAGCCAGTCGCTGGACGAGACCAACACGGCGTCGGCACCGATGGCGGCGCAGTCGGCCCGGATGAACTTCTCCGCCGCGGACCGGGCGCCGGAGCATCAGCTCGACGAGGCGATCTGGAAGAGCGTCCGCGGCGCGCACAGCACGATGCCTGCGCCGCAGCACAACATCATCCCGGCGGCCAAGGGTGGCGACGACTGAGTTCGCGGTCAGCCGGTGCCGGCGCCGCCGTTGCGGTCCAGCTCGGCCAGCCACGGCGCCGCGGTGGCGTCGGAAGGTGCCCGCCAGTCGCCGCGCGGCGACAATGCGCCGCCGGCGCTGACCTTGGGCCCGTTCGGCAGCGCCGACCGCTTGAACTGCGAGAAGGCGAAGTAGCGCTGCAGGAACTCGCGCAGCCAGCGATCGATGGTGGGCAGGTCGTAGCTGTGCCGCCTGTCGTCAGGGAAGCCGTCCGGCCAGCGTCCCTCGTCGGCGTCGCGCCACGCGTGCCACGCCAGGAACTCGATCGTCGACGGGGGCAGGCCGTACCGCAGCACGTGGAACAGGAAGAAATCGTGCAGCTCGTAGGGGCCGATCCGATCCTCGGTGCTCTGCAGCGCGCCGGTCTCCTCATCCGCCGGGACGAGCTCCGGCGAGATCTCGGTGGACAGGATCGACAGCAGCAACCGGCTCGTCGGCTCGTCGAACTGGCCGGTCGTCACGGTCCACCGGATCAGGTACTGGATCAGCGTCTTCGGCACGCCTGCGTTCACGGCGTAGTGACTCATCTGGTCACCGACGCCGTAGGTGCACCAGCCGAGCGCCAGCTCGCTCAGGTCGCCGGTGCCCACCACGAAGCCGCCGTGCTGGTTGGCCAGCCGGAACAGGTAGTCGGTGCGCAGCCCGGCCTGCACGTTCTCGAACGTGACGTCGTAACAGGGTTCGCCGCGGCTGAACGGGTGGTCCATGTCGGCCAGCATCTGCCGGGCGGCCGGCCGGATGTCGATCTCGGCCGCCTCGACGCCGAGCGCCTTCATCAACGCCCAGGCGTTCGCCTTCGTCGCCTCGCCGGTCGCGAAGCCCGGCATCGTGTAGCCGAGGATGGTCGACCGTGGCACGCCGAGAAGGTCACACGCCTTCGCCGCGACGATCAACGCATGGGTCGAGTCGAGCCCGCCGGACACGCCGATGACCATGCGCTGACCCGCCGAGCGGAACCGGCGGACCAGTGCGGCCACCTGGATGTTGAACGCCTCGTAGCAGTCCTGGTCGAGATTCGCGCGGTAGTCCGGCACGAACGGGAAACGCCGCAGCGGACGGCGTAGCCCGACGTCTCGATTGTGCGGACGGTGCGCGAACTCGAGCCGCCGGTAACGCGCCTCGGGCGTGCCCGCTACCTCGGCGGCGTCGGCGAAGGTGGGCATGCGCATGCGTTCGAGTCGGATCCGGGCGAGGTCGACGTCGGCGGTCAGCAGCTGCGCCTCGTCGGCGAATCGGTCGGACTCGGCGAGCAGCGCGCCCAGCTCGTGAATCGTGCCCTGGCCGTCCCAGGACAGATCGGTGCTGCTCTCGCCCGGCCCGGCGGCGGAGTACACGTAGGCGGCTGTCGCCCGGGCCGATTGCGCGGCGGCCAGCGTCTCGCGGTCGGCTGCCTTGCCCACGGTGATGTTCGAGGCGGACAGGTTCGCGAGCACCGTCGCGCCCGCGAGCGCGGCATACGACGACGGGGGGAGCGCCGACCAGAAGTCCTCGCAGATCTCGACACCGATGACGAACCCGTCGACGTCGGTCGCGGCGAACAGCAGGTCCGTGCCGAACGGGACGGAGCTGTCGCCGACGGTGATGCGTTGTCCCTCGGTACCGGAGCCGGACGCGAACCAGCGCTTCTCGTAGTACTCGCGGTAGTTGGGCAGGAAGGTCTTGGGAACCACGCCCAGGATCTCGCCGCGCGAGATCGCCACGGCGGTGTTGTACAGCCGGCCGTTGCGGCGCAGCGGCGCGCCGACGAGCAGGACCGGTGCGAGGTCGCGGGTCGCGTCGCGAACCTCCAGGACGGCGCTTTCGGCGGCATCGAGCAACGCGTCCTGCAGCAACAGGTCGTCGATGGCGTAGGAGGACAACCCGAGCTCGGGGAAGACGATGAGGTCGACGCCCTCGGCATCGCCCTGCCGCGCCAGCTCGATCGTTGCCTGCGCGTTGCGCGCCGGGTCGGCGGTAGCGACCACCGGCGTCGCTGCGGCGACCCGCACCATGCCGTGGCGGTGGATGCTCGTGAAGTCGGG
>DATBTJ010000102.1:0-5786 GCA_036559305.1 Jatrophihabitans sp.
CGATCAACGGGCACGTCAACGGGTATGGGACGACGTCGCCGCCGTGCTGGCCGGCACCGCGAGGCCCGACGTGCGCACCGGCACGCTCCTCGGTCTCTGCCAGGCAGTCGGCGCGGTGCCGGCGATCTTCGCACCGCAACATTTCGGCATGTCCAAGAAGGACCTGGTCAAGCAAGCCAAGCAGATCACCGAAGGCGACTGGGCCTCCGAGGCAGCAGGTCGTGCGGTCCGCGAGGCGCAGGCGGCGACCATCGCAGCCATCACGGCCGCGACCTCGGCGGCGGTCATCAGCAGCACCTGACCACCCGCCGGACGGCGATTGCTCGTAGTCTCGCGAGGTGATCACATGCGTGGTGGAGTACACGATCGATGCCGGCAAGGTCGCGGAGTTCGAGCGGTTCGGCCGCGCCTGGATCGCGCTGGTGAACAAGCACGGCGGCGATCATCACGGCTACTTCCTGCCGAGCGAGGGCGCCAGCGACCGGGCGCTCGCCCTGTTCTCGT
Organism: Jatrophihabitans sp.; assembly: GCA_036559305.1. GTDB lineage: Bacteria > Actinomycetota > Actinomycetes > Mycobacteriales > Jatrophihabitantaceae > RYN-133. Next base: position 505 of record DATBTJ010000102.1, read on the forward strand.
TCCCGTCGTTCGCCGACTACGAGACCTACCGCGCGCGCTTCGGGGTGGATTCCGAATTCATCGCGGCCGACGAGATCCGCGACCGGAGCGGCTGCGTGCTGCGCTACGAACGCAGCTTCATGCGGCCGGTTCTCGACGGAGCGCTGCCGGTGCAGGGATCACAGCCATGAGCCCGCGCGTCCTCGCCGTCAGCCGCGACACGACGCACCGGTTCAGCAAGCTGCCGTGCGACGCGATCACCCTGGTCGAGGGCATGGGCGTGGCCGGCGACGCGCACGCGGGCACGCTCGTCCAGCACCGCTCGCGCGTGCGACGCGACCCGAACCAGCCGAACCTGCGCCAGGTGCACCTCATTCACACCGAGCTGCTGGACGAGGCGCGTGCAGCGGGCCACGAGGTCGGGCCGGGCAGCCTCGGCGAGAACATCCTCACCCAGGATCTCGAGGTGCTCGCCCTGCCGACCGACACCCGGCTGAAGATCGGCGACGCCGTCGTGCGCGTCACCGGGCTGCGCAACCCGTGCAAGCAGATCGAGGACCATTCGATCGGTCTGCTCGGCATCGTTCTGGACGGCGACGTGCGCAAGGCGGGGGTCATGGCCGTCGTCGAGCAGGGCGGCGAGGTGCGTCCCGGCATGCCGATCGACGTGGTGCTGCCGGCCGGACCGCACAAGCCGCTCGCGCCGGTCTAACCCGTTCGTTCCGTCACGAGATCGCACAACGCCTCGAGCGCCTGGCGCGCCGGGACGTCCGGCAGATCGGCGAGCACGGCGCGGGCGGTGTCGGCATATCCGCGCGTGGTCGCGCGCGCCTGCTCCATCGCCGGCGACGAGCGCAGCAGCCGCAGCGCCTCGGTGACGGCCGCGTCGTCCATCTCGCCGTCGACCAGCGCACGCAACCGCGAGCCGTCGGCGTCGTCGCGACGCAGCGCGTACAGCACGGGCAGGGTCGCCACGCCCTCGCGCAGATCGGTGCCCGGGGTCTTGCCCGACGCGTCCGAGTCGGAGGCGATGTCGATGATGTCGTCGGACAGCTGGAAGGCGATGCCGATCTGCTCGCCGTAATGGCGCAGCGTGGCCACATGGTCTTCCGCGACGCCGGCGAAGTGCGCGCCGAACTCGGCGGATGTCGCGATCAGCGAACCGGTCTTGTCGGCGAGGACGGCGAGGTAGTGCTCGATCGGGTCGATGCCCTCACGCGGGCCGACCGTCTCGCGGATCTGCCCGGTGACCAGCCGGCCGAAGGTGCGCGCCTGCAACCGCACCGCGTGCGTGCCGAGATCGGCGAGCAGGTCCGACGCGCGCGAGAACAGGAAATCGCCGGTGAGGATCGCGACCGCGTTGTCCCAGCGCGCGTTGGCCGAGACCGCGCCGCGGCGCACGCCGGCTTCGTCCATGACGTCGTCGTGGTAGAGCGTCGCCAGATGCGTCAGCTCGACGACGACCGCCGCCGGCACGATGCGCGGGTCGGCCGCGTCGCCGAAGTGCGAGGCGAGCACGCACAGCAGCGGACGGAACCGCTTGCCGCCGGCCTCGGCGAGGTAGCGCGCGGCGTCGGCCACGAACTCGTCGTCGGACCTGGTCGACTCGAGCAGCGCCGCCTCGACGGTGTCGAGCCGAGCGCGTACCGCGGTTTCCAGTTCCGCGTCGGCGAACCGGACGCCGAGCGCGGATCCGTTCATCTCGCGACCAGCGAGACGGCCTTCGTCGCGAGATCGACGACCGGCTGCGGGAACACGCCGAGCGCGACGGTGACGACGACGCCGAGGGTGAGCGCGATGGTCGACGTGGCACCCGGGATCGACACGGTCGGCGCGTTCTCGGGTGGTTCGGCGAAGAACATCAGCACGACGATGCGCAGGTAGTAGAACGCCGCCACCGCCGACAGGATCAACGCGATGACCACGAGCGGGCCGGCCGTGTGCCAGGCCGCGCTGAACACATAGAACTTGGCGATGAACCCCGAGGTGAGCGGGATACCCGCCATCGACAGCAGCAGGATCGTCATGGTCGCCGCGAGCACCGGGCTCTTGCGGGCCAACCCCGACCACTGCGACAGGTGCGTCGCCTCGCCGTCCGCGTCGCGCACCAGCGTGACCAGCCCGAACGCGGCGAGCGTCGTGACGCCGTAGGTCAGCAGGTAGAACAGCACCGACGAGACGCTGACCTTCGACACCGCGACGAACGCGACGAGGATGAACCCGGCGTGCGCGATCGAGGAGTAGGCGAGCACGCGCTTGACGTCGGTCTGGGTGATTCCGAAGACCGCACCGACGACCATCGACGCGATCGCGACGGCCCAGATGATCGGCCGCCAGTCGGTGGCCGTGCCGGCGAAGCCGACGTAGAGCACCCGCAGCAGCGCGCCGAACGCCGCGACCTTCGTGCACGAGGCCATGAACGCCGCGACGGGCGTCGGCGAACCGGTGTACACGTCGGGCGTCCAGCTGTGGAACGGCGCGAGGCTCGCCTTGAACAGCAGCCCGACCAGCAGCAGGCCCAGCCCGAGGTAGAGCAGCACGTCCGACTGCCCGGACGACTTCTGGGCGGCGAAGATCTGCGCGAGGTCGACGGAGTTCGCGTAGCCGTAGAGCAGCGCGAGGCCGTAGAGGAAGAACGCCGAGCCGAACGCGCCGAGCAGGAAGTACTTGAGCGAGGCCTCCTGCGACAGCAACCGCTTGCGTCGCGACATGCCCGCCATCAGGTACAGCGGCAGCGACAGCACCTCGAGCGCGACGAACATCAGCAGCAGGTTGTTCGCGACCGGGAAGATCATCATGCCGGCCACGGCGAACAGCAGCAGCGGGAAGACCTCGGTCTGCACCCGCTTGGAACGCGCCAGCGCGCGGTCGGTCGGCGAACCGACCACGACCGCGGCGGACGCGACGATCGGGCTGCCGGCGTCGACCGTGCGCTCGGCGACCAGCAGGGTCGCCATCACCGCGAGGACGAGGATCGTGCCCTGCAGGAACAGCCCGACCCCGTCGACCGCGATCGAGCCGGCGAACGACGGGTCGTTACCGGCCGGCGACGGGGTGGCCAGGCGGGTGTGCCGCAGCAGCACCACGGTGACCAGCGCGCCGGCCAGGCCGAGGATCGTCACCGCGACCTGGGTGTTGAACCGCTCGCGCCGCGGCACGACGGCTTCGACGAGCACGCCGAGCAGGGCCGCGCCGAGCACGATGAAGATCGGCATCAGCCCGTGATAGGCGACCGACGGCGTGGTGATGGTCGAGGCAGCCAGCGTTCCGGCGCTCATTTGTTCCCTCCGGCGAGCGGGCCGAGCTTCGGCGCCGGGTCGGTCTGATGGACGTCGTGGAGCGTGTACCGCACGGCGGGGTTGATCACGTCCAGCAGCGGCTTGGGATAGACGCCGAGGAACACGATGATCGCGATCAGCGGCGCCACGGCCAGGATCTCGCGCGGGTTGGCGTCACGGAACTTCGCGACCTTCTCGGTGAGCTTGCCCTGGAAAGTGCGCTGGTACAGGTACAGCACGTAGATCGCGGCGAGCACGATGCCGGTGGTCGCGAGGATCGCCAGCCCCTTGTGCCGGGTGAACGTGCCGACCAGCACGAGGAATTCGCTGACGAACGTGCTCATGCCGGGCAGCGCGAGCGCCGACAGTCCGGCGAGCAGGAACAGCCCGGCGAGGATCGGAGTCACCTTCGCGGCGCCGCCGTAGTCGTTGACGTTGCGGCTCTTGCCGCGCGCGATCAGCAGCCCGACCACGATGAACAACGCACCCGTCGACAGGCCGTGGTTGACCATGTACAGCACCGCGCCGGTGCCGCCCTGCGTCGTGAAGGCGAAGATGCCCAGCCCGATGAAGCCGAAGTGCGCGACGGACGTGTAGGCGACCAGGCGCTTCATGTCGCGCTGGCCGATGGCCAGGAACGCGGCGTACAGGATGCCGATCACCGACAGGATCAGGATGAACGGCGCGAAGTAGGTGGACGCCTGCGGGAACAGCGGCAGGCAGTAGCGCAGGAACCCGAACGTCCCGACCTTGTCCAGCACGCCGACGAGCAGCGCCGCACCGCCGGCCGGCGCCTCGGCACCGGCGTCGGGCAGCCAGGTGTGGAACGGCACGAGCGGCGCCTTGATGGCGAAGGCGATGAAGAAGCCGAGGAACAGCCACTTCTGCGTCGCGCCCTCGGGCACCTTGCCGATCAGGTCGCTGATCGCGAAGGTCTGCGAGCCGGTCGTGATGTAGAGCCCGATGACGCTCGCGAGCATCAGCAGGCCGCCGACCAACGAGTACAGGAAGAACTTCATCGCGGCGTACTGCCGGCGCGGTCCGCCGAAGCTGCCGATGATGAAGTACATCGGCACGAGCATCGCTTCGAAGAAGACGTAGAACAAGAACACGTCGGTCGCGACGAACACGCCGATCATGAAGAACTCGAGCAGCAGCATCAGCGCGAAGAAGTTCTTCACGCTGCGGCGCCGTCCGGTGGGCTCCTCCTCCGCGCCGGAGCGGCTGTCGAAGCTCGTCCAGGACGCGAGCATCACGGCGGGGACGAGCACGACCGCCATCAGCACGAGGACGAGCGCGATGCCGTCGACGCCGAGGGCGAAGTGCACCCCGAAGCCCTTGATCCACGTCCAGCTGCCCTGGTACTGGAAGCGCGGTGCGGTGGCGCCGGTGTCGAACCGGACCGTGAGCACCACGACGTAGGCGAGCACGACTAGCGAGACGAACAGGCTGATGAACTTGGCGAGCCTGCCCTGCTCGTTCTTGAGCAGGAACACCCCGATCGAGGCGACCAGCGGGATGAGCGTGAGGACTACCAGTGCGTAGGAGTGCATCGTTACTGGAACCTCACCGCGAGCAGGACGGCCACGACGGCGACCGTGCCGGCGAGCATCGACAACGCATAGCTTCGGACGAATCCGGTCTGGATCCGCTTGAGTCTGGACGAGCTGCCGCCGAGCGAGGCGCCGATCCCGTTCACCGCACCGTCCACCCCGCGGTTGTCGAGGTAGACCAGCGCGCGCGAGAGCCACTGGCCGGGCCGCATCAGCACTGCCTCGTTGAACGCGTCCGCATAGACGTTGCGGCGCGCGGCGACCGTGACGGCGTTGCCGGCAGGCTGGTACTCGGGCACCTGGCGGAACGCGACGAGCGCACCCGCCACGCCGAGCACCACGACGACGAGCGTGATGAGGCTCAGCACCACCGGCGAGATCGTGTGGACGCCGACTTCGAGGCTGGGTCCGACCGACGGTTCGAGCCAGTGCTGGACGCCGCCGCCGTAGACCAGCAGGTAGCCGCCGACGA
>DATBTJ010000103.1:0-15277 GCA_036559305.1 Jatrophihabitans sp.
TGCAGGCGTGCCCGGTCGCTTTCTCTCCACCCAGCCTGCCACGTTTCGCTGCCTGCCGCGTGCCACCCCCAGCGCTCCGGGGGGTACGTCACTCGCGATGACCGAGCCCGCTGCCGTGTAAGCGCCGTCGCCGATCTCGACCGGCGCCACGATCATCGTGTCCGAGCCGATCCGGACGTGATCGCCGACCACGCTGCGATGCTTGGCCACGCCGTCGTAGTTCACGAACACCGAGGACGCGCCGATGTTGCTCTGCCGGCCGATGGTCGCGTCGCCGACGTAGGTCAGGTGCGGCACCTTCGAGCCCGGTCCGACCTCCGAGCCCTTGATCTCGACGTAGGTGCCGACGTGCACACCGTCGCAAAGACGCGTGCCGGCACGCAGATAGGCGTACGGCCCGACCGTGACGTCGGCGCCCAGCTCGGCGCCGACCGCGGTCGCCCGCTGGATGCGGGTGCGCGCGCCCACGCTGGTGTCGGTGAGGGTGACCTCGGGGCCGAGCTCGGCGCCGGCCGCGACCGTCGTCGCACCGTGCAGGTAGGTGCCCGGCCAGATGGTCACGTCGGCCCCGATCGCGACGTCGACGTCGACCCAGGTGCCGGTCGGGTCGACGACGGTGACGCCCGCGCGCATGTGCGCCTCGAGCAGCCGGGCGTTGAACGTGCGGTGCGCGGCGGCCAGCTGCACCCGGTTGTTGACCCCGGCCGTCTGGTCGGCGGGCGCCGTCACGGCGCCGACCGGCGCGCCCCGGTCGACCAGGATCGACACGACGTCGGGCAGGTATTCCTCGCCCTGCGCGTTGTCGCGCGTCAGCCAACCGATCGCGCTGCGCAGCTGCTGGTGATCGAAGGCGTACACGCTGGTCGCGACCTCGGCGATCGCCAGCTCGTGCGGCTCGGCGTCCTTGTGCTCGACCACCCGGGCGACCGAGCCGTCGGCCACGCGGATCACCCGCCCGTAGCCGGTCGGGTCGTCGACCACGCTGGTGAGCAGCGTCGCTGCCGAGGCGCCGTGCTCGCGCACCAGGGCCTGCAGCGCGTGCGGGGTGAGCAGCGGGGCGTCGCCGGGGACCACCACGACCGTGCCCTGCGCCTCGGCGGGGACGGCCTCGAGCGCGAGCCGGACGGCGTGGCCGGTGCCGTGCTGCTCGGCCTGCAGCACCGCGACGGCGTCCGGTGCGATCCCGGCGAGGTGGGTGCGCACCTCGTCCGCGCGGTGCCCGACGACGACGACGGTGTGGGCCGCGCCGAGGGGCGCTGCGGCGGCGAGCACATGGCCGAGCATCGAGCGTCCGGCGAAGCCGTGCAGCACCTTCGGCAGGGCGGCCGACTTCATCCGGGTGCCCTCGCCGGCGGCCAGCACGATCACGGCAAGCGGGGCCACGGGGTTCCCTTCGACGGCGGACTGTGCTGCGGGACTGGGACTCGAACCCAGACTGCACGGCTCCAAAGGCCGGCGGGCTGCCAATTACCCCATCCCGCAATCGCGGCTGTCAGCCTACCGGCGTGCTGAGGGCGGCTGAGCCCCGCTGGCTGGCTACGGTTGCGTAGGTTACGGTGACGTAACCGCCGACCCTGCGGTGGTGCGAGCGACGACGAGGTGACCATGACCCTGCTCGACGAGCGTCCGGCCGGCAAGCCGGTGTTCGAGGGAACCAAGCGACGTGGCGAACAGGTCGCGCTCTACGCGTTCGTGATCGTGCCGTTCCTCGCCTTCCTCGCGGCCGTCCCGGTGGCCTGGGGCTGGGGGCTGGGCTGGACGGACGTCAGCCTGTTCCTGGCCTTCTACATCGTGTCCGGGCTGGGGATCACCGTCGGCTACCACCGGTACTTCACCCACGGGTCGTTCAAGGCGAAGCGGGCGCTGCGCATCGCACTGGCCATCGCCGGGTCGCTCGCGATCGAGGGTCCGGTGATCCGCTGGGTCGCCGACCACCGGCGCCACCACGCGCACAGCGACCGCGACGGCGACCCGCACTCGCCGTGGCGCTTCGGCGACTCGCTGGGCGCGCTGACCAAGGGTTTCTGGTTCGCGCACCTCGGCTGGATGTTCGACGTGGAGCACACCAACCGCGACAAGTACACCCCCGATCTGCTTCGCGACCGCGACATCGCGCTGGTCGACCGGCTGTTCCCGCTCTGGCTCGCGGTCTCGATGCTGTTGCCGGCCGTGCTCGGCGGGCTGATCACGATGTCGTGGACGGGCGCGCTCACGGCGTTCTTCTGGGCATCGCTGGTGCGCGTATTCGTGCTGCACCACGTCACGTGGTCGATCAACTCGGTGTGCCACATGATCGGTGACCGTCCCTTCGCCGCCCGCGACAAGAGCGCGAACTTCTGGCCGCTGGCGATCCTGAGCTTCGGCGAGAGCTGGCACAACATGCACCATGCCGACCCGACCGCGGCCCGGCACGGCGTGCTGCGCTTCCAGCTGGACGAGTCGGCGCGGGTGATCTGGCTCTTCGAGAAGCTCGGCTGGGCCAGCGACGTGCGCTGGCCGAAGCCGGAACGGCTCGCCAAGCTGCGGGTGTCCTGACGCCGGTCAGCTCTCGCGGTCGCGCACGTACTGCGCGAAGCCGGGGATGGTGAACATCAGCACGCCGTGACCGGCCGTCTCGATGATCCCCTTGTCGAGCAGTTTCGCCCGCGCCACCGACAGATCCTGCGTGGTGACGCCGAGCTCGGCGGCGATCGCGGCCCGCCGCACAGGCGCGTCGCCGAGCGCGGCCATCGCGCGCACGACCTTCTGCTCGGACGGGGTGCACTTCTGCCACCGGGCGCGGGACATCGCATCGAGGTCCTCGCGCACCGCCTGCTGCGCCGCGTGCACGTGGTCGGCGGTCAGCACCCCGCTGCGAGCGGGGTGGCCACCGGCCGTCCAGGTGGCGTCGCCGATCAGCTGGAGCAGGTACGGATACCCCTCGGCCTGCGCGACAGCCTGCGCGAGCGCGTCCTCGGTCCAGGTGACGCCGAGCGTGCGGGCGGGTGCGGCCAGGGCGAGCAGTGCGGCGTCGTCGGTGAGCCGATCGAGCTTGCGATAGGCGAACCGTTCGCTGAAGGTGACGACGGAGGTGATCGTGTCGGGGGAGTTCGGCAGGCCCGCGGCGAACACCGCCGCCGGCACGTCCTGCCCCTCGCTCTGCAGGTGCTGCCAGGCATAGGCGAGCGTGCGCAGGCCGTCCCGGTCGGCCTCCTGGATCTCGTCGACGAACAGCACCAGCCCGGTGTGTTTCTCTTTGGCGCCGGCGGCGACGGTGTCGCGGACGACGTCCTCGAACTCGCGCACGCCGTAGACCCGGTTGCGGTTGGGCGCCCACTCGGTCTGCAGCCGCGCGCCGGGGACGCCGACGGTGACGGTGAGCCGTTCGAGGCGTTCGGACAGCCGGCGCCGTGACTCGGTGCGCCAGTTGCGGGTCACGCGCTCGAGCTCGTCGGCGATCGAGGCGATCAGGCCCTTGCTCTCGCCGGCGGTCACCCACACGGTGAGCACGCGCCGCGCGTCCGCGCGCCGCTGGACCTCGCGCAGCAGCGAGGTCTTGCCCAGCCCGCGCGGGGCGATGTCGACCCGGACCCGGCCGACCAGCCGGTGCAGATCGACGAGGTAGGACAGCCGTTCGTCGGTCTGGGCGAGCTGCTCGTTGCGGCCCGGGACCTCGCGCGCGACCTCGCCGGGGGTGTACGGACTGGGTTGCATGGTCACCCTGACATAGCTTGTTATAGAACCGCTTGACTATAACGAACTGGTACGACTCAGGTCACCGTCGAGCGCGCGGCGAAGGCCGGGTCGCGGTAGGCGCCGGACTCGAGCACGTCACGCAGTTGCGCGCAGGCGTCCCACACGTCCACGTGGCGCAGGTACAGCGGGGCGAAGCCGAGCCGGACGATGTCGGGCGGACGGAAGTCGCCGATCACGCCGCGCGCGATCAGTGCCTGCACCACCCCGTAGGCCTCCGGATGCCGCAGCGCGACCTGCCCGCCGCGGCGCGCCGGATCCCGTGGCGACACGACCTCGACGTCGGGCAGGCATGCATCCACGTAGTCGATGAGCAGGCCGGTCAGCTGCAGTGATTTGGCCCGCAGGACCGCGAGCTCGACCTCGTCGAAGACGTCGAGCGCGGCCTCGAGGGCGAGCATCGACAGCACGGGCGGCGTCCCGATCCGCGCCCGCTCGATGCCCCGCGCGGGGGCGTAGGAATCGTCGAGCCGGAACGGGTGCGCGTGCCCGTGCCAGCCGGTCAGGGGCAGGTCGGCGACGGCCTGGTGCCGGTGCGGCAGGTAGATCCACGCCGGTGCTCCCGGGCCGCCGTTGAGGTACTTGTACGAGCAGCCGACGGCGGCGTCGGCGCCGATGTCGTCGAGCGCGAACGGGGCGACGCCCGCGACGTGCGCGAGGTCCCACATCATCAGCGCGCCCCGCTCGTGCACCGTGCGGGTCAGCGTCGCGGCGTCCCACAGTTCACCGCTGCGGTAGTCGACACCGCCCAGCGCCACGAGCGCGGTGTCGTCGTCGACGACGGCGTCGAGGGCATCCGGACGGGCTCGCACCAACCGCAGCCCGAGCAGTCGCGCCACCGACTCCGCGAGGTACTGGTCGGTCGGGAAGCCGGTGCCGTCGGTGACCAGCGTGCCGCGGCCGGGCCGCATCCGGGCGAGCGCGACCAGCGCCTGGAACAGCTGCACGCTCGTCGAGTCGCCGCACATCACCTGACCCGGTGCGGCGCCGACGAGCCGGCCGATGCGATCGCCGAGGCGGCCCGGCAGCTCCCACCAGCCGTTGCGGTTCCACGACGTGATCAGGTCGGCGCCCCACTGGCGGCGCACCGCGTCCTCGAGGGCCGCCGGCACCCCGGCAGGCAGTGCACCGAGGGAGTTCCCGTCGAGGTAGATCACCTCGTCCGGCAGGTCGAAGCGGGCGCGGGTCGCGGCAAGCGGATCGGCGCCGTCCATCGCGAGCGCAGACTCGCGCATCGGCTCAACCACCACGCACCTCCCACAGCTTCGGGAATGCCGGCCGGAACAGCGTCGAGCGCAGGTAGTCGGCGCCGCTCGAGCCGCCGGTTCCGGTCCGGGAACCGATGATCCGCTGCACCATCATCACGTGGCGGTAGCGCCACTCCTGCACGCCCTCGTCGATGTCCACGAGCGCCTCGCACACCTCGGCGGGCTCGCCCTCGGCGGCGTACACGTCAGCGAGTTCGGTGCCGTCCAGGAATCGCAGCAGCGAGTCGAAGACGCTCGGCCGGGCAAGCGCCGCGCGCAGTGCCGGATCGTCGACCTGGTCGAAGTCGCGACGGCCCAGCGCCGCCTCGATCACGCGGAACTGGCTCGACTGGAACCCGCTGGCCGAGCCCAGCTCGGGACGAAACGCCGCGAACTGCTTCGGCGTCATCGTCTCGAGGACGTCGAGCTGGCCGACGATGGTCTTAAGGATCTTGGCGATCCGCCGTGCGGTGTGCAGTGCCCCGGCCCCGTTCCCGGCTTCCAGGCGGCGCTGCAAGAGGGCGGTTTCGTGCAGGATCTGCTTGAACCACAGTTCGTAGACCTGGTGCACGATCACGAACAACATCTCGTCGTGCTCGGCGGTCGCCGGCCGTTGGCAGTCGAGCAGTTCGTCGAGGCAGAGGTAACTGCCGTAGGTGGGGGACGGCGCCCTCATGCCCCGGTTCGCCCCGCAAGCGTCGCTCATAAGACCATGATTGTCTGATGACCGAGAACAACGGCAGGCCCAGGGTGCGGATGACCGGGCGCGAACGCCGCGAGCAACTGCTGGACGTGGGTCGCTCGTTGTTCGCCGAGAAGGGGTTCGAGGCGACCTCCACCGAGGAGATCGCGGCGCGCGCCGGCGTCTCGAAGCCGGTGGTGTACGAGCACTTCGGCGGCAAGGAAGGGCTGTACGCGGTCGTCGTCGACCGCGAGATGAGCGATCTGCAGGAGCGGTTGACCGCCGCGCTCAGCTCCGGCCACCCGCGCAAGCTCGTCGAGCAGGCCGCACTCGCCCTGCTGACCTACATCGAGGAACAGACCGACGGATTCCGCATCCTGTCGCGCGACTCGCCCGTCGCGGGCTCGTCCGGAACGTTCTCCTCGCTGCTCAACGACATCGCCAGCCAGGCCGAACACATCATGGTGCGCGAGTTCGCCGCGCGCGGCATCCGCACCGATCTGGCGCCGATGTATGCCCAGATGCTGGTCGGCATGGTCGCGCTCACCGGGCAGTGGTGGCTCGAGGAGCGCAAGCCGCCGCGCGAGGTGGTCGCAGCCCACCTGGTCAACCTCGGGTGGAACGGGCTGGCCCATCTCGATCCCGAACCGCGGAGCGTGCACGGCAGCAGCTAGCTGCGCGTGTCAGCCGTCGGCGAGCAGCAACCACTGCTCCTCGGCGGCCTGCCGCTCGGCGGACGCCGCGCGCAGCTTCGCGTCGAGTTCGGCCACCTTCGCGAAGTCGGTCGCATGCGCGGCGAGCTGGTCGTGCAGGGTCGCCTCCTGCTTCTCCAGCTGCTGGATCCGGCGTTCGAGGCGGGCCAGTTCCTTGCGGGTGGCCCGCGAATCGCCCTTGTTCGCACGGCGTTGCGGCTCGTCGTCCGGGACGTCCGCACGACGCGCGAGGTACTCGTCGATCCCGCCGGGCAGTGCGGCGAGCGAACCGTCGCCGAGCAGGGCGACCGTGCTGTCGCAGATCCGCTCGACGAGGTACCGGTCGTGGCTGACGACCACCAGCGTGCCGGCCCAGCTGTCGAGCAGATCCTCCAGCGCGGCCAGGGTGTCGGTGTCGAGATCGTTGGTGGGCTCGTCCAGCAGCAGCACGTTGGGTTGCGCGAGCAGCAGCCGAAGCAGTTGCAGCCGGCGCCGCTCGCCGCCGGACAGCTCGCCGACGGGCGTCCACTGCTTGTCGTTGCCGAACCCGAAGCGTTCGGCGAGCTGGCCCGCGGTCAGCTCGACGCCCCCGAGCACTGCGGTGGTGGCGACCTCTTGCACCGCTTCGAGCACCCGGAGAGCGGTGGGCAGTTCGGCGAGTTCCTGCGACAGGTAGCCCGCCTGGACGGTCCGGCCGATCGTCACCTTTCCCGACGCGGGGAGCAGTTCGCCGGCGAGCAGGCGCAGCAGATGCGTCTTGCCCGACCCGTTCACGCCGATGACGCCGATGCGATCGCCCGGTCCGACGTGCCACGTCACGTGGTCGAACAGGGTGCGCGCGCCGATGGAAAAGCTGACGTCCTCGAGGTCGTACACCGAGCGGCCCAGCCGGCGCTGGGCGAGCGCTCGTAACTCGACACCGGACCGGGCCGGCGGCACGTCGGCGATCAACGCCTCGGCGGCGTCGATGCGAAAGCGCGGTTTGGACGTGCGGGCGGGCGCACCGCGCCGCAACCAGGCGAGCTCCTTGCGCACCAGGTTCAGCCGGCGCGCCTCGCCGGCGGCGGCCTGCCGGTCGCGTTCGGCCCGTGCGAGCACGTACGCCGCGTATCCGCCGTCGAACTGCCGAACCGTGCCGTCGCCGACCTCCCAGGTGCGCGAAACCACCGCGTCGAGGAACCACCGGTCGTGCGTGACGACCAGCAGCGCGCCGCGCCGGGCGGTGAGGTAATTCGCGAGCCAGGTGACCCCCTCGACGTCGAGGTGGTTGGTCGGCTCGTCGAGGACGAGCAGGTCGGCCTGCTGCACCAGGGCAGTGGCCAGCGCGACGCGACGGCGCTCACCGCCGGACAGGGTGTCGGTGGCCGACTCGAGCCCGACCGCGGCCAGCCCGAGTCCCGCCAGCACGGCCCGCACCTCGGCGTCGCCGGCCCACTCGTGCTCGGCGGCGTCGCCGACGACGACGTCGCGCACGCTCGCGACCGGCAGCGCACCGGACTGATCGACCCGCGCGATGCGGGTGCCGCCGGTGACGGTGACCCGGCCGGTGTCCGGCGTCTCGAGGCCGGTGATCAGCCGCAGCAGCGTGGTCTTGCCGCCGCCGTTGCGCCCGACGACCCCGATCCGTTCGTCGGCGGCCAGGCCGAGCGAGAGCGACTCGAGCACCGTCGTCGTCCCGTAGGCCTTGCCGACCGCCTCGAGGTTGACCAGGTTCGCCATCAGCCGGTGATCCGTGCGCCGGGGGCGGGCGCGGTCGCGACCCGGGTTGCCGCGCACACGCCGGCGCGGTCGAGTTCATCGGCGAGGTCACTCGCGGCGTCGGCGTGCGCGCACAGGAAAGCGCAGGTGGGCCCGGAACCGGACACCACGCCGCCGAGCGCGCCGAGCTCGGCCCCCGCGGCGAGTACCTCAGCGAGTTCGGGGCGCAGCGACAGCGCGGCCGGTTGCAGGTCGTTGGCCAGCGCGTCCGCCGCCCGTCCGCAGTCGCCGGCACGCAGCGCGTCGAGCAGCTCGTCGGGCGGCCCGGCGGGCTCCGCCGCCGCACCGGTGTCGCGCAGCCGATCGAGTTCGCGATACACCTCGGCCGTCGCCAGACCGGTGTCGGACAGCGCTAACACCCAGTGGTACTCGCCGGTCGAGAGCACCGGGGTCAGCTGCTCGCCGCGCCCGACTCCGAGCGCGGTGCCCCCGAAGAGCGCGAACGGGACGTCGCTGCCGAGCAGCGCGGCGAGTTCGGCCAGTTCGGCGCGCTGTGTGCCGGTGCGCCACAACGCGGCGCAGGCCACCAGGGCGCCGGCCGCGTCGGCGGATCCGCCGGCCATCCCGCCGGCGACGGGAATGGCCTTGTGCAGCTCGAGCAGCACGTCCGGGTCGGCGCCGGCGTGCGCGGCGAGCAGTTCGGCGGCGCCGAAGGCGAGATTGGTGTGATCGGTGGGGACGCCCGCTGCGAAGGTGCCGTCGGCCGTCACCCCCAGCCCGGCCGCCGCCCGGGCGATCACGTCGTCGAACAACGCGACGGCCTGGAAGACGGTGGTGAGTTCGTGGAACCCGTCCGGGCGCACCGCGCCCACCGACAGGTGCAGGTTGACCTTGGCCGGCACGCGTACGCGCACGGCGTCCGCGTTCTCGACTACAGGCATCCCTCGGATCGTAACGATGCGGCGTGGCGCCGCGTCATCAGCCGTGTGCAAGGCTCGACGGATGCGGACGGTCGGGGTCGAGGAGGAGCTGATGCTCTTCACCCCCTCCGCGCAACCGGCCCCGGTCGGCGCCGAGCTGGCGGAGGACCCCTCCACCGGGGTGGAGCACGAGTTCAAGCTGGAGCAGGCCGAGATCGCGTCCGCCCCGCAGCGCGACCTCGACGCCCTCACCGTCGACCTGCACGCGCGCCGCGCCGAGCTGGCGAAGGCCGCCGCCGATCGCGGGGTGCTGGCCGCCGGGCTCGCCACCAGCCCGTCCGCGATCCTGCCGACGGCGACGCCGGACGAGCGGTACCGGCGCATGCACGAGCAGTACGGGTTGGTCGCGGGCGACCAGTTGACCTGCGGAACGCACGTGCACGTGTCGGTGGCCTCGCGCGCCGAGGGGATCGCCGCGATCGACGGGGTGCGCGAGTGGGTCGCGCTGCTGCTCGCGCTCAGCGGCAACTCGCCGTTCTGGACCGGGCTCGACACGGGGTACGCGAGCTACCGCACGATCGCGTGGGGCCGCTGGCCGACGGCGGGACCGACCGCCGCGTTCGGGAACGACGCGGCCTACGACCGCCGGGTGCACGAGGCCGTCACGACCGGTGCGGCGGTGGACTCGGGAATGATCTATTTCGACGTCCGGCTCTCGGCGAAGTACCCGACCGTCGAGTTCCGCATGGCCGACGTCGGCCAGCAGGTCGCGGACTCGGTGTTGCTCGCGGCGCTGTGTCGGGCGGCGGTCGAGACGGCGGTGCGCGAGCCCGGCTTCGACGCGCCGGTCGCCCGGTTGCGGTCCGCGGCCTGGCGCGCCGCCCGCTTCGGGCTCTCCGAGCAACTGGTCGACGTCGCGGACGCGAGCCTGCGGCCGGCCGAGGCACTGATCGCTCGGATGGTGGAGGCGCTCGCCCCGGCGCTCGAGGCGACCGGCGATCGGCAGCGGGTGGCCGATCTGATCAGCGGCCTGTGGAAACGCGGGGTGGGTGCGCAGGTGCAACGCGCCGACCTCCTGGCCACGGGCAGCGTGCTCGGCGTGGTCCGCGCCGCCGCAGGCCGGTTGTCGGTCTGAACCGCCGGTAACGGCAGCCGCGCTGTCGGTGGCGTCGCCTACCGTGGCGGAGAGGGAAGGCGGTGGCGATGGCCGACGTGGTCAGGGCCGAAGGCTTGATCAAGGTCTACGGCAAGGTGCGTGCGCTGGACGGTCTCGACCTGTCGGTGCCGGAGGCCACGGTGCTCGCCGTGCTCGGGCCGAACGGGGCCGGCAAGACCACCGCGGTCCGTATCCTCACCACGTTGCTCGAGGCCGACAACGGCACGGCCGAGGTCGCGGGGTACGACGTGCGCACCCAGCCCGGCGAGGTGCGGGCCCACATCGGTGTGTCCGGCCAGTACGCCGCGGTCGACGAGTACCTCACCGGCTACGAGAACCTGCACATGGTCGGGCGGCTGTACGGTCTCGACCGCGCCCGCGCCAAGCGGCGCGCGATCGAGCTGCTCGAGCAGTTCTCGCTCAGCGAGTCCGGCGACCGTCCGGTCAAGACCTATTCCGGTGGCATGCGCCGCCGGCTCGACCTCGCCGGCGCGCTGGTCGCGTCCCCGCCGGTGCTGTTCCTGGACGAGCCCACCACCGGTCTCGACCCGCGCAGCCGCACCGACATGTGGGACGTCATCACCCGCCTGGTCAAGTCGGGCACGACGCTGCTGCTGACCACCCAGTACCTCGAGGAGGCCGACCGGCTGGCCGACGACATCCTCGTCATCGACCACGGCACGGCCATCGCGCGGGGGACCGCCGACGAGCTCAAGGCCCAGGTCGGCGGTGAGCGGATAGAGGTGGTCGTCGGGTCGGCAGAGGACACCGAGACCGCCCGTGAGGTGCTCGCCCGCGTGGCCGTCGGGGCGGTGCAGCTCGACGAGCACACCCGCCGGCTGACCGCGCCGGTGCGCGGCGGCGCGAGCGTGCTCATCGACGCGCTGCGCCGCCTCGACGCGGCCGAGATCGCGGTGCTCGACGTCGGCCTGCGGCGCCCGACCCTCGACGACGTGTTCCTGACACTGACCGGTCACCGTGCCGAGAACGACGACGCCCCCGACGATGCGAAGCAACCCGCGGAAGGGGCGACGCGATGAGCGCGATCGCCAAGGTCGCGGTCGACGGCGCGATCGTCGCCAAGCGCAATCTGATCAAGATCAAGCGGGTCCCGGACATCCTGGTGTTCACGACGATCTCGCCGATCATGTTCATCCTGCTCTTCGCCTACGTGTTCGGCAGCGCGATCGGCACGCCGGGGCTGTCGTACAAGGAATTCCTGATCCCGGGGATCTTCGCCCAGACCGTCGTGTTCGGCGCGACCTTCACCGGGGCGGGCATGGCCGATGACATCCAGAAGGGCATCATCGACCGGTTCCGGTCGCTGCCGATGTCGCGATCCGCGGTGCTGGTCGGGCGCACCACCAGCGACGTCGGCTACAACCTCGTCACGCTGTTCGTCATGTCCGTCACCGGGCTCGCCATCGGCTGGCGGATCCGCACCGACGTCCTGCACGCGATCGGGGCGTACCTGCTGCTGCTCGCGTTCGCGTACGCCATCTCCTGGGTGATGGCGCTGATCGGGCTGCTCGTCCCGTCGCCCGAGGTCGTGAACAATGCGGCGTTCATCGTGATCTTCCCGCTGACGTTCATCGCCAACACCTTCGTGCCGACCAAGAACTTCCCCACCGTGCTGAAGGCGATCGCGAACTGGAACCCGGTGTCGACGGTGACGCAGGCCGCGCGGGAGATGTTCGGCAACACCAGTGCCGCGATGCCACCGAGCAACGACTGGTCCATGCAGCACCCTGCGGTGTACACGCTGTTGTGGTGCGTCGCCCTCGTCGCGATCTTCGCGCCGTTGTCGGTGCGGCAGTACAAGCGCGCCGCAGCCCGCTGAGCTGAGCCAGGTCTGCGACCGGGTGCGTTGCGCGTCCCACGCACCCGGTACTCTCGTGAGGTTGCCCCGGCGAGGGACGGTCGCTTTCGCGCGATCTCCGTGATCGACGCGGTGTCGTCCGTTGACGCGCGCCCGTCGCGTCCGGCCCCTGTCGAGGCTCCGAGCAGCAACGATCCAGCAGCAAACCGACGATCTTCCAGGAGTTCTGCAGTGTCCGAGGTCCGGCTCAGCGCCGAAGCACGTACCGAGTTCGGCAAGGGCGGCGCGCGCCGCACCCGCCGCGCAGGCATGATTCCGGCGGTCATCTACGGCCACGGCGCCGACCCGCGCCACGTGTCCCTGCCCGCACGCGAGTTCGCCAACGCCATCCGGCACGGCGGCGCGAACGTGCTGCTCACCCTCGATCTCGCCGGCGAGGAGCAGCTCGCGATCCCGAAGGCGATCCAGCGGCACGCCCTCAAGGGCACCTACGACCACGTCGACCTGCTTGCGGTGCGGCGCGGTGAGAAGGTCACCATCGACGTCCCGCTGGCGATCGACGGCGATGTCGTCGCGGGCGGCCTGCTCGCACAGGAGAGCACCTCGGTCTCGCTCGAGGCGGAAGCCACCAACCTGCCCACCGAGATCGCGGTCAGCATCACCGAGATGCAGATCGGCGACCAGCTCACCGCCGGCGACCTGACACTCCCGGCCGGCTCGACGCTGATCACCGAGCCCGACCACGTAATGCTGATCATGAACGAGGCCCCGACCGAGGCCGAGCTCGAGGCCGAGGTCGCCGAGGCCGCCGAGGAACTCGGCATCGTCGAGGAAGCGCCCGAGGGCGAGGGCGCCGAGGGTGCCGAAGGCGAGTCGGGCGAGAGCGCCTCCGAGGGCTCCGGCGACTCGGCCGAGTAGGCCCGACGTCCGTTCTGCCGTGGCCGACGACCGCTTTCTGATCGTCGGCCTCGGCAACCCCGGGCCGCGCTACGCGGCCACCCGGCACAACATCGGGTTCGCCGTCGTCGACCTGCTCGCCGAGCGGGCCGGTGGCCGGTTCAAGGCGCACCGGTCCCGGTGCGACATCGTCGAGGCGCGGGTGGCCGGGTTACCCGTCGTGCTGGCCAAGCCGCTGTCTTACATGAACGAGTCGGGCGGTCCGGTCAATGCGGCGGCGCGCTTCTTCAAGATCCCGGTCGAACGGGTCGTCGTCGCGCATGACGAGCTCGATCTCGACTTCGGCGTGATCCGCCTCAAGCGCGGTGGCGGCGCCGGCGGACACAACGGGCTGCGCTCGGTGGCCGCGGCGCTCGGCTCGCAGGACTTCTCACGGGTGCGCTTCGGCGTCGGCCGTCCGCCCGGTCGTCAGGATCCGGCCGATTTCGTCCTGCGCGAGTTCGGCTCCGCCGAGCGCAAGGAGCTGCCCTACCTGGTCGACCGGGCGGCCGACGCCGCCGAGGCGTTGCTGCGCGAGGGCCTCGAGGCCGCCCAGAACGCTTTCCACTGACCCCCGCCGCAGCCGCCCGTCAGCGGGGCGGGCGGCCTCAGGCGAACAGGCCGGAGTGGGCCACCTCGTGGGCGAGCAGCCACTGCTTGGCCGCAAGTCCGCCGCCGTAACCGGTGAGCGAGCCGTCCGCGCCGATGACGCGGTGGCACGGGACGACGATCGAGATCGGGTTCTGCCCGTTGGCCAGGCCCACCGCCCGCGAGGCCGTCGGGTTGCCGATCGAGAGCGCCGTCTGGCCGTAGGTCGCGGTCTGGCCGTACGGGATGTCGAGCAGCGCCTTCCACACCTGCTTCTGGAACGCCGTACCCCGTGGGTGCAGCGGCAGGTCGAACTCGGTGCGCTCACCGGCGAAGTACTCGCCGAGCTGGCTGCGCACGTCGTCGAACGCGGCGTCGTCGCGCGTCCATCCGTCCTCGGGTTGCTGGGGATTCTTGCCCGTCGGCAGGTAGAGGCCGGTGATGCCGTCGTCGTCTCGGACGGCGAGCAGGTCGCCGAGCGGGGACGGGATCAGGGTGTAGCGCATGGTGTTCTCCTCTTCGGCGATCATCGCAGCCGGGCCCATTCGTCGGACACGAGGTGGGCCCACAGGTGGTAGGTGGCGTAGCTGCGCCACGGCGCCCAGTCGGGGCGTCCGCCGCGCAGGTCGACCTCGAGATCGGCGGCGGCGCGGCGCACCACCAGATCGCTTGTCAGCAGGACGTCCGGATCGGACATCGTGCGCATCCGCAGGTAGTCGGCCGTCCACGGGCCGATGCCGGGCATGGCGAGCAGTCGCGCGCGCATCTCGTCGCGGTCGGCGCCCGGGTCGAGTTCGAGGCCATCGGCGGCCGCGGCGGCGAGCGCCACCACCGTGCGTCCGCGCGATCTCGGCATCGGCAGGGTCACCGGGTCGAGGGCGGCGATCGTCTCGGCGCTCGGGAACAAGCGCCGGCTCTCACCCTCGAATGCGGGCGCGCCGTGCTCGGCGACGATCCGGCCGAGCACCGTGCGCGCGCCGCGCACCGAGATCTGCTGGCCCACGATGGTCCGCATTGCGGTCTCGAAGCCGTCGACCGAGCCCGGGGCGCGCAGGCCGGGCCGTTTGAGCAGCAGCGGGGCCAGCGCCGGATCGACCGAGAGCGCCGTGTCGGTCGCCACCGGATCGGCGTCGAGGTCGAACAGCCGGCGCACCCGCGCCACCACCGTGACCAGATCGCGGGTGTCGTGCAGCCGGACCGTGCAGGCCAGCGCTGCGTCACCGGGGCGCACCGAGACCAACGCCGGGCCGCCCGGGCCGCGCAGCACGCGGGTGTACGCGCCGTCGGCGTAGCTCTCGAGCCCCGGCACGGCGTGCGCGCCCAGGAAGTCGAGGGTGAAGTCGATCTCGTGCGGCTCGCGGTAGGGCAGTCGCAGCGCGAGGACGCCGGGCTCGCGCCGCAGGCCGGACCGGCGGGCCGTCCGCAGCACCGACGGCGTCGTCGCGAACACCTCGCGGACGGTGTCGTTGAACTGCCGCACGCTGGCGAACCCTGCGGCGAACGCGACATCGGTGACCGGCAGCTGGGTCGTCTCGAGCAGCACCCGCGCCGTCTGCGCGCGCTGTGCGCGGGCGAGCGCGAGCGGGCCGGCGCCGACCTCGGCGACCAGCGCCCGGTGCACCTGCCGGTCGGAGTAGCCCAACCGCCGGGCCAGGCCCGGCACCCCCTCGCGGTCGATGACCCCGTCGCCGATCAGGCGCAGGGCCCGCCCGACGAGATCGCCGCGCACATTCCACTGCGGTGAGCCCGGCGAGGCATCCGGTCGGCAGCGCTTGCACGCGCGATAGCCGGCGCGCTGTGCCGCGGC
>DATBTJ010000104.1:0-11923 GCA_036559305.1 Jatrophihabitans sp.
TAGTGCACGTAGGCGTCCTCGTCGACGATGATCAGCGTGCGCTCGAACTGGCCCATGTTCTCGGTGTTGATCCGGAAGTAGGCCTGCAGCGGGATCTCCACGTGCACGCCCTTCGGCACGTAGATGAACGACCCGCCCGACCACACCGCCGTGTTCAGCGCGGCGAACTTGTTGTCACCCGACGGGATCACCGTGCCGAAGTACTCCTCGAACAGCTCCGGGTACTCCTTGAGCGCGGTGTCGGTGTCGAGGAAGATGACGCCCTGACGCTCGAGCTCCTCGTTGATCTTGTGATAAACGACCTCGGACTCGTACTGCGCGGCGATGCCCGAGACGAGGCGCTGCTTCTCGGCCTCGGGGATGCCGAGCTTGTCGTAGGTGTTCTTGATGTCCGCGGGCAGGTCGTCCCAGCTCGCGGCCTGCTTCTCGGTCGAGCGGACGAAGTACTTGATGTTGTCGAAGTCGATCCCGGACAGGTCCGAACCCCAGCTCGGCATCGGCTTCTTGCCGAAGATCGACAGCGCCTTGATCCGGCGGTCGAGCATCCAGTCGGGCTCGCTCTTCTTCGCCGAGATGTCGCGCACCACGGCCTCGGAAAGACCACGCTGGGCGCTCGCCCCGGCAGCGTCGGAGTCGGCCCAGCCGAAGCCGTAGCGGCCGATCGCGGCGATCTGCTCGTCCTGGGTCAGCGTGCGCTCGGGTGTAGTGGTCATCAGTTACTGCCTCCCAGCAGGGATGGGGAGTTGCGTCGGTACGTGGGTGGTGCAGACCCCGTCGCCGTGGGCGATGGTGGCCAGTCGTTGGACGTAGGTGCCGAGCACCTGCTCGAACGCCCGTGTCTCGGCCTCGCACAACTGCGGGAACTCGGCGGCCACGTGCGCGACCGGGCAGTGGTGCTGGCAGATCTGGACCCCGGCCGCCGCCTGCTCCGTAGTCGAAGCGTAGCCATTCGCGCTCAGCCCGCGGGCCAGCGCGGCCGCCCGAGTGGCGATCGTCGCAGTGCCCGCGCCGGTCGTGGTGTCGGCGCCCATCCGTTCGCGCAACGCGCCGGCGAGCGCATCTGCGCGATGCTCGGCAAAGGCGGCGACGGCGGCCTCGCCGCCGGTCTCGCGCAGGTACCGCAGGGCGGTGGTCGCAAGATCGTCGTAGGCGTGCGGGAAGGCGGCCCGACCGGAGTCGGTGAGCGCGTACACCCGCGCCGGCCGCCCGCGGCCGCGATTCGGCGCGGGACGGGGGTCGCGCTCGGCGAGCAGGCCGTCAGCCACCAGGGCGTCCAGATGGCGGCGCACGGCAGCGGGCGACACCCCCAGCCGTTCGGCCAGGGCTGCCGCGGTCTGCGGGCCCAGCTCGAGGATCAGCCGGGCCACGGAGTCGCGGGTGCGATCGTCGGTCCCGAATTTCACAACACCAGTATGACGTATTTCAAGCGGCGGGGTGGCACCCGGGGTCGGCGCGTGCCCGGCGGTAGGTTGCCCGCTGTGCTGTACCGCGCCCTCGAGCTGACGCTGGCCCCGGCTCTGCGCGCCGCCTACCGTCCCGAGATCACCGGACTGGAGTCCGTGCCGACGCAGGGGCCGGTGATCCTCGCCGGCAATCACATCTCCTTCGCCGATGAGTTCTTCACCCCGCTCGCGGCCCGCCGGCAGGTGGTCTACTTCGCCAAGGCCGAGTACTTCACCACCCCCGGCATGAAGGGTCGGCTGAGCTCGTTCTTCTTCACCACCCTCGGCCACGTGCCGGTCGAGCGCGCAGACACCCGGGCGGCGGCAAGCGTCGTCGACGTCGGGGTTCAGGTACTGGATCAGGGTCGCGCGCTCGGCATCTTCCCGGAGGGCACCCGCAGCCCGGACGGCCGACTGTACAAGTTCCGCACCGGCGTGGCCCGCGTCGCGCTGCGCAGTGGCGCACCGGTCGTTCCTGTCGGCGTGCGCGGCACCCGCGAGGTGCAGCCGCCGGGATCGCGGTGGTGGCACCTTGCGCCGGTCGCCGTCCACTTCGGCGCACCGCTGCACTTCGGCGACCGGGCCGGTGAGGAGCGCAGCGCCCGTGTGCTGCGTGAGGTCACCGAGACGATCCGCGCCGCCGTCCAGGAGCTGAGCGGGCAGGACTACGTCGACAGCTACGCAGGATCCGCCCGCGAGTGAGCCCCGTCTCGTTCCTAGACTGGACGGGTGGTCGAGCCCGCCGTCGAGATCGTCGATCTCGTCAAGCAGTACGGCCCACGCCGTGCGGTTGACGGGCTGTCACTGACGGTCGCGCGGGGCAGCCTGCTCGCGCTGCTCGGTCCCAACGGTGCGGGCAAGACCACCACCATCGAGATCTGTGAGGGTTTCCGGCGGGCGGACTCGGGCACGGTCCGGGTGCTCGGCCTGGCCCCCGACGATCCGGCGCTGCGGCCGCGCATCGGGGTGATGCTGCAAGACGGGGTGGGCGGCTACCGCGAGGCCCGCGCGATCGAGCTGCTGCGGCTGTTCGCGGGCTACGCCCGGCGCCCGCACGATCCCGGCGCGCTGCTCGAGCTCGTCGGGCTCACCGATGTGGCCGGCACGGCGGTCAAGCGACTGTCCGGCGGCCAGCAGCAGCGGCTCTCGCTCGCGCTGGCCCTGGTCGCCCGTCCCGAGCTGGTGTTCCTCGACGAGCCGACCGCGGGCATGGACCCGCAGGCCCGCCGGGTCACCTGGGACCTCATCCGGCGGCTGCGCAGCGACGGCGTCAGCGTCGTGCTGACCACGCACTTCATGGACGAGGCGGAGCAGCTCGCCGACACCGTCGTCGTCGTCGACGGCGGGCGGGTCGTCGCGCAGGGCACCCCGGGCGAGCTCACCCGCGGGGGCGCGCGTGGTCAGATCCGCTTCCAGACCGACCCCGGCCTGCCGCTCGACCTGCTGCTCACCGATCTCCCGGAGGGCACCCGGGCTGAGGAGACCGACCCCGGCCGCTACCTCGTCAGCGGCGAGGTCACCCCGCAGCTGCTCGCCACCCTGACCGCATGGTGCGCGCGCCGGGGCGTGCTGGCCGAGAACCTGACCGTCGAGCGCCGCACCCTCGAAGACGTCTTCCTGGAGGTCACCGGAAGGACGCTGCGGACGTGACGACCCCGACGCCCACCTTCGCCCCCGCACCCGCCGCCGCCCCGCACGGCCGGATGCTCGCCGCGCAGACCGCGATCGAATTCCGGCTCCAGCTGCGCAACCTCGAACAGGTCGGGCTCACCCTGGTGATCCCGCTGCTGCTGCTGTTCTTCTTCAACCTGCCGCTGCTGTACTCCCTCGGCGTCGCCCGCCGCATCGAGTTCGTCGTCCCGAGCATCATCGCGCTGGCGGTGATGTCGGCGGCTTTCACCGGTCTCGCGATCGGCACCGGGTTCGAACGCAAGTACGCCGTGCTCAAGCGGCTCGGCGCGACCGCCCTCCCCCGCGGCGTCCTCGTCGGCGGCAAGGCACTGTCGGTGCTGCTGCTCGAATTCGTCCAGGTCGTCCTGATCGCGGCGCTCGGCCTGGCGCTAGCCTGGCACCCGCACGGCAACCTGCTCTACGTCCTCGTGCTGGTCGTGCTCGGCACCGCCGCCTTCGCGGGCCTCGGGCTGCTGCTCGCCGGGACGGTGCGGGCAGAGGTCACGCTCGCCGCGGCCAATCTGATCTGGCTGGTGCTGCTGTTCGCCGGCGGCGTGGCGATCCCGCTCACCAAGTACCCGCACGCAGTCGCCCAGGTGCTGCAGTACCTGCCGTCGGCGGCGCTCTCGGACGGGTTGCACCGTGTCCTGCAGGACGGTCGCGGCATCCCGCTGCACGACCTGCTCACCCTGGTCGTCTGGGCCGCTGTCGCCCTGCCCGCCGCCGCGCGGTGGTTCCGGTGGGAGTGAGCACCCCGGTCCGGCTCGAACCCGAGCCGGACCGGCCGGCGCGCTGGCTCCCCCGGCGCGTGCAGACCGACGGCTGGCTGCGCGGGCTGGCCCTGGCCTCCCTAATCGCCAACGTCGTCATCGTCGTCACCGGCGGCGCGGTGCGGCTCACCGATTCCGGCCTCGGCTGCCCGACCTGGCCGTCGTGCACGGACTCCTCGCTCACCCCGACCAGGCAGTACGCGATCCACGGCATCATCGAGTTCACCAACCGGCAGCTGACCTTCGTCCTCGTCGTGCTCGCGATCGCCACCTGGCTCGTCGCGATGGCGCTGCGCCGCCACCGGGGCCTGGCGACAACGGCCGCGCTGGGCATTCCCGCCCAGGCGGTGCTCGGCGGTCTCACCGTGCTGACGCACCTGAACCCCTGGCTGGTCGGCCTGCACTTCCTGCTCTCGATGGCGATCATCGCGGTGACCTTCGCGCTGTGGTGGCGCACCCGCGACCTCCCGGCGCCGGAACCGCTCCTCGCGCCGGTCCGCCTGCTCGTCGCGGCCACCGCGGTCGCGACCGCGGTCGTGCTCATGGTCGGCACGGTCGTGACCGGCAGCGGGCCGCATGCCGGCGACAAGGACGCCAGCGGCAAGGTGCACCGCACCGGTCTCGACGTCTCGTCCATGTCGCAACTGCACGCGGACCTGGTGATGGTGCTCGTCGGGCTCACCGTCGGGCTGCTCGCGGCGGCGTACGCGGTCGGCGGCATCCGGTTGCGCCGGGCGGCGGTCGCGCTGCTGCTCGTGGAACTGGCACAGGGCGTCATCGGCTACACCCAGTACTTCCTGCACGTCCCGCCGCTGCTGGTCGGGCTGCACATGCTCGGCGCCTGCCTGGTGTGGGTCGCGGCGCTTCGGGTGGTCCGCGAGAGCGTTTGACGTCGACTTCGCACCGATTTGGGTACACCCACCGGCATGACGATTCCGCGCCGTAGAAGTCGAAGCCAGGGCACCCTCGCCCGCGTCCTGGGAATCGTGGTCGTCGTCTGGCTGGTCATCGGCGCGATCGCCGCGGGCCAGCGCGGCTACTACAGCTCCGGAAAGACCAATTGCGCCGGCTTCGCGACCATCGCCGCGACGATCGTTGCCGGCCCGCTGAACTACGCCGGAGCGAACCCGAAGACGACCTGCCCGCACCCGAGCAAGTAGCTCAGAACAGCCGGCCGAGGGCGTAGATCGCGAGGCCGGCCAGCGCACCGACAACCGTGCCGTTGAGCCGGATGAACTGCAGGTCGCGCCCGACCTGCAGTTCGAGTCGCCGGGAGGTCTCCTCGGTGTCCCACCGCTCGACGGTCGAGGAGATGACGGCGGTCAGGTCGGCGCCGTAGTGGGTGACGACGTGGTGGGCCAGCTGCTGCAGCGCGGACTCGACCCGCGCCGATACGGCGGGGTCGTCCCGCAGCACCTCGCCGGAGCGGATCACCAGCCGCTCGATGCCGCGCCGCAGGTCGGAGGTCGGGTCCTCGGCACCGTCCACCACGAGGGTCTTGCCCCGCAACCAGAGCGTCGAGAGCCACTCGCGCACCTGCGGGTGGTCGAGCAGCTCGGTCTTCGCGCGCTCGACCTTCGCGATCTGTTCCGGGTCGGTGCGCAACCGGTCGGCGAGCGCCCGCAGCTGGGTGTCGAAGCCGCCGCGCAGCTCGTGCTCGGGCGCGACCGTGACGTCGGCGAGGAACGACTGCAGTGCCGTGAACCCCTTGTTGAACACCCGGTCGTCGACCCACTCGGGCACCCACTCCGGGGATTCGTCGGCGACCCGGCGGCGGAACACCGCGCGGTTCTCGTCGAGGAAGCGCATCAGGCCCTTGAGCGCGGTGGTCAGCACCCGCTGGTGCTGGCCCGAGTCGCACACTGCCTGCAGCACGCGTCCGAGCAGCGGCGCCGCGTCGAGTTCGCGCAGCCGCTTGTCGGCGAAGGCCGCGACCGCGTCGCGCAGTTCGTTGTCCTGCAAGGTGGTAGCCAGTCCGCTGACGAGGCTGCTGAGCTCGTGGGCGACCCGGCGGGCGTGGTCCGGATCGGCGAGCCACTCGCCCACCCGCTGCGGGATCCGGGCGGCGGCGACCCGTTCGCCGACGATCTCGCTGGTCAGGAAGTAGTCCTGGACGAAGCCCGCGAGGCCTGCGCCGATCTGGTCCTTCTTGCGCGGGATGATCGCGGTGTGCGGGATCGGGATCCGCAGCGGGTGCCGGAACAGCGCGGTGACCGCGAACCAGTCGGCGAGCCCGCCGACCATCGACGCCTCCGCGGCGGCCTGCAGGTAGCCCCAACCGCCGTGCCCGTCACCGACCGTGCGGCACACGACGTAGACCGCGCCGGCCACGACCAGCAGCCCGGCAGCGACCGCCTTCATGCGTCGCAGCGCCCGCAGCCGCTCGGCGCTCGGCGGTGCCCCAGGGACGGTCATCGAACGATCATCTCAACCGGGCTCACGCCAGCGCGGCGAGCAGTGCGGCGAAGCGCTCGACGGCGCCGTCGGCATGAGCGAGGAACAACGACGGCTCGACCAGTTCCAGCTCGACGACGACCGGCCCGTCCGGGCCCGGCAGCAGGTCGACCCGGGCGTACAGCGGCGCAGCGCCGAACCGGTCGCGGAGGAAGGCCAGCGCCCGGTTGCCGACGGCGAGCTCGGCGGCGTCCGGCCGGCGCGCGGAGATGTTCTCCTCCACGAACAATCCGGACGTCTCGCTGATGTCGTGGACGGTGTCGCTGGTGAGCATCGGCCCCTTGCGCACGGCATGGCTGAACTCGCCGGCGAGGTAGATCAGCGCCGTCTCGCCGGCCTCGTCGACGCCTGCGAGATAGGGCTGGACGAGCACGGTCCGCCCGGCCTCGTGCAGCGCGGCGACGTGCGCGTGCGCCGCGTCGCCCGCTGCGGGGACGAACCGTCCGGCACCACGCGACCCGGCACCCACCGACGGCTTGACCACGAACTCCTCGTCGGGCAGTTCGGCCCGTGCGCCGGGCGTGACGACGAGGGTCGGTGTCACCGGCAGGCCGGCGCGCCGGAGCTCGGCGAGGTAGACCTTGTCCGAGCTCCAGCGGACCACGTCCGCCGGGTTGTGCACCTTGGGCACGGTGTCCACCCAGGTGAGGAAGGCATCGCGCCGCAGCGTGTAGTCCCAGGTCGACCGCAGCACCGTGGGGGCGGCCGTCCAGTCCACCGCCGGGTCGCTCCACACCGCGAAGGAGGCATCGACGTTGCTCGCGGCGAGCGGCCCGAGCAGCGCCCGGTCGTCGGCATCGCCGTCCGGGAAGGCGGCACAGGTGGCCAGCAGCAGGTGGTGCACGCGCAGCGCCCGCTCAGCGCACGAACGTGTCGACCGCGACTGCGACGAACACGAACGCGAGGTAGCTGTTCGACAGGTGGAAGAACTGCATGGGCTTGGCCAGCGCGTTGCCCCGCCGGGTCGCGTGCAGCATCCGGTGGGCCGCGGCGATCAGGATCAGCCCGGCCGCGGTGGCGAGCACGCCGTAGACCCAGCCGGTCGCGAGCGGCCAGAGCGCGAGGGACGCAGCGACGGTGAGCCAGGTGTAGACCGTGATCTGCGCCGCGACCCGGCCGGCCGGGGCGACCACGGGGAGCATGGGCACCCCCGCTCGCGCGTAGTCCTCGCGATAGCGGGTCGCCAGCGCCCAGGTGTGCGGCGGCGTCCAGAAGAACACCACAGCGAACAGCGCGAACGGGGCGAGCGCAAGCGAACCGGTGACCGCGGTCCAGCCGATGAGCACCGGCATGCAGCCGGCCACCCCGCCCCAGACGATGTTCTGGGACGTCCGCCGCTTCAGCAGCATCGTGTAGACGACGATGTAGAAGGCGATCGCAGCGAGCGTGAGACCGCCCGCGAGCCAGTTCGTGACGGTGCCGATGGCCAGCACTGCGAGCGCGCCGAGCACCAGACCGAACACCAGCGCGCCGACCGGCGACACCTCGTGCCGGGCCAGCGGGCGCCGGCCGGTGCGACGCATGATCGCGTCGATGTCGCGGTCGAGGTAGCAGTTGAGGGCGTTGGCGCTGCCCGCGGCGAGCGTGCCGCCGATCATGGTGACCAGCGCGACCGTCCACGACGGCAGTCCGCCCGCGGCGAGCACCATGGACGGCAGCGTGGTCACGAGCAACAGCTCGATGATCCGCGGCTTCGTCAGCGCCACGTAGGCGGCGATGCGATTGCGGTGCGGGCGCGGCCGGGTCTGCAGGCCATGACCGAGCGGAGCTGCGGCGCCCGAAGCACCGGGTGCGTCGATGGCGTCTGTGCCCGTTTCGACGGGCGCCACCGGCGTCTGCGTCACGGGCTCAAGGGTAACCATCGGGTACGGGACGCCTGAACGCGGCAGGGGGCTTTGCACAACCTCTGTCGCGACGTTCACCCGGACAAGCGTGATGGCTACGCTTGATCCGGGGGTAAGCCCTTACAGATGACCGCCCGCTGAACCAGCGAAGGGACCTCGACGACAGTGGCCACGACCCAGGCCGGTAATTCCGGCGACGTCCACACCGCCCACCCCTCGTGGTGGACCGACATGGACACCAAGGCGGTGGACACCGCGCGCCTGCTCGCGGCGGACGCCGTTCAGAAGGCCGGAAGCGGGCACCCCGGCACCGCCATGAGCCTCGCCCCGCTCGCCTACCTGCTCTACCAGCGCGTCATGCGCCACGACCCCACCGATCCGGAGTGGGTGGGGCGCGACCGGTTCATCCTGTCCAACGGGCACTCGTCGCTGACCCAGTACTGCCAGCTCTTCCTGTCCGGGTACGGGCTGCAGCTGTCGGACCTCGAGTCGCTGCGCACCTGGGAATCACGCACCCCCGGCCACCCCGAGTACCACCACACCGCGGGCGTCGAGATCACCACCGGTCCGCTGGGTCAGGGCGTCGCCAACGGCGTCGGGATGGCGATGGCCTCCCGCCGGGAGCGCGGCCTGTTCGACCCGGACGCCGCTGCGGGTGAGTCGCCGTTCGACCACTTCATCTACGTGATCGCCGGCGACGGCTGCATGGAGGAGGGCGTCGCGAGCGAGGCGTCCTCGCTCGCCGGGCACCAGCAGCTGGGCAACCTGATCCTGATCTACGACGACAACCACATCTCGATCGAGGACGACACCGCGGTCGCCTTCAGCGAGGACGTGCTCGCCCGGTACGAGGCCTACGGGTGGCACGTCCAGCGCGTCGACTCCGGCGAGGACGTCTCCGCGCTCGAGAGCGCGATCAAGAAGGCGCAGCGCGTCACCGACAAGCCGTCCTTCATCGCGGTGCGCACGATCATCGGCTGGCCGGCGCCCACCCTGCAGAACACCGGCAAGGCGCACGGCGCGGCCCTGGGCGACGAGGAGATCGCCAAGACCAAGAAGATCCTCGGCTTCGCCCCGGACAAGTCGTTCTTCGTCGCCGACGACGTGCTGGCCCACGCCCGACAGGTCATCGACCGCGGCCGCGACGCCCACGCCGAGTGGCAGAAGGAGTACGACGCCTGGGCGAGCAAGAACCAGGACGCCTTCCAGTTGCACCGTCGCCTGTCCAACCGCACCCTGCCGGACGGCTGGGCCGACGCGCTGCCGACCTGGCCGACCGAGAAGGACGGCAAGCCGAGCGCCGTCTCGACCCGGAAGGCGTCCGGTGAGGTGCTCACCAAGCTCGCGCCGGTGCTGCCCGAGTTGTGGGGCGGCTCGGCCGACCTCGCCGAGAGCAACAACACCACGATGGAGGGCGAGCCCAGCTTCGTGCCCGCCGAGTACCAGACCAAGATGTGGCCCGGCGGCCCGTTCGGACGCACGCTGCACTTCGGCATCCGCGAGCACGCGATGGGGGCCATCCTCAACGGCATCAACGTGCACGGCGGCACCCGCGCCTACGGCGGTACCTTCCTCGTCTTCAGCGACTACATGCGTCCGCCGGTGCGGCTGGCCGCGCTGATGGACGTGCCGTCCATCTTCGTCTGGACGCATGACTCGATCGGGCTCGGCGGCGACGGCCCGACGCACCAGCCGGTCGAGCAGCTGGCCTCGCTGCGGGCGATCCCGGGCCTCGATGTCGTCCGGCCGGCCGACCCGAACGAGACCGCGGCCTGCTGGCGGCGGATTCTCGAGAAGACCGACGGCCCCGCGGGCATCGCGCTGTCGCGGCAGAACCTGCGGGTGCTCGATCCGGTGCGGACGGCCGACGCCGGCAAGGGCGGTTACATCCTCGAGGAGGCGTCCAGCGGACGCGCGAAGGTGATCATCATCGCCACCGGGTCCGAGGTCGGCCTGGCCCTCGACGCCCGCGAGCGGCTCGAGGCCGAGGGCACGCCCACCCGGGTCGTGTCGATGCCGTGCGTCGAGTGGTTCGAGGCGCAACCCGCGTCCTACCGCCAGGAAGTGCTGCCACCCGAGATCAAGGCGCGCGTCAGCGTGGAAGCTGCCGTGAAGCAGGGTTGGCGCGAGTACGTCGGCGACGCCGGCGAGATCGTGTCGATCGAGCACTTCGGGGCGAGCGCCGAAGGAGACGTGCTGTTCGAGCAGTTCGGCTTCACACCCGACCGCGTGGTCGCGGCCGCCCATTCCGCCCTGCAACACGCCGGAGCCTGAGGAGAACATCGATGACCGACGCACTTGCCGACCTGTCCGCCCAGGACGTATCCGTCTGGCTGGACGACATCAGCCGTGAGCGGCTGCGCAGCGGCAATCTGAAGGAGCTCATCGACGACAAGCACGTCGTCGGTGTGACGAGCAACCCGACCATCTTCCAGAAGGCCCTCGAGAAGGGCGACGCCTACGACGAGCAGGTCCGTGAGCTCGCCCGGCGCGGGATCGCCGTCGACGGCGCAGTCCGCTACCTGATGGCCTACGACATCCGGTGGGCCTGCGACGTGCTGCGCGCCGAGTTCGACCGCACCGACGGCAAGGACGGCCGGGTGTCGATCGAGGTCGACCCGCGGATCGCGCACGACACCGACCGCACCTCGGCCGAGGCCAAGGGGCTGTGGTGGCTGGTCGACCGCCCGAACGTCCTGATCAAGATCCCGGCCACCGTCGAGGGGCTGCCCGCGATCACCGCAGCCACCGCCGAGGGCATCAGCGTGAACGTGACGCTGATCTTCGGTCTCGACCGTTACGACAAGGTGATGGACGCCTACCTGACCGGTCTCGAAGCCGCGAAGGCGGCCGGCAAGGACCTGTCGACCATCCGCTCCGTCGCGTCGTTCTTCGTGTCGCGCGTCGACACCGAGATCGACAAGCGGCTGGACAAGATCGGCTCGCGCGAGGCTGCCGAGCTGCGTGGCAAGGCCGGCATCGCCAACGCCCGGCTGGCCTACGAGCGATATGAGAAGGTGTTCGGCTCCGAGCGCTGGAAGGCGCTGGAGGCCGACGGTGCGCACGCGCAGCGGCCGCTGTGGGCGTCCACCGGCGTCAAGGACCCGGCCTACGACGACACGATGTACGTCGTCGAGCTGTGCGCCCCGAACACGGTGAACACCATGCCCGAGGCCACCCTGGACGCGGTCGCCGACCACGGTCAGATCAAGGGTGACCGGGTCACCGGCAGCTACGACGACGCGCGCCAGGTGATCGACGCGCTCAACGAGCTAGGCGTCAGCTACGACGACGTGATCGAGGTGCTCGAGGTCGAGGGCGTGCAGAAGTTCGAGGACTCCTACGCTCAGCTCGCCGAGAGCGTGAAGGCCCAGCTCGAGAAGTCTGAGTGACCGACTTGACGGAGCAGACGGATACCGAGACGACGGTGGAGCCGGATCCGGCCTCGCCGGAGCCGCGCGAATCCGCGCCGCTGACGCAGCACCCGGGCGTCGCGCTGTCGCCGCGGCGCGCCGATCGCAACCCACTGCGCGACGCTCGCGATCGCCGGCTCCCGCGTGTCCCGCCGCCGTGTGCCCTGGTGGTGTTCGGTGTCACCGGCGACCTGGCCCGCAAGAAGCTGCTGCCTGCGGTGTACGACCTGGCCAACCGCGGCCTGCTGCCCGCCGACTTCGTGCTGCTCGGTTTCGCCCGCCGCGACTGGGGTGACGGCGACTTCGAGGAACTGGCGAAGAAGGCGGCC
>DATBTJ010000105.1:0-11675 GCA_036559305.1 Jatrophihabitans sp.
CGGCGGCCACGGCGGTGGCGATGCTCGTCGCGGCGCCGCTCGGCACGCGAGATCTCCGGCGCGAACTCGCCGGTGTCCTCGTCGCCGAACAGGAGGGAGTGCGGATCGTCGCCGGGGGTACCGGGCGCGACCGATTCGCGCTCACGCTGCGTCACGCTGAAAGGCTCCGATCTGTTCTCGGTCCAGCGGTCCTGTGCGAGCGGGGGTCACCGGATCCGGATGATGTCCAGCCACTGTTGCAGCAGCTCGACGGCCGCGGCCTGGTCGATGATCGCCCGAACCTTCTTGCTTCCCCGGACGCCGTTCTGGTGCAGCTTACGCTGCGCGCTGACCGTGGTCAGGCGCTCGTCGACATGACGCACCGGGACCGGGGCGATGCGCTCTGCGAGCGCCTCGCCGTAGTGGCGCGCCAGCCGCGCGGAGCTGCCCTCCTCGCCCCGCAGGGTGCGCGGCAGCCCGACCACGACGCCCACGGCGCCGACCTCGGTGACCAGGTCGGCGAGCTCGGCGAGGTCGCGGTCACCGCCGGCGTCGCGGGCGAGCGTCATCAGCGGCGAGGCGAGGATGCCGGACGGGTCCGAGCGGGCCACGCCCACCCGCACCGTCCCCACGTCGATGCCCAACCAGACCCCGGTCATCGCTCGGCGATGACCGCCCGCACGGCGTCGAAGGCCTGTCCCAGCAACGCTGCGTCGCCGCCCGCGCCCTGCGCGAGGTCGGCCTTGCCGCCGCCGCGCGCACCGAGCACCGGCGCGAAGGTGCGCACCAGCTCACCCGCGGCGAGCCCGGCCGCCTGGCCGGCGTCGTTGACCGCCGCGACGAACGCCGCTCCCCCGCCGTCGGCCGCCGAGGCGAGCAGGACGACCGCGGGCTCGCCGTGACGCAGCCTGCCGCGGACGTCGAGCGCGAGGGACCGCAGGTCGTTGCCGCCGACGCCCTCGGGCGCCTGCGCCGCGACGACCTGCACGCCCTTGACGTCCTCGGCCCCCGCCGCGAGCGTGCCGGCGGACGCGAGCACCTGGCCCACCCGCAGCTTGCCGAGCTCACGCTCGGCCGACTTCAGCCGCTCGAGCACGCCGTTGATCCGCTCCGGCAGCTCCTCCGGTAGCGCCTTGAACTCGCTCGCGAGCGACTGGACGAGGGTGTGCTCGCGGGCGAGGTACTGGAACGCGTCGAGGCCGACCAGCGCCTCGACCCGGCGCACCCCGGACCCGATCGAGGCCTCACCGAGCAGCTTCACCATGCCGATGACCGAGCTGCGTGGCACGTGCGTGCCGCCGCACAGTTCGCGCGAGTAGTCACCGATCTCGACGATGCGCACCCGGTCGCCGTACTTCTCACCGAACATCGCGATCGCACCGAGCCGGCGCGCCTCGTCCTGATCGGTGACGAACCAGCGCACCTCGAGATCGCGCAGCAGCACCTCGTTGATCTCGTCCTCGACGTCGCCGAGCACACTGTGCGGCACCGCGGCCGGGGTCGTGAAGTCGAAGCGCAGCCGGCCGGGGGCATTCAACGAACCCGCCTGCGCGGCCGAGTCGCCGAGCGCGCGCCGCAACCCCGCATGCAGCAGGTGCGTCGCCGAGTGCGAGCGCGACACCGACACGCGCCGCCGCAGGTCCACCGCCGCCAGGACGACGTCGCCGGGGCGCACCTCCCCGGACAGCACGGTCGCGCGGTGCGCGATCAGCCCCGGGATGGGCTGCTGCACGTCGGTGACGGTCAGCTCCGCCTCGCGACCGCCCGCGTTGACGGTCAGCCGTCCCCAGTCGGCGAGCTGCCCGCCGCCCTCGGCGTAGAACGGCGTCGAGTCGAGCACGACCTCGACCTCGTCGCCCTCGTGCGCCGCCGGCAGCAGCCCGTCGCCGCCGACCAGCGCCGTGATCGTCGCCTCGCGCGCGACCTCGGTGTAGCCGGTGAACTGCGACTGCCCGTTCTCCAGGGCCGTGCGGTAGAGCGAGAGGTCGAGGTGGCCGGTCTTCTTCGCCTGCGCGTCGGCCTTGGCCCGCGCCCGCTGCTCGGCCATCAGCCGGCGGAACCCCGTCTCGTCGACGGTGATGCCCTGCTCGGCCGCCATCTCCAGCGTCAGGTCGATCGGGAAGCCGTAGGTGTCGTGCAGCTGGAACGCCTTGTCACCGGACAGCGAGGTGCTGCCCGACTGCCGAACCGCGACGGCCGCGGTGTCGAAGATGGTGGTGCCCGCGCGCAGGGTCTGCCGGAAGGCGTCCTCCTCGGCGTAGGCGTAACCGCTGATCCGGTCGAAGTCGCGCGCCAGCTCGGGATAGGACGGCGCCATGCAGTCCCGCGCGATCGGGAACAGTTCGGGGAACGCGCGGTCCTCGTAGCCGAGCAGGCGCATCGCGCGGATCGCGCGGCGCAGCAGCCGGCGCAGCACGTAACCGCGTCCCTCGTTGCCGGGCACGACGCCGTCGCCGATGAGCATCAGCGCCGAGCGGACGTGGTCGGCGATCACCCTTAGCCGCACGTCGTCGGGATGCGACTCGTGCGCCGCGTGCCCCGAGCGCGCGCCGTAGGTCTTGCCAGACAGCGCCGCCGCCCGGTCGAGGACGGGCTTGGTCTCGTCGATCTCGTACAGGTTGTCGACGCCCTGCAGCAACGCCGCGACGCGCTCCATGCCCATGCCGGTGTCGATGTTCTTCTTCGGCAGCTCGCCGAGGATCTCGAAGTCGCTCTTGCCCCCGCCTCGGTTCGCGCCGCGCTCGTTCTGCATGAAGACGAGGTTCCAGAACTCCATGTAGCGGTCCTCGTCGACCGCCGGACCGCCCTCGACCCCGTAGTCGGGGCCGCGGTCGTAGTACAGCTCGCTGCACGGCCCGCACGGCCCGGGGATGCCCATCGACCAGAAGTTGTCGTCCATGCCCTTGCGGACGATGCGCTCCATCGGCAGGCCGATCTGGTTGTGCCAGATGTCGACCGCCTCGTCGTCATCGAGGTAGACCGTGGCCCAGATCCGCTCGCCGTCCAGGCCGAAGCCGCCGTCGGCCACCGAATTGGTGGAAAGATCCCAGGCCAGCTGGATCGCGCCGGACTTGAAGTAGTCGCCGAAGCTGAAGTTGCCGTTCATCTGGAAGAACGTGCCGTGCCGGGTGGTCTTGCCGACTTCCTCGATGTCCTGGGTGCGGATGCACTTCTGGATGCTCGTGGCCCGCGAGTACGGCGGCTGCTCCTGCCCGACGAAGTACGGGACGAACTGCACCATGCCGGCCACCACGAACAGCAGGTTCGGATCGCTGTAGGGCAACGGCAGGCTCGGCACCACCGTGTGGCCGTTCGCCTCGAAGTGGCCGAGGAAACGGCGGCGGATCTCTGCGGACTTCATGAGCCCATTGTCGCAATCGGCTCAGGCCGGTTTGTTGCCGAGTTCCCCGTCCAGGCCGGTGCCCTCCCGAAGCTCCGCCTCGCGCTCGTGCATCGCCGCGCGGACGTCGGTGCCGAACTCGCGCAGCGACTGCGACAGATCGCGCAGCGCCGAGCTGAGGCTGTCGGCCATCCCGCCGGGAGTCAGCCGTTGCGCAGCGGCGGAGAGCTTGCGGACGATGAGCGCGCCGATGGTGACGCCCATCGCGAGCCAGAACAGGCGCCTCACCGGTTGGCCCGGTGCTTGCGCCGCGCGTCACGGACGAGATCGGCGTCGCGGCGGGTGGCGACGGTCTTGCGCACGCCGTAGGAGAACGCCGCCACCTTGATCAGCGGGCTGCCGAGCGTGCTCGACACGACCGAGGTCAGCGCCGCGACGTTGGTCGTCATCGAATTGACGTTCTTCGCCACGCCCTCGACCTCGTCGAGCTGCGCGTTCACCTGGCCGAGGGTGCTTTTGGCCTCGACGAGCAGCGGACCCATCCCCTCGTGGGTGGTCCGGATCGCGAGCGTCGCCTCGTCCAGCACCCGTCCCAGCTTCAACAACGGGATGGCGAGCAACAACACGAGCAACACGAACGCGCCCGCCGCGATCAACGCGGCAATCGCAGCTCCGGACACCCGGGGCCTCCTCGATCCGATCCGTAACAGGTCGCGGTTGACCCTACTTGGTGCCGGTTGCGCGGATGACGGCCCGCAGCTTGGCCAGTCGTTCGGCCAGGTGCCGCTCCGCACCGCGCGGCGCCGGTTCGTAGTAGTCGCGCCCGACGAGTTCGTCGGGTGGGTACTGCTGCTCGGCGACGCCTTCCGGCAGATCGTGCGGGTAACGGTAGCGCTGGGCGTGTCCGAGCTTCTTGGCGCCCGTGTAGTGCCCGTCGCGCAGCGCCGGCGGGACGGAGCCGGCCTTGCCGGCCCGCACGTCGGCGAGCGCCGCGTCGATCGCGGCCACGATCGCGTTCGACTTCGGAGCGAGTGCGAGGTGGACGGTCGCCTGGGCCAGGTTGATGCGCGCCTCGGGCATGCCGATCAGCTGCACCGCCTGGGCCGCAGCAGTGGCGGCGAGCAGCGCGGTGGGATCGGCGAGGCCGACGTCCTCGGAGGCGTGCACGACCAGCCGGCGGGCGATGAAGCGCGCGTCCTCACCGGCCTCGATCATCCGGGCCAGGTAGTGCAGCGCGGCGTCGGCGTCCGAGCCGCGGATGGACTTGATGAACGCGCTGATCACGTCGTAGTGCTGGTCGCCGTCGCGGTCGTAGCGCACCGCCGCGGTGTCGACGGCCTGCTCGAGAGTGGCCAGGTCGATCTCGGCGCGCCCCTCGGCCTGCACGGTGCCGGCCGCGGCCTCCAGGGCGGTCAGGGCGCGCCGGGCGTCGCCGCCGGACATCCGCAGCAGGTGGGCGCGGGCGTCCGCGTCGAGCGTGACCGCGCCGTCGAGCCCGCGCTCGTCGGCCAGGGCGCGGTCGATCAGCGAGCCCACCGCCGCCTCGTCGAGCGGCTGCAGGGTGAGCAGCAGGCTGCGCGAGAGCAGCGGCGAGACGATCGAGAAGAACGGGTTCTCGGTGGTGGCGGCGACCAGGGTGACGTGGCGCGCCTCGACGGCGCCGAGCAGCGAGTCCTGCTGGGTCTT
The DNA here is from genome assembly GCA_036559305.1 of Jatrophihabitans sp. Classification (GTDB taxonomy): domain Bacteria; phylum Actinomycetota; class Actinomycetes; order Mycobacteriales; family Jatrophihabitantaceae; genus RYN-133. Next base: position 5,006 of record DATBTJ010000105.1, read on the forward strand.
GCTGAACCGGTGGATCTCGTCGATGAACAGCACGGTCTGCCGGCCGGTGCGGCCGAGTTCGCCCTTGGCGCGCGCGATCACCTCGCGGACGTCCTTCACCCCGGCGTTGAGCGCCGAGAGCTGCTCGAAGCGACGGTTGGTCGCGCTCGACACGATCAGCGCGAGCGTGGTCTTGCCGGTACCCGGCGGCCCGAACAGGATCAGCGACATCGGCGCGTCGCCCTCGACGAGGCGGCGCAGCGGCGAGCCGGGCGCGAGCAGGTGCTCCTGGCCGACGACCTCGTCGAGCGTGCGCGGGCGCATCCGGGCGGCGAGCGGCGCCGTCGGGTCGACGGGCGCGGGATCGGTGCGCGGCTCGTCCGGCTCGAACAGGGTCACCCGACCAGCCTAGGTCGGGCCGAGCTCGGCGACCGGCACGAAGGCCCAGGGCCCGGCCGGGTTGATCAGCAGCCCCGACCAGCCACGGGCCCGGACCTGCTCGGCCACCTCGCCGGACGAGGTGACCACCACGCCGTCGTGCGGATGCGCCGCGACGACCTCGATGCTGGACGTTGCCACGATCAGCGCGGTGCCGCCGTCCGGCGCGCGGACCAGCCGTGGCTGGGGCCGGTCCGGGTCGGCCCCGGCGTCCAGACCCATGAGCAGCGGACCGTCCGCGCGCAGGGCCGCGATCAGCTGCTCGCGCGGGGTGTCCGGCTCGAGGGCGGTCCGCACCGCGTCGTTGCGCGCGAAGCCCAGCGCGAACTCGATCTCGCTGCGGGCGAGCGCGCAGGTCGGGCCGGCCGGGTCGATGTAGAGCCAGCCGGTGTGCTCGTCGCCCACCGCCTGTTCCAGGGCGCCCGTCGCGGGTTGTCCCAGCGACTGCACCTGCGTGCCGTCGGGGTGCATGCGCGCGATCTCACGGGCGGAGGTGAAGGCGAACAGGGCGCCCCGCCCGTCCGGACCCGCGCCGCCGGCGAAGGCGAGCGACGAGCCGGGCGCGAGCTGCCCTTCCGGGGTGGTCTGCACCTGCGAGCCGGTGATGTCCATCAGCAGCTCGCCGTCGAGCAGGCAGGCACGCAGAACGTCGAGGGACGTGCGCTGGTTCGGATCGGCGGCGAAGGCCTCGACGGCCGTGCGCACCCGGGAATTGTCGACGGGCCGGTTCGGATCCATACGCCTACCGTAAGGGCATGATCTCGCTCGACCTCGCCCGCAAGCTGCGCGACGCCGGCCTGCGCTGGGACCCGGCCCCCGGCGACCGGTTCGTCGTCGCCGACCGCGGGATGGACGAGGAGATCTTCACCCTCTCGGACATGACGGTCGAGATGCACGAGTTCCCGGACGGCCAGGTGATCGGGTTCAACGGCACCGTCGAGTGGGCGCTGGACTCGGTCGAGGCGCGCAACTCGGTGTGGCTGCCGAGTGAGGCACAGCTGCGCGAGCGGCTCGGCGGGGCGTTTCGCCGGCTCTGCCGGACCGACGGGGGTTTCCTCGTCGAGATCGAGGTCGCCGGCCGTTCGTCGGTGTTCGAGTCCGGCGATGTCGCCGAGGCGTACGGGCTCGCGTTGCTCTACCTGGCCGCGGGAGCCTCCGAAGTCTCGGGTGAGTCCTCGGGCACGTAGTCGATCCCGGCCTCCTTGCGCTGCGCCGCGGTGATCGCGGCGGGCGCGCCGGTCAGCGGGTCGTAGCCGCCGCCGGTCTTGGGGAAGGCGATCACGTCGCGGATCGAGTCGGTGCGCGACAGAAGCGCGCAGATGCGGTCCCAGCCGAAGGCGATGCCGCCGTGCGGCGGCGCACCGAACTTGAACGCGTCGAGCAGGAAGCCGAACTTGGTCTGCGCCTCCTCCTCGCTCAGGCCCATGACCTTGAACACCCGCTCCTGCACGTCGCGGCGGTGGATACGGATCGACCCGCCGCCGATCTCGTTGCCGTTGCAGACGATGTCGTAGGCGTAGGCGAGCGCGGAGCCCGGGTCGGTGTCGAAGCTGTCCACGTACTCGGGCTTGGGCGATGTGAACGCGTGGTGCACCGCCGTCCAGGCACCGGACCCGACGGCGACGTCGCCGGCCGCCTCGGCGTCCGAGCTCGGCTCGAAAAGCGGCGCGTCGACGACCCACACGAACGACCACTGCGACTCGTCGATCAGCTCGCAGCGCCGGCCGATCTCGAGGCGGGTCGCGCCGAGCAGGGCGCGGGCGGAGTTGCCGCCGCCGGCGGCGAAGAACACGCAGTCGCCCGGCTTCGCGCCGACCTGTGTCACCAGCCCGGCGCGTTCGTCCTCGGACAGGTTCTTGGCCACCGGGCCGCCCAGCTCGCCGTCCTCGCCGACGAGGACGTAGGCGAGCCCGCGGTGACCGCGCTGGCGGGCGAAGTCCTGCCAGCCGTCCAGGGTGCGACGGGGCTGGGACGCCCCGCCCGGCATGACGACCGCACCCACGTAGGGCGCCTGGAACACCCGGAACGGGGTGTCCTTGAAGTACTCGGTGCAGTCGACCAGCTCGATCCCGAAGCGCAGGTCGGGCTTGTCGCTGCCGAAGCGGTCCATCGCGTCGAAGTAGGTCATCCGCGGGATCGGGGTGCTGATCTCGTGCCCGATCAGCTGCCACAGCGACACCAGCACCGCCTCGGCGAGTGCGATCACGTCGTCCTGGTCGACGAAGCTCATCTCGATGTCGAGCTGGGTGAACTCCGGCTGCCGGTCGGCGCGGAAGTCCTCGTCGCGGTAGCAGCGCGCGATCTGGAAGTAGCGCTCCATGCCGGCGACCATGAGCAGCTGCTTGAACAGCTGCGGCGACTGCGGCAGCGCGTACCAGTTGCCCGGCCGCAGGCGCGCCGGTACGAGGAAGTCGCGCGCGCCCTCAGGGGTCGATCGGGTCATCGTCGGCGTCTCGATCTCGACGAAGCCGCGGTCGAGCAGGGTGTCGCGTGCGGCCCGGTTCACGTTCGAGCGCAGCCGCAGCGCCGCGGCCGGGGCCGGCCGGCGCAGGTCGAGGTAGCGGTACTTCAGCCGCGCCTCCTCGCCCACCTCGGCGTGCTCGTCGACCTGGAACGGCAGGGTGGCCGCCTCGTTGAGCACCTCGAGCCGCGCGGCGACGACCTCGATCTCACCCGTCGCGATCGAGGCGTTGACGTTGCCCTCGGGACGCAGCCGCACCTCGCCGGTCACCGCGATCACCCACTCGTTGCGCAGGTGGTGGGCGTCCGACTCGCGGAACACGACCTGCGCGGTGCCGCTCGCGTCGCGCACGTCGATGAAGGTGACTCCCCCGTGGTCGCGGCGGGTGGCGACCCAGCCGGCGAGGGTGACGGTCTGGCCTGCGTCGGAGGCCTGCAGGCTGCCGGCGTCGTGGGTGCGAATCACGTCATGTCCTTCAATGAGTCGGTAATCGTGGCGACCACCTGCGGTCGCAGGTCTGCCGGCGGCGGGGTCCAGGTCGTCGGATCGGCCGGCGCCTGGTCGCCGCTGCGGATGTCCTTCACCTCGTCGGTGTCGTCGCCGGTCCCCGGGAACCAGACGAACGGGATACCGCGCCGCTCGGCGTAGCGGATCTGCTTGCCGTACTTCTGCGCCGCGGGCGCGACCTCGGTGGCCACCGCCCGCGAGCGCAGCGTCTGCGCGATCGCCGTGCAGCGCTCGCGATCGTCCTCGCTCGGCACCGCGACGAGCACGACCGACGGCACCGCCCGGTTCGCGGTCAGCAGTCCCTGCTGGAACAGCGGCATGAGCAGTCTGGTGACCCCGAGCGAGATGCCCACGCCGGGGAAGGTGGTCTTGCCGTCGGTGGCCAGCGAGTCGTACCGGCCGCCGGAGCAGATCGAGCCCAGCGACTCGAAGCCCGCCATCCGGGTCTCGAACACCGTCCCGGTGTAGTAGTCCAGCCCGCGCGCGATGCGCAGGTCGGCCTCGACGGTGACGCCGCGCCCGGCCGCCGTGATCGAGGCGCAGCCGTCGATCACGGCCGCGAGCTCGTCCAGCCCCTCGTCCAGCAGCTGGTGGGCGACGCCGAGTGACCAGACGCGCGACACGAACGAGGTGTCGCTGGCGCGGATCTCGGCCAGCGCCAGGCACTGGCCGGCCTGCTGCTCGCTCAGCCCGGCGTCGTCGACGAGCTGCTTGGCGATCGCCTCGGCCGGCTCCTTGTCGAGCTTGTCGATGATCCGCATGACACTCGCGATGTCACTGGCGCCGACACCGCGGTAGAAGCCCTCGATCAGCTTGCGGTTGTTGACCTGCAGCCGCAGCGGGGGCAGGAAGTCCAGCTCGCCGAGCGCTTCCGCCATCACCCGCGCGATCTCGACGTCGTGGTGCGGGGCGAGGACGTCGCGGCCGACCACGTCGATGTCGGCCTGGGTGAACTCGCGGTAGCGGCCGGTCTGCGGGCGCTCGCCGCGCCACACCTTCTGGATCTGGTAGCGACGGAACGGGAAATCGAGATGGCCGGCGTTGTCGAGCACGTAGCGTGCGAACGGCACGGTGAGGTCGAAGTGCAAACCCAGTCCGGCGTCGCCGTCCTCGGCGTGCAGGCGCCGCAGCACGTACACCTCTTTGTCGATCTCGCCCTTGCGCAGCAGCGAGTCGAGCGGTTCCGCCGCGCGGGTCTCGACGGGGGCGAAGCCGTGCACCTCGAAGATCGAGCGCAGCCGGTCGAGGACGGCGAGCTCGACGAAGCGTTGCGCGGGAAGCAGCTCCGGGAAGCCCGATAGCGATGTGGTCATAGCTCCACGAGGTAGGGGTTGGTGGCGCGTTCGCGCGCGATGGTGGTGGACGGGCCGTGGCCGGCATGGACGACGGTCGCGTCGTCCATCGGCAAGATCACCTCGCGGAGCGAGTGCTGCATGTCGGCCATCGACCCGCCGGGCAGGTCGCAGCGGCCGATGGAGCCTGCGAACAGCACGTCGCCGCTGAACAGGATCGGCTCGTCCGAGCTCGGGAGCCCGAACACGACCGAGCCCTGGGTGTGCCCGGGCGCGTGCCGTACCCCGAAGTCGAGGCCGGCCAGGCTCACCTTCTCCCCGTCGGCGAGCTCGCGCACGTCGTCGGGCTCGGCGAAGGTCAGCGAGCCGAACAGCGGAGTGCCGGGGCGCACCGACAGCGCCGACCACGGGTCGGTGAGCTGCACGCGGTCGCGGGGGTGGATGTAGGCGGGCACGTCGCGGGCCTGGCAGACCGGCACCACCGAGAAGGTGTGGTCGAGGTGGCCGTGGGTGAGCAGCACGGCGACCGGGTGCAGGCGGTGCTCGGCGATGATCTCGTCCAGCTGACCGGTGGCGCCGATGCCCGGGTCGATGACGATGCACTGCTCGCCGTCGCCCGGCGCGACGACCCAGCAGTTCGTGGCGGTGACCTCCGACGGGAAGCCCGTGATCAGCACGGCGGAAGCACCCCCAAGTGGCGGACGGTGGACACGGTCGGCCCCAGCCTATCGAGGGGCATCCGCAGACTTTCGGGGCACACAGCGCACGTCTAAGTGGACTTTCGTAGACTTCACGCTCGTGCCGACGAACAAGCAGCGCCGAGACACCGCGCGCCGACACCTCGAACGCCAGCTGCAGCGCCGCGCCGAGCGTGAGGCCCGGCGTCGCCGCGTGACGCTCATCTCCTCGATCGTCGGCACTCTGGTGCTGATCGCGGTCATCGTGGTCGCGCTGTTCGCCTTCACCGGCAGCGACAACAAGCCGAAGAAGATCGCGTCCGGCGGCGGCGGGACGGCGAGCACCTCGCCGTCGCCCACCGTGTCGGCGTCGCCGACCCCGACGCCCACCCGGTACCCGCCGGCCAAGGGCAAGGCGGTGTCATACCAGGGCGTGACGGTGAAGGGCGCGGCCGACCTCAAGGGCTACCCGGTCGTCACGTCCAAGGGGTCCGGTGACCCGAGCAAGCTCGCGGTCAAGGACCTGGTCGTCGGCAAGGGCAAGGCCGCGAGCCCGACGTCCACGGTCAACGTGCAGTACTACGGCGTGCTCTACAAGGACGGCAAGTACTTCGACTCGTCCTGGAAGCGCGGCCTGCCCACCAGCTTCCCGCTCACCGGCGTCGTTCCCGGGTTCACCCAGGGCATCGGCGGGGGCAACGGTGTGCCGCCGATGAAGGTCGGCGGCCGGCGCATCATCATCGTGCCGTCGGCCATGGGGTACGGCAAGAACGGCAGCCCGCCGACCATCCCGCCGAACTCGCCGCTGGTGTTCATCGTGGACCTGAAGTCGGTCAAGTAGCGCCCGACGGGTTCAGTGCGCGGCGTGCACCCGGTAGGCGTCGTAGACGCCTTCGACGTTGCGGATGGTGCGCAGCAGGTTCGCGAGGTGCTTCGCCTCGGCCATCTCGAAGGTGAACTTGCTGACGGCGACGCGGTCGCGGGTGGTCGAGACGTTCGCCGACAGGATGCTCACCCGCTCGTCGGACAGCACCCGGGTGACGTCGGAGAGCAGGCCGTGGCGATCGAGCGCCTCGACCTGGATCGAGACGACGAAGGTCTGGTCCGGTGCGGGCGCCCACTCGACGTCGACGAGCCGGTCGCTCTGCTCGAGCAGCGCGGACGCGTTGGTGCAGGCCCGACGGTGCACCGAGACTCCCCCGCCGCGGGTCACGAAGCCGAGGATGTCGTCGCCGGGGACGGGCGTGCAGCAGCGCGCGAGCTTCACCCACACGTCCGTCGCGCCCTTGACGACGACCGCGGTGTCGCCGCTGGAG